>CAVCPY010000095.1:0-6576 GCA_963604245.1 Eggerthellaceae bacterium
TGGCCGGAAAGGCCGCGTAAGAAAAAAGAGGAATTATTTTTAAACAGCTTCTTATTGGTTATTATGGCTGAATTGACAAAAGACAAGATTATGAGGACGGCGAACGGACTCTTCCTGAAGGATGGGGTCCGCGAGGTGTCCATCGATGACATCTGCCGCGAACTGTGCATCTCGAAGAAGACCTTTTATCAGTATTATGCCCAGAAGGAGGATTTGGTCGCCGATGTCGTAACCTGCAATGTGGAAAGGAAGAAGGCCGAGTTCGAGAAGCTTGTCGCCGGCAAGGATGTCGTCCAGATTCTCAAGGCGATGTTTTCCTTGGTGAGCAGGAAGAAGACCATCGACAGGGACAAGAGGATGGCCAAGGACATCAAGAAGTACTATCCCGAGACGTTCTCAAAGCGCACAGACGAGCGCTACAAGGCGATGTACGATTTCTTTGTGGCTTGCTTGAATGAAGGAATGAAGTCAGGTCTTGTCCGTTCGGATATGGATTTCGAGGGGGTGCAGCTTCTCATCTGCATAATGCACGACGGTATGGCCGACTATCTGGAGGGACGTTACCACATTGATGGCTTCAACGTGTCTTTCAAGTCTCTGGCGGCCGCGTTCGAGGACATCGTCACAAGGACTCTCCTTACTCCGAAAGGACTGGAGAAGTATTCATCGCTGAATAATGATAAAAATAGTTAAGATAAGTATGAAAAACAGATTCAAGCATTTGATGCTTACGGCCGCGGCATTGCCTCTGGCTCTTTCCGCCCAGGCTCAGTACCGGAACGACACAATTCCCAAGGAGTCTCCGAAGGACACTGCGAAGGTTGTCCTTTCTTTGGATGACGCTTTGAGGGTGGCTCTCAGCGAGAATGTCGCCGTCAAGGTTGCGGACAAGGAGATCCAGCGCACCGAATATGCCAAGAAAGGCACCTACGCATCTCTGTTCCCGCAGATCAACGCCTCCGGGGCTTACCAGAGAACAATCAAGAAACAGGTGATGTATATGGATTCCGACAGCGGCTCCGATGATGAGGGCGGCGGATTAGGAATGCTCAGCTCGATAGCTCCGTATTTCTTGAGAATCAACGAGCTGTCCGAGAAGGCAGGGATGGATCCCGTCAAGTTGGATTCCGGAGGGAGCGGCTCCAATAGCGGCGGATTCGCTGTAGGACGTTGGAACACCTATAATTACGGATTTTCCGCCTCGATGCCCCTTGTCAACGCCCAGTTGTGGGAAAGCATAAAAATCTCCGGCCAGGGGGTTGACCTCGCCGTGGAGAAGGCCAGGTCCTCAAGGCTGGATATGGTGACGCAAGTAAAGCAGGCCTACTACGCCGTGCTCCTCGCCAAGGAGGCGTTCAATGTCTATAAGGATGTTTATGAGAATGCTGTGGACAACTTCGGGCAGACCGAGAAGCGCTACAACGCCCAGAAGGCTTCCGAACTTGAATATACGAGGGCAAAGTCAACCGTCGCGGCCGCGATTCCTAACGTCTACAATGCGGAGAGTTCCGTCATCCTTGCGCTCTGGCAGCTCAAGGCCGTGATGGGTGTCGATCTGGACAGGAACATCGACGTGTCCGGCTCCCTTGAGGATTTCTCCAAGGAAATGTTCCGTGACATCAACGAGAACGGCGACCCGTCGCTTGAGTACAACACTACTATGCGCCAGCTCGCCATCCAGGCCGAGCAGCTGGCCTCCACCGTGCGTCTGCAGAAGGCCGCTTACCTGCCTACCCTCGCCGCAAGCTTCTCCTACAGCATGATCGCTATGACCAATGACTTCAAGTTCAGCGAGTACCAATGGTCTCCATATTCCTACGTTGGGGTAAGTCTTTCGATTCCTATCTTCACCGGAGGGAAGCGTCACTATGATGTCAGCCAGGCGAAGGTGCAGGCCGCCCAGCTTGACCTTCAGAGAATCGAGACCGAAAGGCAGCTCAAGATCTCCATCCGTCAGTACCTCAACACGATGGAGACTAATATGAACAGCTTCAATTCCGCCACTGAGGCTGTGGCCCTGGCGCAGAAGGCCTATGATATTGCCGCCAAGTCCTACAAGGTCGGCAAGAGCACAATCACCGAGCTGAACGACGCCCAGCTTACTTTGACCCAGGCCAGTCTGGCCCAGTCGCAGGCCGTCTATAACTTCGTGGTGGCAAAATCCAACCTTGAAAAGACGCTCGGGTACGACTTCATAGACGATAAGGGTGAGGTCGATCTCGAAAATATGTAAAAAATAAAACATCAAGAATATGAACAAGATTACAAGAACGATGGTTTTCGCGTCGGCCGCCGTGATGCTGGCCGCCTGCGGAAACGGTAAGAAGGCCGACAGCTCCGCTTCGGCTCAGAACGTCGAGGAAAGGGCTACATTGATTGCGACCGCGACGGCCGTAAGGCAGGAAGTGCCTCAGACGGAAGTATATTCATCATCCGTCCAGGCTTTCGCTGTGAACAACATCGCTCCGCAGACCGGCGGAAGGATCAAGTCCATCAAGGTCGATGTCGGCAGTTTTGTCGAGAAAAATCAGCTGCTGGCCGAGATGGACGCGTCGCAGCTTGACCAGACGAGGCTCAAGCTTGTCAACGATTCCACCGAACTTGCCCGTCTGAAGAGCCTTTATGATGAGGGCGGAGTGTCAAAATCCGACTACGACGCCGCCGAGATGGCCTGGAAGGTCAGCCGCAGGTCGTACAACAATCTGCTCGAGAACACCTGGCTCAGGTCCCCGATCAGCGGAGTAGTCACTGCAAGGAACTACGATCAGGGCGACCTCTATTCCGGTCAGGCCATCTTCGTGGTGCAGCAGATCACTCCGGTCAAGCTTCTGGTCGGCATCTCCGAGACTGACTACACTAAAGTAAAGAAAGGCGACCAGGTGGAAATCACCGCCGACGCCATTCCGGGAAGGACATTTACAGGGAAAGTCAACAAGATCTACCCGACCATCGACCCGACGAGCCACACGTTCACAACAGAGGTTGTAGTCGGCAACGCTGACAGAACGCTGCGTCCGGGAATGTATGCGAGAGTGAAGGTCGAGTTCGGCGTGAACAACAGCATCGTCGTTCCTGACGAGGCTGTCGTGAAGATGCAGGGCTCGGGACAGAGAAGTGTCTATGTTGTGGGTAAGGACAACACTGTCAACAGCGTGCTCGTCAAGGTCGGACGCCATTTCGACAGGTACTACGAGATTCTCGAAGGCTTGAACGAGGGTGACATCGTCGCCACCAAGGGCAGCTCCAGTCTGAAGGACGGGGCCAAGGTCGAAATCTCCGCGAACAACTAAAGAATTTAAATTATGAGCATTTACAGATCTGCGGTGAAGAACCCCGTCACGACCGCGTTGGTGTTTGTCGCCTTTATGGTCTTCGGAGTGTTCTCACTGGTGAACACCTCACTGGCGAACTACCCGGATTTCGACGCCAACGTCGTGCTGGTGATGTCGTCTTATCAGGGAGCGAGCGCTTCTGACATCGAGAACAACCTGACGAAGGTTCTCGAGAACACTTTGAACAGCGTGGAGAATCTGAAGGACATCACCTCAAGGTCGAAGGAAAACGTCTCCATCGTCGTTCTTGAGTTTGAGTACGGCACCGACATCGACGAGGCCTGCAACAACATCAGGGACAAACTGGACCTTGTGAACTCATCCCTGCCTGACGGAGCGTCCGTCCCTGTTCTCTTCAAGTTCGGTATGGATGATATGCCTGTGCTGATTCTTTCGGCCAAGGCGGACAAGAACCTTATGGGGCTGGACAAGATTCTGGATGACAAGCTTGTCACCCCTCTCGGCCGTGTCAAGGGCGTGGGAACTGTCAGCGTCTCCGGAGCCCCGGAAAGGGAAATCCACGTCTATTGTGACCCAAACAAACTGGAAGCCTATGGCTTGAGCGTTTCGGGAATATCCCAGACCATCGCGGCGGAGAATCGCAACGTCCCTTCCGGAAGCATCGACATCGGAGCCGAGTCCTTCACCCTTCGTGTGGAGAAGGAGTTCAAGGATCCTTCCGAGCTGCTGGACATCGTCGTCAGCACAAGGAACGGGCAGACCGTTTACCTGAGGGATGTCGCCAACATCATCGACGGACTTGAGGAAAAGTCCCAGGAGTCCTTTACGGACGGAGAGAGGTCGGCGATGATCGCCATCCAGAAGCAGTCCGGAGCCAACACAGTCAACGTCATCAGGAGCGTGAGGGAAAAACTCAAGACAATCGAGCCGACCCTCCCTTCCGACGTGAAGATCACCACGGTCGTGGACAGTTCCACGAACATCCTCAACACTCTTGACTCATTGAAGGAGACGATCCTCATCACCCTGCTTGTGGTGATGCTCGTAGTCTATGTCTTCCTTGGAAGATGGAGGGCCACGTTCATCATCGTGCTTTCAATCCCTATCTCGCTGCTGGGTTCGTTGATTTATCTCTACGCCACAGGCAACACGCTGAACATCATCTCGATGTCAGCCCTGTCAATCGCCATCGGTATGGTTGTGGACGACGCCATTGTGGTGCTTGAGAACGTCTCCACGCACTTGGAGCGAGGCGAGAAACCTAGCGAGGCCGCCGTCCACGGCACCTCCGAGGTGGGTATCTCCGTAATTGCGTCCACCCTGACGATGCTCTGCGTGTTCCTGCCGCTTACAATGGTTTCCGGAATGGCCGGAATTATGTTCAAGCAGCTCGGATGGATAGTCAGCATCATTATGATCATCTCCACTGCGGCCGCCTTGACCCTTGTGCCGATGCTCTGTTCGAAGATGCTCAGCAACAAGCCGAAGAAAGGGAAACTTCACAGGGCGATCTTCGACAATATAGAGAAGTTCCTTAATGTAATCTCCGAAGGCTACGCCAAGATCATCGGCTGGGCTATGGGACACAGGAAAACCGTCATATTCAGTGCCCTTGCAATATTCGTGGCTGTCCTTGTGCTGCTCGGGCCAGGAGTCAAGAGCGAGTATTTCCCTCATTCGGACGAGGGTCGTCTGACCGTCTCGATCGAGCTTCCGGTAGGGACGGAACAGACCGTGACCGGAGAGTTCGCCAAGAACTTCGCCGCCAGGCTTCAGTCTGAAATCCCTGAGATCAAGGTGCTTCAGTACCGTTATGGACAGGCGAGCTCTGACAACGTCTGGGGAAGTATGCAGTCCAACGGATCCTACATCATCTCGATGAACGTCAACCTCGGCTCGATGGAGGACCGCGAGCGGTCGTCAACCGAAATCGCCGACATCATCAGAAAGGACCTTCGTGAGTATCCCGAAGTCAAGAAGGGAACCGTCTCCGAAGGAATGGGTGGAGTCGGAGGAGCGGCTTCCATCACACTGGAGATTTTCGGCTATGATTTTGACGAGACAGACCGTGTCGCCAAGGAAATCCAGGGCAAGATGCTGGGAGACGAGAATTTCTCTCAGGTCGTGTTGAGCCGTGATGACTACACCCCTGAGTATCAGGTGGATTTCGACAGGACAAAGCTGGCTTTGAACGGGCTTAACTCAACGACCGCCGCCGCAGCTTTCAGCGCCGCGATGAACGGCTCCGTAGGCTCCTATTACCGTGAGGAAGGAGAAGAGTACAACATCCGTGTCATCTATGACAAGAAGTTCCGCTCAAGCGTGCAGGACATCGAGAACATCGTCGTCTATACCCCTGCCGGCAAGGCTGTCCGCATCAAGGATCTGGGTACGGTGGTCGAGTCCAAGGTGCCTCCGACAATCGAAAGGAAGAACCGTGAAAGGTACATCACCGTGACCGGCATCGTCTCCCAAGGACACGCTTTGAGCGAGGCCGTGGCCGCGACCAATGCGATTGTCAAGGCCACCGACATCCCGAACAGCATATCGACCGAGATTTCGGGTGACTACGAGGACCAGCAGTCTATGTTCAAGAACCTTGTCGTGCTGATGATCCTTATCATCATCCTTGTCTATATGGTGATGGCTTCCCAGTTCGAGTCGTTTATGAGTCCGTTCGTCATAATGTTCTCCGTGCCGTTCGCGTTCACAGGCGTGATTCTCGGTCTGTGGGCTACGAACACGGCTCTCGGTGTGATGGCGATGATCGGTATCATCATCCTGCTCGGTATCGTGGTGAAGAACGGTATCGTGCTGATTGACTACACGATTCTGATGAGGGAGAGGGGAATGAGCGTTGTCGACGCCTCTGTCACGGCTGCAAGAAGCCGTCTGCGTCCTATCCTTATGACCACTCTCACGACGGTTCTCGGTATGGTGCCTCTGGCCGTGGGTCAGGGCGAAGGCTCTGAGCTGTGGCGCTCGCTCGGTATGACGGTCTGCTGGGGTCTGACGATCTCCACGCTTGTCACCCTCGTGCTGATTCCGACAATCTACTGCTCCCTCGCCACCGCCCAGGAGAGGCGTAAGGCCAGGAAACTGGCGCAGACCGAACAGTAGTCCTTCAGCGTTCACGTCGAAGGCAAGATCATCATCCTGGCGGTCTTCGGACGTGAATGAAGTTTCATAAGGCAATATGTTAGTGATGATGAAAAAATAAGTTGGTAAATTTTTGTGAAGGATTTTTGCGGAGCAATTTGTTTGTGAAGAAGGAGTGTGCCGG
>CAVCPY010000096.1:0-3073 GCA_963604245.1 Eggerthellaceae bacterium
CCGATGACAAAGATGAAAATGGCCGGAAAGGCCGCGTAAGAAAAAAGAGGAATTTTTTAAACAGCTTCTATAATGGTTAAGAATAAAACGCTCATTGCGGTTCTGTTCCTGACGTTGCTTTCAAGCCTGACGGTCGTGAGGGCATATTCACAGAATGACACTGAATATGTTGTTTCGGGAGTGGTGAAGGTCGAAGGCGGCGACAGCATCTTGGCGGAGGCGACGGTCCAGGTCAGAGACGCCTTCAGAAAAGAGGTCGCCAGAGTAATGTCAGGTAAAGACGGAACTTTTTCGGTCAAGGTCGCTGTTTCGGGGGAATATTCATTGATGGTTCATAAAAAGGGTTTCTTCCTCCGGCGGGTCAAGATTGAGGTGGCTGGGAAAGATCTGTCGGTCGGAGAGATCGTTTTACGGCCTGACGGTGGGAAGGAGAGTCAAATCTTCGCAGACAAGGCGGCTAAAGGTGACACCCCACGAATCGTCATCGGAGGAAGCAGCGGCAAGCCTTTGTCGGTGAAGAATCCTGAAAGCGGGAAACGACTCGTCAACGGAAGAATTCTTGAGGAGGGACGGAAAAAAGCAGTGCCTCTCGCCTTGTGCAAGGTCTATGTGACTCGCTTGACGGGAGAAAAGGCAGCCAGAACGATCACACTGGAAGACGGAATATTCAATTTCGAAGTTGATGACGGGGTCTATCAGGTTCTGGTTGAGAGTACCGGACATAAATCCAAGGTTCTGGATCTCAAAGTCATCGGGAAGAACGTGGATGTTGGGGACATATATCTGGAAATCGGAGAGGAAATCGCATCCGCGGGAATTGAATCCAAGTCTCTGATAAACCGCAAAGGAACCAGAATCACCTACGATGTGTCAAAAGATCCAGACGCGTCAAAGATCAATATGACCGAGATGATTTCCCGCATTCCGGAACTGCGGATGGCCGCCTCAAACGGCAAACTTAAATTCGAGAACGACAACATTGCCAAAATCTTGATCGACAACGCGGAAAGCGGTCTCATCAACGAACACAGACAATACCCGATGGAATTCATCAAGGCCGACCATATGAAACAGGTGGAAGTCGTGCTGCCTGGAGACATCGAGTACAACAACGACAAACCAATCCTGCTCATCTCCCTGGCCAAGGCTCTCCCGTACGGATTCGCCTCAAGCCTTGAGATGACTTCCACCACGAAAAACAAGCATACCCCATCGGCCGACATAGTGGTCAACACCCCGTTGGTCGGCATCGGACTGGGCTATGACTACTCCTACGACAGAGCTCCGGAGCTCAAGGACGAAAGTGTCAGGGAAATGGCCGACCCGGCCAGTCAGGTAGGCAGGATAGAAAGCAGCAAATCCCATTGGGACAAATCCCACACCCATAACATCAAGTCGAACTTCTTCAGAACTTTTGCGAATGAAAGCATCCGGTTCAATGCCTCGTTGAACACCTCCTGCGGCGCTGCCACATCATTTAGCGAATCCGGAACCGTCACCTACGACAGGGCAGGTACAGAGAAGGACAAAGACCTGACGACAGTTACAGGTTCATCCAAGTCTCCGTTCAGGTTTAACGGTGCCATACGTCTGATCGGGTATTTCGGGCCATCGACCGGAGTCATCAGGGGCAGGAAAAAGAATCAATGGGGCGTTGAATACGCCTACAAAGATTCCTGGCGGGAATCAGACGAGAGCTATGAGAAATATTCATTGCTTTCATCTTCCGGAATGAAAGAGCATAGGGCGAAAGCATCGCTCGAATTGAGGAACTTGCTTACGAGCCGTCTCATCACGTCATCCATCAAGACGGATGGAGGCTACTACAACCGGTTCTATAAGAACAATTCCTCTTCCCCAATGAATATCGAGGGTCTGGACTACCACCAGCAAGTCTTCTTTGCCAATGTGGCAGCCTTGGGAGAAGCCTTCAACAAAAAGCTGGGCTTTATGTTCTCATTCAACAACGAGTACCTCTCAAACTCCGGGGATTATCTCAACGGTTCAACCACATCTCCGCTCGATTACAGCACTTTCAACATAAACCCCGTATGTGGTCTCAATTGGCGTATGAAACGAAGTGGTATAGGATTATCCTACGCCAGAAATGTACGTAGGCCCGGCGTCAATCAGCTCAATCCCTACGAAGACCGGACCAACCCCTACAACATACGGACAGGTAATCCGAACCTGAAAGGCGAGAGGACGGACTTGTACTCCTTAAACTATATGTTGAATCCGGCTTTGAAATGGATTCGTAGCCTGTCTGTCTCCACCTCGTACTCAAACACTGCTGACTTGATTTCCAGAATAGTGATGGCGGATGAAAGCGGAGTGGCCACCAGCACATTCTGCAACATCGGAAGTTCAGAGAGTTTCGAGGTAAAGGCTATGTTCAATTTGACACCTTGTGAAAGAATGGGCATAAACATCATCGCATCATACCGGAGGACGGCCATCACACTGCCTTCAGGCAGAAAGAACACTTTCAGTTCACCTTCTGTACTCACCTCTGTCAGTTGGAATCCGAAATGGTTTGAACTGAACGGAACCCTTCAGGTCATACCTTCACTGGCATCGGTTCAGACATCCGGCCTCATCTTGGAGCCAAGAGGAGAAATCTTTCTCTCAAGGTACTTCAAGCGTCCGCACGTGGGGGTATCAATCTCGGCCTCCGATGTTCTTCACAAAGGAGGGCTGAAAAGAAGCATTATCAGGTACGACAACTTTGTACAGCACAACTACACGGAAAGGGTCGGCAGAAGCTATATGTTCCGCGTGTACTGGAGGTTCGGAAAGTTCCGCCAGACACAATCCGTCGATGTCAAGGCCTACGATATGTGATGGACGATTCGGACAGTAACCCGGTATGGCGCCAGGTGTAAGGAATCACTAAGAAGCTGTTTAAGAATCTGTTTAAATTTTATCAGCTTCAATCTATATGGTCTATTTTGGCTCTTTTTCCGCCCTTTCGCAGTCACATAGCCACCGCTATGCTCCTTTGTCAGGACGCAAAAATAGCTCAAACTATCCTCATAAATCTTTTCGCTAACAAAATTTAAACAGCTTCTAA
>CAVCPY010000097.1:0-6288 GCA_963604245.1 Eggerthellaceae bacterium
TCTCGAAAATTCCGCATAATAAAATGCGGGAACCATTTTTAAACAGCTTCTTAGTCAGCCCCAGCCAAGGTTCGGAAAGCCACTATCTCACGCTGAAAGCGAAGACGCAGTGGCTGGTGTAGGTCTCGCCCGGACGGAGAACCGCTGACGGCCATTCCGGCTTGTTCGGGGTGTCAGGATATTTCTGGGACTCTAGGCAGATGGCGGTGCGGTGGCCATAGACGACGCCTTTCTTGCCGGTGACGGTGCCGTCAAGGAAGTTGCCGGCATAGACCTGTACGCCTGGCTCGTCGGTGTATTCCTTCAGAACGATTCCGGTCTCAGGGCAGTAAACCTCGGCGGCCAGGACTGTGTCATCACCCTTGGTGTCAAGAACCCAGTTGTGGTCGAAACCGTGGCCGTTGCGGACCTGCTCGTTGTCCGAGTCAATGTCGTCACCGATAAGTTTCATCTTCCTGAAATCGAACGGAGTGCCCTCTACGGAGGCGATCTCGCCGGTAGTCATAAATGTCGAGTCCACAGGAGTATAGTTGGATGCGTTGATGTACAAAGAATCAGCCGTGACCTGATGATTCGCCGGATCCCCGGACAAATTGAAGTACGAGTGGTTGGTCATATTGATGATCGTCGGAGCGTCCGTAGTGGCGGAGTACCTGATGTCGATGGCGTTGTCCTCGGTGAGCGTGAAGGTCACGTCAGCGGTCACCTTGCCAGGGAAGTCAGCGTCCCCGTCAGGAGAAACCAGTTCCAACTTAACGTGCGTAGCGTCAGCCTCCAGAACATTGAAGACCTTATACTGCCATCCGTCAGGGCCGCCGTGCAGACAATGTCCGTAATTGTTTTGAGGCAGCTGATACTCAATCCCGTCCAATGTAAATCTTCCATCGTGTATGCGGTTGGCGTAACGTCCGATTGTGGCGCCGAAGTCCGTCTGGTTGTTCTCAGGGAAATAGTCCGAGACCTTGTCGAAGCCAAGAACGACATCCTTGTAGTCACCGTTCCTGTCAGGAACTGTCACGGACACGATCCTGCCGCCGAAATTGGTGATGCAGACCTCCATCCCCGACTTGTTGGTAAGAGTGTAGAGAGCGGTCTTGGCTCCGCCGCGTTCAGCATCGAAATCCTTTGGATCAAGTCCGGACTTTGTGAGAGTCGGACTCTGTACGCAGCCGGTGACTAAAGCAGCCACAGCCATTGAAGCAATGATTCTTCTCATAATATTATGTGACTATATTCAATTGTTTACAACACCCGCTAACCGACGACGGCACCGTTGTTAAGCGCCTCCGCCGGAGTGATGAACCTCATCTTGCCATCACCCTGCTTCGCCATAAGAATCATTCCACGGGACTCGATGCCGCGGATTGTCCTCGGCTTGAGGTTGGCGAGAATACAGATCTGCCTGTCCACCATCTCCTCCGGAGAATAATATTCAGCTATACCGGACACTATAGTCCTTTTGTCGATGCCGGTGTCAATGCTGAGTTTCAGGAGCTTGTCCGTCTTAGGCACACGCTCGGCAGCAAGCACGGTAGCTGTACGGATGTCCATTTTCTCAAAGTCGTCGAAAGTACACTCGTCTTTCTGAGGAGCAACCTTCTTCGCAGCCTCGGCCTTTTCGGCAGCCTCTCTCTCGGCTCGGATGGCGTCAAGGCGGGCAAGTTGTGCGTTGATCGCATCGTCCTCGATCTTGGCGAACAGCAACTCGGCGGCACCGATTCCGTGTCCGGCAGGAAGGATATTCTCATTTCCAAGAACATCCCAACCGAGGCATACGCATTTTCCGGCTCCGGAACAGTTCGGCTGCGCCTCGACACCCGAAGCTGAGACCGTGTGAAGAGCCTCCCCCTCGCCAGGCGCATAGGTGTTGACAGTCTCCTGCTCACCCTTACGGTGATCGATGCCGGCGCAAAGGCAGACCCCAAGCATCTTGCGGAGTTTTTCGGCGGCGAACGGAGTGAAAGGCTCGAAAGCAATCGCAAGGTCGGCGCAGATCTGGAGGCTGACATTCAGAATCGTGGCGCAACGCTCCATATCTGACTTGGCCACCTTCCAAGGCTCCGTGTCGGAAATGTACTTGTTGCCCACACGGGCAATCGACATCGCATCCTTCAGAGCCTCGCGGAAATGGAATCCGTCGAGGTTCTTCTCAAGCGAGGCCTTGAGCGCAGGAATCTCCGCAAGAGCAGCCCTGTCAACATCCTGAAGTTCGCCGCAAACGGGGACCTTTCCCTCGAAATATTTGTGGGTCAGCACGACGGCGCGGTTCACGAAATTTCCGAATATAGCGACAAGCTCACTGTTGTTGCGTGTCTGGAAATCCTTCCAGCTGAAGTCATTGTCCTTGGTCTCTGGAGCGTTCGCCGTGAGGACGTACCTCATCACATCCTGTTTGCCCGGGAACTGCTCAAGATATTCGTGGGTCCAGACAGCCCAGTTGCGGGACGTGGATATTTTGTCACCCTCAAGGTTCAGGAACTCGTTGGCCGGCACATTGTCCGGAAGGATGTAGCCATCGCCGTAGGCCTTGAGCATCGAAGGGAACACGATGCAGTGGAACACGATGTTGTCCTTGCCTATGAAATGCACAAGGCGTGTGTCACCGCTCTTCCACCACTTCTCCCAAGACTGCGGCAGAAGTTCCTGAGTGTTGGAAATATACCCGATCGGGGCGTCGAACCAGACATAAAGAACCTTACCCTCGGCTCCCTCTACAGGAACCGGCACGCCCCAGTCAAGGTCACGGCTCACGGCACGAGGCTGAAGACCGCCGTCAATCCAGCTCTTGCACTGGCCATAGACAGTGCTACGCCACTCTTTGTGCTGTTCGAGAATCCAATCACGAAGCCACGGCTCGTATTGATCGAGAGGGAGATACCAATGCGTGGTCTTCTTCTTGACCGGTTCAGCCCCGCTGAGTTTGGACTTAGGGTTGATGAGTTCCTCCGGGCTCAACGTGCTCCCGCACTTCTCGCACTGGTCACCGTAAGCGCCCTCCGCTCCGCACTTCGGGCAGGTCCCCACGATGTAGCGGTCTGCAAGAAACTGTTTAGCCTCCGGATCATAGTACTGCTCGGACTCCTTTGTGATGAACTTTCCTTCATCGTACAACTTGCGGAAAAATTCGGAAGCATTCTTCTCGTGAACCGCAGAGGATGTACGGCCATAGATGTCGAAGTTGATTCCCAGACCCGTGAACGAATCCTTGATGATCTTGTGGTAGCGGTCCACGATATCCTGAGGGGTACAGCCCTCCTTACGAGCCTTGATCGTGATCGGGACTCCGTGCTCATCGCTTCCGCAGACATAAAGCACATCCTCACCACGCATCCTTAAGTACCTGACATAGATGTCCGCCGGCACATATACCCCGGCCAGATGGCCGATGTGGACCGGCCCGTTGGCATAAGGCAACGCACAGGTCACAAGCGTTCTCTTGAATTTCTTTTCCATATCCATAAATGTTATTTTTCTCTTCCCAATCTGACTTTCACCATTTTAAGCGCTTTCTGCACCTTCCGGATACCTTGCATTATCTCCAGAATCCTGTCATAGTCAGACGTCGCCTGCGCTTTCCCTAAATCATCCTTGAGTTCATTTTCCCGATTCTCCAGCCGACATTGCTGGAAGACCAGAATCGCCTTAGGCACGTACATTGTCAGCCACGACCCCTTGGACATCATCGAGCTGCGCAGTCTGGAGATTGACAAGTCATACTTCTCGTCGGTCGAAAGCTGTGCCGCCACATAGGCCAGATCCCTGTCCTCCCCATCCAACAGACGCTTCACGATCTCTTCCTGCGAATAACCCTCATAATAGTCTTTTGAATATGCTTCGTAAGCTTTTCTGAAGACTGAATTGGCGAACCGGGAATTGTCTCCTTCCAAAGCCTGAGAGATGAAATCAAAGACGGTCAGCGCTTCCTCGTCCGAACCGGAATAGAAATCCGAATCGCTCTGGAACTCCAGCTTCGTGGTCCCATAGGTGAGGATGAAGTTCAGAAGATCGCGCTCTGCGGTGGCCATTATGCGGTTGTCGATAAGGGCATCGAGGCCGGTGCGCTGAACCGTGGCCGCAGTGGCTTCGGCAGGCTCTGCATTCTGATCTCCGTCCGCAGGTCCCGCGGATGCCGTTCCATCGGCCGCCGAACCTGCCGAGGCGGCCGAAGCCTCCATATTCCGTCTCCTTTCTCGCTCACGGTCAGCCGCCCTCTTCTCTTCAATAAGCCTTTTGGAGCGGGTCGAGCCGATCCTCTCGTCCAGAATGTCCCGGCGAATCTCGAACTTGTCACTCAGGAAATCCACATAGACAGAGCGCTTCACTGCATCCGGAATGTCGGCCACAGTGTCAGCGATGTCGTTGATCGCCTCCGCTCGCCGAAGCGGATCCCTTTCGGCGCCCTTCAACAGCAGCGAAGACTTGAAATCCACAAAATCCATCTCCGCCCCGGCAAGAAACTCCTCGACCTCCGCAAGAGTATGCTTTCTGGAATATGAATCCGGATCATCTCCGTCCGGAATCAGCACTACCTTCACATTCATACCCTCACGCAGAAACATATCTATACCGCGGAGAGCGGCGTGGACGCCGGCGGAATCCCCATCGTACATAATCGTCACATTCTGCGTGAATCTCTTGATGAGATCTATCTGGCCTTCCGTCAAGGCCGTGCCGCTTGAAGCCACCACGTTGGTGATTCCGAGCTGGTGCATCGACAGAACGTCCAGATAGCCTTCGACCAGATAGCATTTGTCCTTGCGCGCCATCTCGTTCTTCGCGAACCAGATGCCGTAAAGGGACTTGTTCTTGACGTAAATGTCGGACTCCTTTGAGTTGACGTACTTGGCGTAAGGCTTTCCGTCCACCTTTGACTTCAATGTCCTGGCCCCGAACGCGATGACCCTTCCGCTCACAGAATGGATCGGGAACACCACGCGCTCAAAAAACCTGTCCTGAAGGCTTTTGCCCGAGTCGAAAGCCGCACACAGACCCGTCTCAAGGAGATATTCATCCTTGTACCCGGCCGCCTTCGCCGCATCTGTGAAAGCGTGACGGTTTGACGGAGCCCAGCCAAGGCCATATTTCTCGATGGTGGAGTCCTCCAGTCCTCTGGAATGGAAATATTCAAGCCCCACAGTCCGTCCCTCGCCGGTGCGCAGCTGCTCCTTAAAGAATTTGCCGGCATATTCAGAGACAAGCAGGAGGCTTTCGTTCCGCCGCCTGGACGCAATGTCTTCCGCCGATTCTTCCTTTTCGACTATTTCTATGTTGTATTTTCCGGCAAGATACCGCAACGCCTCCACATAAGACAGATGCTCATAGTCCATAATGAACCCGACAGCGGAACCGCCCTTGTGACAGCCGAAACAATAGTACTGTCCCTTGGCGGGGATGACGTGGAAAGACGGTGTCTTCTCTCCGTGGAACGGACAGCAGGCCCAAAGGTCGGCCCCGCGCTTTTTCAAAGTCACGAAGTCGCCTATCACCTCCTCGACACGGGCTGTGTCAAGAATCTTCTGCACCGTCTCCCGGGGAATCATCCTACTCGTCCACTTTTGTGTAGTTCACCTCTTTGACGTCATCCAGATCGGATGTCTCGATTCCATTCCGGTCAGGCCTAGGCTCATCCGGCGTGCTGAAACGGATTTCATACGCCTCCCTGGCCTTGCGGATTCTCCAAGAGGAAATCAGTTCCGAAACTCCGTACAGAAGCAGGAAACTCCCTGCGCAGATGCTCATTATCCTCTCTCCGAACGGATTGAATAACAGAAACGCACCTCCTATCACCGCACAGATTGAGAGAATCAATGTGGAGAAGCCGGCCCCGAGCAGGGACAGTGTTCCGGCCAAGGCGAACAACTGAATGCCGCCGAAAAGAATCAGCAGGATTCCTATCAGCGTGACGATGAAGCCGGCCACCCAGACAGGATTCAGGAAAAGCAACAGTCCCAGAATCAAATCCACAACCGCATTCACAGCCATCAGCGGGAGGACTCCGTCTTTCTTGTTGCGGATGAAGCCGTAAACCAAAGACACAAGCCCGGAGGCCAACAGAAAAGCGGCGATGACCTTCACCACGGTCACCGAAGCTTCGTTGTCAAAAATCATCACCAGACCTATGCCGATGGCAGCCAGCGCCCGGAGGATGCCGCTGATGGAAGTTTTGTAGCCAAATGTGAACATAATAATATTCCTTTAGAAGCTGTTTAAAAATAATTCCTCTTTTTTCTTACGCGGCCTTTCCGGCCATTTTCATCTTTGTCATCGGTCACGTAGCTACTGCTACGC
>CAVCPY010000098.1:0-2846 GCA_963604245.1 Eggerthellaceae bacterium
TGTCTCGAAAATTCCGCATAATAAAATGCGGGAACCATTTTTAAACAGCTTCTAAAAGCGGGATCCATTTTCAAACAGCTTCTTAAGGTCATCAACCTTTTCCCACCGGCCTTTCCGCTCCGCTGAGTCCCATCTTCAAAAAGGTGTCCGCTTTTAAAAACAGGACCCAATCTGAAGCAGTTCGTTGTCTTCACGTTTCCAAGATAAGCATTCTGAACCGGAATGGCAAACTTTCAAGCAAGGAGGCGGAGACCGACGAGCGGCGGGGGAGATCAGCAGGATGGAGGACTCGGCGAATGGCGTGGAGGATAACTTTAATATTGTCAACACGTTAAGCGTATGTCCCTTCACCCGAATCAAGCAGTAGGAAGTATAGCCAAAGCATTGATTAAGAACATTTTACCCTCCACGTCACAATCGATGAATATAAAACCTGGCATTTTTGTGTCCGGTATGCAGATACACCAGACAGTCACACGTCCTATCGCTTCTGCGGATTCAGAGCGGACACGCGCCGGAGGACTCGGCGACTGCGCCTCGGAAAGTCCTGCGGACAGAGCGCCGGAGGACTGAACGAATGGCGTGGAGGATAACTTTAATATTGTCAACACGTTAAGCGTATGTCCCTTCACCCGAATCAAGCAGTAGGAAGTATAGCCAAAGCATTGATTAAGAACATTTTACCCTCCACGTCACAATCGATGAATATAAAACCTGGCATTTTTGTGTCCGGTATGCAGATACACCAGACAGTCACACGTCCTATCGCTTCTGCGGATTCAGAGCGGACACGCGCCGGAGGACTCGGCGACAGCGCCTCGGAAAGTCCTGCGGACACGCGCCGGAGGACTTGGCGACAGCACCTCGGAAAGTCCAGCGGACAGAGCGTCGGAGGACTTGGCGACAGCGCTTCGGAAGGCTCAGAGCGGATATGTTTCGGCAAGATCAGAGGCCGGGGAGGAACGAGATGTAGCGGCGGCGGATGACACCGTGACGGTCAACATCAAGAATGAACGGCATAGATGAGAGGTCGAAGGTGTCGAGGAGGGCCTTGGCAAGACCGGGAGCGGAGGCCGCAACCTCATCCACATTCACATCCAACGTCCTTAAGCCAAGAGAATCGGCGGCGGCGATTTCAGCCTTGCAGACAGGGCAGCCTTCCGTGTGGAAGACTATGAAGCCGCCTTTTCTGCGCAGACGGTCCCAATTTTTCTTCCATCCGCGAAGGGAAAAAGCACTCGTCCCGGCCGAAACAATCCCTGAAATAGGCTCGGCGGCATCCTTCGGTTTTTGTGAACAGATTTCTTGAGCCGGGCCATACGACTGGCCGCCGGCACGAGGGGACTCCGGCACAAGGTCCTCGGCTTTCGGCAGCCCTGAGTCGGCACGAGGGGACTCCGGCACAAGGTCCTCGGCTTTCGGCAGCCCTGAGTCGGCACGTGGGGACTCCGGCACAAGGTCCTCGGCTTTCGGCAGCCCTGAGTCGGCACGAGGGGACTCCGGCACAAGGGCCTTGGCTTTCGGCAGCCTTGAGCCGACCGGGGTACGGGACAGCAGGTCTTTCATCATTCGGGCGAGGCCTACGACCTTGAGGGTGTCGTCTTGCGTGTTCCAGATTCCGGGACGGGAGAGGATATATTCATTGATGAAAGGGATGGCACCTTCCTTACTGAGTTCATCGCGGCGAGAGGTGAGCCAGTAAAGGAGGTCGCCTTCGAGGTGCTTGAAGAATGCAGTGTCGCCCTTGGTCAGGGTGCGTTCCTCCAGGGCTTTGGCCATCGACAGGATCCTTGTCGTGTCCGGCCGCTCCGACAGGTTCGATGTCCAGGTCCGCCGTCCGGAGAGCCTGTTACGCCTACCGGAAGAAAGCCGCTCGCCCGGCGTAGGCGGCATCGGCTCCGAGACAGGCTCTTCATAGGATGCGAACAGATTGTCCATCAAGGCGGAGGAGGAGACACTGCCATACTCATAGGGAGCGTCGGACAAGACAAGTCCGAGGAGCAGCTCCAAAGCCCGGGTGTCCATTCCCCTGCCGATGATGACCCCGGAACGGTCCAGCAGGAACATTCTCGGAGTCTGGATCACACCGTACTTAATCTGGTAGTCTGACCCGACCTCCGGATCCCAGAGATGGAGAACTGATGTCTTCGGGGCTCGGACAGCGAACTTCGTCTCCCTCCACTCCTTCCAGCTCAGGGCATCGTGACCCGTGTAGATTGCATAAACGTCTATCGGCCAGTTTTTAGAGTTCAGCTTAGCGCGCAAAAGGACTGTCTCCAACTTGCACTTTGAACATTCGGTGTCATAGAAGAACAGCACCCGGTAACGAGCTGCGGAGCCGCCCACCTCCACCTTCTCTCCACCAGGAGTCTCCAAGACGGCGGACGGAGCCTGCATCCCCAGCAGCGACTGCCGGTTGAAGTCGGCATAGACCCTGGCGTCCAGCAGCACCCCATCCCCGCCCATATCGATCAGTCCGGGAGCAAACCACTTGTCCGTCAGATGGATAGCCACCGCCTCATCCCCCATCACTGGAGACTCAAGATAGTGGTCGTAAATCTTAAGGGCGATGTGGCGGCGAAGAAGCGAATCCTTGGCGGATTCTATAAGCAGGTCACATTCCCTGTTCTTCACCTCGATCCTCTCTGGCTCAAGCGTGCGGAAATAATTCTCCAGCCGCACGTCCAAAGCAGCCAGACGGGTTGAGTCAATCTGCCCGGCGCAAAGGAACGCCGGCGACAGCCAAAGGAAAAGGCCGATGAATATGACAGAGGATCCTCTCATCTTACTTCTTCAACTTTCGCAAGTAACAAAGTACCTGTGACAAAGTGCCTTATCTCACGTTC
>CAVCPY010000099.1:0-9960 GCA_963604245.1 Eggerthellaceae bacterium
GCGGCGATGTCGACCTCTACTATGTTACCGACTTCTTCAAGGCCCTTTGGGCTGGAGAGATAATCTGACGGCTCTATGTTCACACGAAGCGATATCATAACCCTGCGGCAGCAGGTGGACGTGAACAAGGCACTGGAACTGCTCACTATGTTCAAGGAGGCGGGGAACGAGAGGATTGACGTCCGGACGCTCCTGGATGAGGCTGCGCTCAAAATCAAGGATTATCACGCACTCCTTGAGCGGCTGAAGAAGATGGCCGAGGGCCACGAGACCTGCAACCATTCGGAATTTGCCGCATGGCTGGGCGTGAGTCGCCAGACGGTTTATAACTGGAAGGATTGCAATTATCTGATGTATACCGGGAACAAGGTCAACCTCCCAGCTACGCTTGAGCTGTGGACGAGCCTTCCGTAGCTCGGGTCAAAGTAGAATAGTCGTGTCACTGGCTCCTGTAGCCGGTGACGGAATCAAGGAGGAGGAACCGGGCATATACCTGGTACTCCTCCAATTCATATCCCCAGACACCGGCATAGCCGGGAATCACCACCGACACCACGCCTGCGGAGCAGTCACCCTCTGCAAGGTAGTTCCTGAGAAGCCCCGTATGGCGGCAGCGCCCCGGGGCCGTGAGCTGTATCTTCGTGATGAGCCGGTACCGGGAAGCATCAGGACAGACGCCCATCTCCACGCGGGCGGGGATTACAAGGCTGCCGTCAATCTTGACAGCATCGCCCAGGGAAGCCGAAAACGGCGAAAACTTCACGAAGGGCTGCGGCTGAGGAAGGTGCTCCCTCCCCAGCGTTGCAAATCAGTGATAGGCCGATACGAAAAGGTTCTGGCCGGAGATATAGGCCTTGTGGTCGAAGGGCGGCCGGTGCGGCTCCACGTCCCTGGCCAGCTCGTTCCAGACCTTCTGCGTCTGGTGGGGAACCTCCCTCCATGCGACCAGCGCCCTGCGATGGACACCGAGGACCGACAGCTAGCTTTTGATGACGGGCCGACCTGCGCCTGTGGCGCATAAGGCGGCGGACTTGCTCGCGTACCGATGACGCTGACGGCGGGTGATGACGGTCGCATATCACTGACGCTGTTCGGTGCTGGACTTTGCGGACACGCAAAGTCCGGAGTTACGGTCTGAGGGGAGGGGTGGTCCCCTCCCCTCAGACCGTAACTCCTGTCCGCCGCCGCCTCGCCCGGGAGTTCGAAGCACTGAGGCTCGCAACTCACTTACGGAACCAACTTAACATAATCTAAATCGGAACGTTCCGATTTAGATTAAAACAGGAGCCAGGGATTTATCGGAACTTATAGCGGAAGCATTTGTGTGACAGGGTGTTGCCATCGCCATAAGTTCCGATTTCTTTCAGAACAGATCCTGGAGTTTCCGGATGTCCTTCTTCCATACCGGCTTTACGTTCCGGGCGGCCGTGGACTCGATTTGTTGTATTGCCTTGTCCGTCATGGAGACGGTGACTCCCAGGTAGACCATCGTCGTCTCGACGCTCTCGTGGCCGAGCATCCTGCTTATCTGGAAGACGTTCATGCCGTCCTCCAGCAGGTGCGTGGCCATGGAGTGGCGGAACTGGTGCGAGTGCACCCGCTCCGGGACTTCCGGGCATGATTCCCTGGCCCTTGCCGCATACACGGAGAGCTGCTTGTTGACCCCGCGGGCGGACGCCTTGCTGAAGACGCCGCCGGTCCTGGCGTAGAAGAGGAAGGCCTCGGGGTTGGGGCTTGCGCCGTGCTCAACGGCGATGTACCTCCTCAATGTCCTCAGCGTGGCCTTCATGAAGTAGGCCGTCCTCGACTTGCGCCCCTTGCCGACCACGGTGACGTAGGGCTTGCCCGCGTCCAGCTTGAGGTCCCTTATCCTGATGGAGAGGGCCTCGTCGACACGGAGGGCCATCGTGTAGAGCATCGCGATGAGCAACGTGTACCGCAGCCCTGTCCCCGTGCGCGTCCCCGGGGCTTTCATCAACGCGGCTATCGCCGGCTTGGAGAGCGGTTCCACGGCCTTTGTCCTGTTCTCGGCGACGAGGCTCCCGATTCGGCACAGCGACAGGTAGTGCGGAGTCACCGAGGGGTCTTTCGATGCGTGTTTGAGGAAGGCCCTGAGCTGGCACAGCCGGAGATTGCAGGTCTGCGGGGCCGCGCCCCTCTCGTCCCGCAGCCACTCCATGAAGCGCCTGACATTGGCCTCCGTGAAGCATGCGAAGCTCCCCATGTGCCTGAACATGGACGCCGCCTTTTCCCCCAGCGGCGCCGGGGAGGTCGGCAGTGAGGGGTCTTTCAGTTGAAAGCCCCTGTCGGAGACGAGCAGTCTCCCTTCCGGATGGTCCGGGTTGATCTTGTCTGTGTACATGATGTTATGGGTGTTATGGACGGCTGCCGCCGTCCGGTCATGCCCATAAGATAGGACAATCTGGAGAAAGAAATAGGAACCGCAATCGATGCCTCAACGCCACAGATTGGCGATATCGCGACGAGGTTCCGATTTATCCCAGGTTCCTGTTTTAATCCGGATTGTGTTAACCCGCAGCCGGTACAACGCCCGCGGCGGGTTCCCGACCCTTGAAAATTGATGCCGGTTTTGCGGTGGTACTTCCTTGATGCGAGGAGTTACACAATCCCGATGGGATTATGTTAATGTTCGCGGATACAGGCACTTACGGTCTTTCGGAGGTAGGACACAGCCCGTCCGTTACCCTCCCTTGGGGGATTGCGGGGGATATAGGGCGAGTCTGAGTCGGGCTTTGCCCGGCTCTGTCTCGCAACCGCTTTCCCTTTTATATCCGGACGGAGCGACCGAGAGTCTGGAGAGTTGCGTTAGGCGCATCAGAGATTGCGCCGGCAATCTCTCAAGTCTCTCAGCGATGTCCGCAGGAGCAGCGTCGCTGGGCTGGACGGCTCCGCCGGACTGCCGAGCGACACCTTTTTGTCCATCCGGCCGCGCCAGCGGCCGTTGTCCCTTCCGAAGCGGCTCCGTCCACAAGGAGGGGACTTATACAACCGGCAAGGTGGTCGGTGGTCGCTTGCGGACGCTGACGACCGCAACCGACCATATATTCATAACAAGGCTGTCTTAACTGCTATTCCGCCATCAACTTGTAGCCGGAGCCACGGACGTTGATGATGCGGACGCGGGGGTCGGCGGCGAGGTGGTGCCGGAGGCGGGTGATGAATACTTGGAAGCTGCGGGCGTTGAAGAAGTCGTCGTCTCCCCAGAGGTCGAGAAGGAGGTTCTGCATGGGAACCACTTCGCCGTGGGCGCGACAGAGGCGACGGAGGATTTCGGCTTCGCGGTGGGAAAGGCTGGCGGTTTCGCTTTTCGGCAGATATTCAAGGGTCTGCGAAGCTGGTGTGAAGAGGTAGTCTCCTATGGCGTATTCGTTTTGTTCCGCTTCTGGCCTTTCGGTCATATAGGCTTTGCCCATGAGGGCTTTGATGCGGACAATGAGTTCCTGAATGGCGAAGGGCTTTTTGAGGTAGTCGTTGGCTCCGAGTTCGAAGCCGATAACCACATCGTCCGGGGTGGATTTGGCGGTGAGGAAGAGGACCGGGGTGTGGTCGTCGGTCTTGCGGATGCGTCGCACCATCTCGAAGCCGTCCAGCCGGGGCATCATCACATCGGCAATAAGGACGTCGGGCCGGACTTCAAAGAATCGTTTGAGGCCTTCGGCTCCGTCGTAGGCGGTTTCTACCGTGAACCCTTTGCCTCGGAGGGTTTCACTGACAATCTGGACCAAGGTTTTTTCGTCTTCGACGAGAAGAATTTTTATAGAGGCCATAGATTTAGAAGTACAAGGTAAATGTGCTGCCCTTGCCGGGGGCGCTGGAAACTGTGATGGTGCCGCCGTGTTTTTCCATCATCGTTTTGGCATAGTAGAGGCCGAGGCCGTAGCCCTTGACATCGTGGATATTGCCGGTGGGTATGCGGTAGAACTTGTCGAAGATGTGCTTCTGCTTGTCCTGGGATATGCCGATGCCGTTGTCCCGTACACGGATTTCGGTCCCGTCATCCGTGGCCTTTGCCGAAATGTCGATGCGGACTGAATCGCCGGAGTATTTGATGGCGTTGTCGATGAGGTTGCTGATGATGTTGCCGAGGTGGAAGCGGTCGGCATCGAGAACCAGGCCGCTGCCGACATTGACATTGATTTCGCAAGGTTTTCCTGCGGAGAGCCTGTGCTGCTCGGCCAGCTTATCCAGAAGGGGTTTCAGTTCGATGGTCTCTCGTTTAAGCTCGAAGGTTTTGCGGCTTTCCATGCTCATCGAGAGGATCTGCTCAATCATCCCTTCCAACTTCTCTAGCTGGTCCTGGCTGATTTCCAGATATTCGCGCCGTTTTTCCGGGTCATTGCCGGCATCGAAGTTCAGCAAGGCGTCGTTGGCTGCGTAAGCGACGGCGACAGGCGTCTTGAGTTCGTGGGTGATGTTGTTGGTGAAGTCGCTTTTCATCTCCTCAAGGCTCTTCTGTTTGAGCATCGTGTGGATGAGGAACCAGAACGAGAAGGCGAGGATTAGGAATAGGATAAGCGAAGCGATGATGACACCGGCCATTTTCCGGATGATGGCCCAGGTAAGCGGCTCCATGGTGAGCCGGTATATCTTGCCTTCACCATCTTCTCCGTATGAAAGGTCAAAGTCTTTTGTTCGTGAAGATGGTGCATACCCCTGTGTTGATATGGCCGCCAAGGTGTCAGCTCCGGAAAGCATCAGCAAGCGGTGGGGAGCATTGACATCGTATGAAGTAAGTCGTTCTATGAGAATGCTGTCGAGCACGGAGGGATTGGGGTCGGAAAGGTTGTCCATTTCTTGATGGAGGCCTATTTGGAAGGCCGAAGACATCTCTCCGGTGCTGCTGACCGCGTAAGAGGATGCAGATGCACTGACGGAGCCCTCGGATTGCTCGGTTTTTATGGTAGTCACTTTGATGGTGCGGGTGCCGTCGTTATCCACTACAACGGAGTCCGTCCGCACCTTGGTCTGCTCTCCGGCATTCGACCATCCTGTGGATACGGACACACTACCATGGAGATCCCCCTCGGCACGGAGCGCATTCACCCGCTCCATGATTTCCGCGAAATCGGCCATTTGCAGGGAGGTGGCGATGAGTGTCTCGTCCTGTTGGTAGCGGGATTTGTATAGCCCCAACAGCCAGTATATCTGGTAGCCGAAGAGGGTTGCCAGGGAGATGACCAGCAGGACAATGATGCGTATGGACGGTCGTTTCATGGTGCAAAGTTAGCCGATTTTATTCATTTGCAGGGCGTTTTAACACTATTTAACACTTCTTAACATTGCCTTAACATAGTTTCTCAAGTATTCGGGGCAATTTTGCAGCGTGAAAGAAGGGCCGAAAAGGACGGCCAAGACAAATACTACTATAATGAAAAAAGTTATTTTGATGTTTTGCATAGTCCTCGCAGCCGTCAGGGTGGCGGCGCAGGAGCCGGATTCACTCGCCATCGCGGCGGCTGACAGTTTGTATCTTGAACTGACTTCTGCGATGGTGACGGCGGAAAGACCTGTAGTAAAAGTGGATAAAGGAGCGTTGGTCTATGACTTGCCGCGCATCCTTGAAAAGACTCCGGCAGATAATGCTTTTGAGGCTATCAGCAAACTTCCGGGAGTGATACCGCAGGGTAATGGTTTTTCCGTGGCCGGTCGGGGTGCGACGGTGGTTATAGACGGGAAGGTATCTACCCTGTCGGCCGACCAGGTGAATGCACTGCTGCGCTCGACGCCGGTGAGCCGGATTGCCAAGGCGGAGGTGATTCCCAATGCCACAGCGAAGTACCAGGTGCGAGGCGCCCTCATCAACATCGTCCTGAATCACGATGCCGAAGACCGGGGCAAACTGCAGGGCGAGATTTACGGGAAGTATGCGAACGAGTATGCCGGCAGCGCCCTGGGACTGGGTTCCCTGCTCTATACCAAGGGGAAGTTCTCGACGGATTTGATTTACAGTTTTGATTATGACCAAACGCACAATGACAATACAATGGATGCGCGGCATCGGCTCAATGATGGCAGTATTCACGATATTTCACAAAACGAGCTGGTGGACACCCGTGACAAGTCGCATCAGGTTCGCTGGGGTGCGGATTATTTCTTTGCAGAGAATCATAGGGTCAGCCTTGTATATAACGGGAATTTCGGCAAGTCAGGTACAGACCTGAATACGACAGGGACCGAAATCTCTACCGCCAGGATAGACAGAAACAAGCAGTTGCATAACGTCCGTGCAGATTACATGGCGCCATTCGGGCTTTCTGTCGGTGCGGAATATACGCACTATAACAAGCCGTCAAACCAACTGCTCAAGAGCATATTCGAGGGCGAGGACTGGTATTTCCGGACGGAGGACCGGCAGACGATTGACCGCTGGAAAGTGTTCGCCGGACAGGAGCATAGCCTAGGCAAAGGTTGGGAACTCAATTATGGCGTCGATTTGGAGTGGGCCCGCGACAAGAGCTTCCAATGGTACTATAACCCTGTTACCGGGCAGAAAATCAATGTTGCAGGAGACGGAGGCTTCAGCTCACTGCTGGGCGAGCAGTCGCAGAATGTTTATGCCGGATTCAGCAAGGCCTTTTCCGAGAAGTGGCAGATGGATGGGTCTCTGGCAGTGGAGCATTTCAAGAATGTCGCTTGGGATGACTGGTCAGTATATCCTACGCTCAATCTTACCTGGCTTCCTGCCGCAGGCCATATTGTCCAGCTGGGGCTTTCCTCAGACAAGGGCTACCCGGATTATTGGTCGCTGCAGAGCACGACTACACATTCCAATGCCTATACGGAGATTGTGGGCAATCCTTCGCTCCGCCCAAAGAAGGAGTATCAGGCAGCACTTTCATATATACTGAAGAGCAAATATGTATTCACGGCATATTTCAGTCATGGCAAAGACTATTTCATACAGCTGCTTTATCAGAATCCAGACCGCTTGGTACAGACCTATCGCACTCTGAACGAGGATTTCATGCAGCAGGCCGGCATCAATGTGACGATTCCTTTCTACTTGGGTGATTGGTGGAATGCCAGCACCAAGCTCATCGGCGCATGGCAGAGGGAAAAGGACAGTGATTTCTATGATATTCCTTTCGATCGGAGCATCTTCTTCGGAATGTTGATGATGAACAATACTTTCACCTTGTCAAAAAAGCATAATCTGAAACTGCTTGTGAACGGAATGATTCGTTCTAAGGCCATTCAAGGTGACTATGACCTGCCAGCATCAGGGAATGTGGATGCATCTTTGCGCTGGGGCTTTGCCGGTGGACGCGGGCTTATCAATGTGTTCTGCTCCGACATCTTCCAGACCGGGATGATTTCTCCTATCATAGATTATGGCGGGCAGTATGTAAAAACCAGCTACACGGGCTATCGCCGTGCTGGGGTGTCGCTTACTTGGAAGTTCGGAGGATATACGGAGAAAAGGCGCGAGGCCGTGGATACAGGGAGGTTCAAATAGCCGATTGTGACGGAGCCGAGCGATGTGTCCGGCTTCTATCGTATAAAGGCCCTTCGCTTGCTAATATGGCCGTTTTTGAATATATTAGCAGCCCTTTTGGGACTAAAAACAGAATAAGATTGGAGCAAAAAATCGAGATTTTTGAGTTTAATATGTAAAAAACGAGAAACGATGAAACGTGTATTGAAATTTGTTTTTTGCGCGGCCGCGCTGGTGGCGGGGCTGTGCGGGTGTGAGAAAATTGACGTGAACAAGCTGGAGGGCACTTGGTCAGAGGAGTATGACCCGACTGTCTTTGCAATGGACGGCTCAGTGACATATACATTTGACGGTAGCAATGGGTATTCGCTCCATGCTTATGATGCTCTCGGCGGCGGGTCGCATGATTATAGCGGCAGTTACGCCATTGACCTCATCAACAAAGGTACTATCACGCTTAACCCGCAGATGTCGGACTATAGCAACGTCACTTATAAGATTGTGAAACTGACATCGAAGGAAATGGAATGGCAGAAGGAAGGAACAACCTACACTATCGGGGGCTGGGGATCTGAATACCGACACTTTGTGAGGGTGAAGTAGATTTTTCGCTGACGCTCAAAATGATAGATGCCCGGGTGGGCCGGGCATGACGGAAAGGAAACTGCCGCTATCTCGGAGGAGGTGGCAATGAGAGAAAATTTTTGTTGGAGAGGTGGAAAATATCCGACTTTGGATTTCTTTCGGTGTCCACCGTCCATGGGGTGAACGGCGGTGTACGAGGTGGACGTGGGTGCACGGGTGGACGCAAGTGTACGGAGTGGACAGGTGGACAGCGGTGGACAACGTGATTCAGGGATAACGTGTGGCCTTGCCTGGTCGAATGGATTTTTTGAATCAAATAAAAAACTCTTGATTTTCAGATATTTATCTCTTGAGTGGATTTTTTGAATCAAATAAAGTCAACCGTAAAAAGGAATGTATGAGGCCAATTTCTTTGACTCGTTCTCGGCGTTTTGAGGTTTGATTAAACCACTTTGGACGGTGTCGTTTATGATTCGTGATGCTTGGGCGGTCGCACGGCGTTCCATGCCAAGACGGGTGCGCAGCGATTGGTTGGTCAAAACCTGATTGTGTTCGTACATTAGGCAAGCGTGTTGGTAGCAAGCCTGTATCCTTTCTTCAAAGGACATTTGAGACCATTTCTTCGGTGCGAAAATAACCGCTTTCGTGTGGTTTTCGCCACTTGTTATTTTGACCGGTGGCAAGCAATCCCTTTCAAGTGCCGCAACCGTCCTGTCCAGTCCGCTGCCACGCTTTTCGCATATTCCAAACAGGAACAGGGCTTCCGCCAGTTTCTCATTCCTTGAATACGGAGGCAAGTCTATCAAACGGGTTATGTCGTTCAGGCAGGAACCGGGGTTGGTTATGGCAAGCCTGTCGCTGAAAATCTCAACGGTCACTGCCATTCCGGTTTCGAATAGCTGCTGATGAACCATTGCATTCGCCAACAGCTCCCTGATGGCCACTTTGGGATAATAGGCCACAGTTTTGCGGATGGGGCCGTCAATGATTTCCCGTTTCGGAGTGTTGTCGGAGATGAAGTCAGTCAATTCTTCCAACTCTACCGCATAACCGGCGACGCACCTCTTCTCAAAGTCCAATTCCAGATTGCTGTTCCCTACATATTTACGGATGATTATAGCCTTGGATTCAAGGTTGGGAAAATCGGACAGTTTGTTGGCAAAGAGCAATGCCCCCATATTTGTGATGTTCCAGCCGCCAGTATCTTCCTCACAAAGGCGATAATCTGCCATCAACGAGACAATGGATGTCAAATCTTGAGGCAAGGGCTTTCCGGACAATTCCAGAAACTTATTGAAGTTCAACAAGGAAAGCACTTGCTGAGGAGACAATCCCTCTTTGGCCGTCATCAATTCAAATGAAAGTCCTTGTGACTTGGCAATCATCGAGCGAACCTGGGCCTTAGACATTTTCCGTGTCTGCCCCGCTGACCTGTAATAGCTGTCATAGATGGTCCCGCCTCGGAGGTAAACGGGCTTTTCTATTTGTTCGGGAACATACACAAAAAGAATCGCGTTTCCTTCAACATCTTCTATGGAATGTTCCAACTGGATGGGAATATACAGCCTGTTGCTCGCTATATTCCCCAGCTTGGTAATGATGGTGTCGGCTTTCTCCTGACTTATAGAAGACAACGAGGCATCATTGTTCACACCGAAAGCGAACACTCCGCCTCCGCTGTAATTGGCAAAAGCCGAAATATGCTGCGCCAACCTCTCATTATCAGGAGACAATCCGCTTTTCCAGTCCAGAGGATTCAGTTCCGCGGGAACCGGATGCAGACTGTCGTGCAAGAGCGACTTGGCTTTTTCAATCCAATTTTTCATAAGACAAAGCTACGAATTTTTTGCGCAATAAAGCTATGGTAACTACTCAGGTGCCCCTGACCTGACTATAAACTGAGGGAGACGCGAGGCTTT
>CAVCPY010000100.1:0-19470 GCA_963604245.1 Eggerthellaceae bacterium
TGTCTCGAAAATCCCACATAATAAAATGCGGAAACCATTTTTAAACAGTTTCTTATTCTCCCCAATGACTTTTGACCATTGTCGGCTCTATCGGTATTGCAGGTTCATTTTCTCCACGCTTCTTCAGTCAGATAGCACCCGCCATCCTCCTTGGAAGAAGCGGTCGAGACTGAAGTCTTTCACTCTCAAGCCTTCAAACAAACAAATCAAAACAACTTCGAAGTCGCTTGACTACTCGATCCGGTCCTTGACATTGTAGCGGTTGCGCTCTGTGGAGGTGCGGGAGATCATCTCGCAGATGAAACCGGCAAGGAAGAGCATCACGCCGATGATGACGGCGAGGATGGCAAGGTAGAACAGAGGCTGGTCGGTGACGGCTCTGAAATGGACGCCCTGGGCCTGGTGGACGAGCTTCGCCACAATCACCCAGACCGTCATAATGAAACCTACCAGGAACATCAGCAGTCCGGAGAAACCGAAAAAGTGCATCGGTTTCTTTCCGAAAGTGCTGAGGAACCAAAGCGAAAGCAGGTCAAGGAATCCGTTCACGAACCTCTCAAGACCGAACTTGCTCTTGCCGTACTTCCTTTTCTGGTGGTGGACTGGTTTCTCTGTGATTTTGTCGAAACCGGCGTTCTTCGCAAGATAGGGGATGTACCGGTGCATCTCTCCATAGACCTCGATGTTCTTGACGACCTCGTTCCCGTAGGCCTTCAGGCCGCAGTTCATATCGTGGAGCTTGATTCCGGTGATCCAACGGGCGGTGGCGTTGTACAGCTTTGAAGGCAGGTTCTTGGTCAGCCTGTTGTCCTGACGGTGCTGCTTCCAGCCCGAGACCACATCGTAGCCCTCCCGGGTGACCATCCTATACATTTCCGGAATCTCCTCCGGAGAGTCCTGAAGGTCGGCGTCCATTGTGACTACCACGCGCCCCTCGGCCTTGGCGAAACCTTCGTAGAGGGCGGCGGACTTGCCGTAGTTGCGGCGGAAGGATATACCTTTGATTCTTTCATCGCCTTCTGAAAGTTCCCGTATCTTCGCCCACGAGCCGTCGGTGCTGCCGTCGTCGATGAAGATGACTTCATAGTCATACCCGTTGGCGTTCATCACGCTTCTGATCCACGCCAGAAGCTCCGGAAGGGACTCCTCCTCGTTCAGGAGAGGAACTATTATCGAAAGGTCTTTTGAATACTCCATAATGCTATTGAAGATTGTTACTCTCGTCGTCTGAACCGCGCTCGCCGAACGGGTTGACCGGGAAAAGCCTTCTGGCGAAGGTTGTCGAAAGGATCCAGCCCCAGAGGTAGCAGTGGATCAGTGACGAGAAGAATGTTATCACGGGGAGTTTGGAGATCATCTTCTCCATCGCCGCCGCCGTGTTGGAGTCCATAATGTTCTGGTAGGTGTTCTGAACGGCCTGGATTGTCTGGCTCAGCATATCCGGATTGATGACCAGAATCTGCAGGACAGAGAATCCGGACACAAGAATCGAAGAGAACAATGCGACCTTAAGACCGTAACGCTGAAGTTTTGCGTAGTCGGTCTGGACAGAGTTGAAGAATCTCAGCATCAGAATCCGGAAAAGATAGACGCAGGCTATGATCTTGACGACCTTGAGCGCACCGGCGGCCAGGTCGCCCAGCATTCCGCCGCCACCGAGCAGCGACGGCAGCACCGGCAGGTAATCGAGAATGATTGTGGCCGCTCCCATAGCAAGCCCCGCCAAAGCGGCGCTGTTCCAGGAAACACTGGACGAAAACTCTTTCTTCATCGTTCTGTCTTCTTAATATTTATGCAAAATTAGCAAAATAATTCGTATCTTTGCACCTTGGCTAATAATATGGCTGGCCAAGTTCAAGTACTTGGTCTGTAAATACTGGTCAGACCAATTTATTTTAGTTTTTGTATGATTAACATTACATTTCCTGACGGTAGTGTCAGGGCCTTCGAGAAAGGCGTTACAGGTTATGAGATAGCAGCTGGCATCAGCCCGCGGCTTGCGGAGGAAGTTCTGGCGGTGGCGGTGAAGCCGGCGACAGACACGACGGTCGGCAAGGGTGTCACCTGTGACCTCAACCGCCCTATCGAGGAAGACAGTTCGATCGTCCTTTTGAAGTGGGACGACGACGAAGGCAAGAAAGTTTTCTGGCACTCCTCATCACACCTGATGGCGGAGGCCCTCGAGGACATATTCCCCGGCGTGAAGTTCGGCATCGGACCGGCCATCGAGAACGGTTTCTACTACGATGTGGATCTGGGCGGCCGTCAGATCACCGACGCCGATTTCGCCAAGATCGAGAAGAGGATGCTTGAGCTGGCGCGCGAGAAGCAGGACTTCGTCCGTCAGGACGTGTCCAAGGCCGATGCCCTGAAGCACTTCGAGCAGACCGGCGACAAGTACAAGTGCGAGCTCATCAGCGAGCTTGCCGACGGCACCATCACCTACTACACCAACGGCCATTTCACCGACCTCTGTAGAGGGCCGCACCTTCGCAACACCGCGGTCATCAAGGCCGTCAAGCTGACCGCCATCGCAGGAGCCTACTGGCGCGGTGACGAGAAGCGGGAGCAGCTTACCCGAATCTACGGAATCACCTTCCCAAAGAAGTCGTTGCTTGATGAATATATAGTCCTCCTTGAAGAGGCGAAGAAGCGTGACCACCGCAAGCTCGGAAAGGAGATGGAACTCTTCACATTCTCTTCCCGTGTGGGTCTCGGACTGCCTCTGTGGCTGCCGAGAGGCTCCGTGATGAGATTCGAGCTTGAGAAATTCCTTCGCAAGAAGCAGAATGAATATGGCTACCTGCCTGTCGTCACCCCTCACATCGGAAGCAAGGACCTGTACGTTACCTCTGGCCACTACGCCAAGTACGGGAAGGATTCCTTCCAGCCTATCCACACCCCTCAGGAGGGTGAGGAATATATGCTCAAACCGATGAACTGTCCTCATCACTGCGAGATATTCCGTTCGTCTCCAAGGTCTTACAAGGATCTTCCTTTGAGACTGGCCGAGTTCGGGACTGTCTATCGCTACGAGCAGAGCGGTGAGCTTCACGGACTCACCAGGGTGCGTTCCTTCACACAGGACGACGCCCATATGTTCGTGACCCCTGACCAGCTCAAGGGCGAGTTCGAGAAGGTCATCGACCTGATTCTCTATGTGTTCAGGATTTTCAAGTTTGACAAGTACACGGCTCAGGTCTCCTTGCGCGACCCGAACAACAAGGCCAAGTACATCGGAAGCGACGAGAACTGGGAGAAGGCCGAGAGCGCCATCATCGAGGCCGCCGCCGAGAAGGGGCTCAAGACTGTGGTCGAATATGGCGAGGCCGCCTTCTACGGCCCTAAGCTCGACTTTATGGTCAAGGACGCCATAGGAAGGAAGTGGCAGCTCGGCACCATCCAGGTGGACTACAACCTGCCGGAAAGATTCCAGCTTGAATATACCGACGCTGACGGCGGCAAGAAGCGCCCGGTCATGATCCACCGGGCTCCGTTCGGCTCAATCGAAAGATTCACCGCCGTGCTTCTTGAACACACCGGCGGACATCTTCCTCTCTGGCTCAGTCCTGATCAGGTCAAGGTGCTTCCTGTCAGCGAGAAATACGCTGAATATGCAAAAAAAGTTTGCGGTTTGCTGAATAATTACGATATTCGCACTTCTGTCGATGACAGGAACGAGACTCTCGGAAAGAGAATCCGCGAGATTTCCCTGCTCAGAGTGCCCGTACTGGTCATCGTCGGTGAAAAGGAAGTGGCGGAAGGCACAGTCTCCGTGAGGAGAGAGGGGACCGACGCCGGCACAATGAAGGTCGAAGACTTCATCACCTGGTTCAAGGCCGAAGTGGCCAAGGAACTGGCTTAGAGGGAGTCTGCGGCAAATGAAGTGTAACATTATTATTATATAAGGAGAGTTTTAAACAGAGCAGAATGCCTTACAAGCCGAAACCACACTACGGAGGCCCTAAACCGGCCACCGCATTCAGACCAAGCACAGGACCGAGACCCGCAGGGGGACGAGGCCCGCGTCCGTTCGTCCGTCAGAAGGCGGACGATGAGCTGAACATCAACGAGGAGATCACCGCCTCACAGGTCCGTCTGGTCGGTGACAACATCGCGGAGCCGGGGATTTACCCGATTTCCAAAGCCTTGAAGATGGCGGACGAGCTTGAGCTCGATCTTGTTGAGATCAGCGCAAAGGCCGACCCGCCTGTCTGCAAGATCCTTGACTACCAGAAGTACCTCTACCAGCAGAGGAAGAAGGCCAAGGAGATGAAGCAGAACGCCTCCAAGATTGTCATCAAAGAGATCCGCTTCGGTCCGAACACCGACGAACACGATTTCCAGTTCAAGCTCAAGCACGCGCGTGAGTTCCTTGAGGAAGGCTCGAAGGTCAAGGCGACGATATTCTTCCGCGGACGTTCCATTATGTTCGCCGAGCAGGGGGAGAAGCAGCTCTTGAGGTTCGCCGTCGAGCTTGAGGAATATGGCCGGGCGGAGAATATGCCTACCCTTGAGGGGAAGAGGATGACGATGATGATCGCCCCGGTAAAGAAAAAGTAATCCGCTGGGTGCGGAGAACATATTAACGTTTAATTCATTAAAACAATGGCAAAGCTTAAGACCAACTCCGGTGCCAAAAAGCGCTTCACGCTTACCGGATCGGGAAAAATCAAGAGGAAGCACGCTTATCACAGCCACATCCTCACCAAGAAGACCAAGAAGCGCAAGAGAAATCTTGACCACTTCGCTATCCTCCACAAGGATGACGTGAAGAGAGTAAAAGAGCTTCTGGTCCTGTAAGTTTTATGTTTAACTTGGAACGCAGTCGAAAAGCATCGCCGCAGGGCGGTCACTGCCTCCGGAAAAAGATCAATTTATGCCAAGATCAGTAAATTCAGTAGCCTCAAGGGCTCGCCGCAAGAAGATTCTCAAGAGAACCCGCGGTAATTTCCTCTCCAGAAAGAATGTCTGGACTGTAGCTAAGAACACTTACGAGAAAGGACTCACCTACGCCTACCGTGACCGCAAGGCCAAGAAGCGTAATTTCCGCGCGCTCTGGATTCAGAGAATCAATGCGGCCGCCCGTCAGTACGGCATCTCCTATTCCCAGTTTATGGGCAAGCTCGCGAAACAGAACATCGGTCTCAACCGCAAGGTTCTCGCCGACCTCGCAATGAACAACCCGCAGGCGTTCGAAGCAATCGTCAATTCTGTAAAATAGTGTCTGAAAAGTGAGCTTGAGGGAAACATACCACAACAAATGGGTAAGAATGGGCTTCTGGTCCGTTCTCTATGTGCTGTGGGTGATCTGGCTCGGGAATTATTGGTGGCTCTTCGGCCTTGCCGTCATCTTTGACCATCACATCACCCGCAAGGTGAAGTGGATGTTCTGGAAGAAGGAGTACAAGGAAGGGGAGAAGCGAAACGTCTGGCTCGACTGGCTCGATGCCATAATATTCGCTGTCGTCGTCGTGACGTTCATCAACATATTCTTCTTCCAGGCCTTCAAGATTCCTTCATCGTCGATGGAGAGTTCCCTTTTCACCGGGGATCACCTCTTCGTCAGCAAGGTGGCTTTCGGCCCCAAGGTTCCTCAGACTCCGCTTTCGGTCCCTTTCACGCACAACGTAATATTCGGAAAAGAGTCATATTCGACACTGATCCAGAATGACTACCGTCGTCTCAAAGGCTTCCGGAACGTCAGAAGAGGGGACTATGTGGTGTTCAATTTCCCTGACGGCGACACGGTTCTGTCCCGTTTCCCGTCCGAGGACTACCACACTTGGGTCAGAAACGCCGGCAAGGCTTACACCATCGCCAACGGCGGCCCGATAAAGGTCCGTCCGGTAGATAAGAGAGACCACTATGTCAAGAGATGTGTGGCTCTTCCGGGGGATACCCTCTCGGTGGTCGATGGCCTGGTCTATACCAACGGGGAGAAACAGGAAGTCTATCCGGGAGTCCAACTGTCCTACACGGTTGTGACATCGGGCGGAAAGATCAATTCAAGGACTCTTGAGAAACTGGGCCTCAATCTTGAGGAACTTTATTTTGACGGGAGTCTGCCGGGCTATCCGGCCATGCCTCTCACCGTGGCTATGCTTGATGAGGTCAGGAACATCTCTTCCGTCGTCAGCGTCGAGCCGAACCTGGACGTTTATCCGCCTGATTACCCTGACTCCTACCTCAGTCTGTTTCCGTTTACGGAGAATTCCGGGTGGACGCGTGACTATTACGGCCCGGTCTGGATTCCCGAGAAAGGGGCGACTGTCAGCCTCACGCCGGAGAATCTTCCTCTTTACGAGAGGATTATCTCAGCCTACGAGGGGCACGTGTTGAGGGTGGACGCTGACGGCAGGATATTCATTGACGGGAAGGAGGCTTCAAGCTACACTTTCGAAATGGACTACTATTTCATGATGGGGGACAACAGGCACAATTCCCTGGACTCAAGGTACTGGGGTTTCGTTCCTGAGGACCACATAGTCGGAAGACCGGCGATGGTCTGGCTTTCGACGGATGCCGGCCGCAAGTTCCCGAATAACATACGATGGCGCAGATTCTTCAAATTTGTCTGAATTATTTGCGATTCTGAAAATTTAGAGCGAAATTTGCAGCCCTCGCAATTTATTTTGAATCAATAAAAAAGTAAAATATTATGGCAAAAGTTTGTCAAATCACAGGACGAAAGAGAATGATCGGCAACAATGTCGCTCACTCCAAGCTTCGCACCAAGCGCGAGTTCGCCCTCAACCTCAAGACCAAGAAGTTCTGGTCAGAGGCTGAGCAGAGGTTCATCACACTTAAGGTTTCCTGCAAGGGAATCAGAACCATCGAGAAGAAAGGCCTTGACGCCGCCCTCAAAGAGGCTCAGGCTAAAGGATATGTCGGCCTTGTTTAAAATCTATTGAATTATGGCAAAGAAAGCAAAAGGAAACAGGGTGCAGGTCATCCTCGAATGCACTGAGCAGAAGGCAAGCGGTGTTCCGGGAATCTCAAGGTACATCACAACAAAGAACAAGAAGAACACTCCTGAGCGTATTGAGCGTAAGAAATACAATCCTTACCTCCATAAGGTGACTGTTCATCGTGAAATCAAGTAATTTGGAGATATAGACTATGGCAAAGAAAGCAGTCGCTACATTCGCCGCCAAGGCGGGCGCAAAGAGTATGGTGAAGTGCATCCGTATGGACAAGTCACCGAAGACCGGAGCTTACGTCTTCACTGAGCTTCTTGTCGAGGCTGAAAAGACAAAGGATTTCTTCGACACCAAGAAGTAATTCTTTTGAATATGATAGTGAAAGCGCAGACGGAACCTACCGCCTGTGCTTTTTTTGTGCCCGGTCGCTGAGCTGGTCAAAGCGTCATTATGCCGCTGCTCCTGCGCCTCGGCAAGTTCGGTGCGTCACAGGCTCGGCGACCGAGGCGGCAGAAGGTTCGGACGATGACGTAGTGCTCAAATTATTTCGTATTGCCCTTGGTTTTTATTAATTTTGCAAGTTTACAAAAGATAAAGTTATGGGACTGTTTGACAGAGGGGTCAAGAAGACGAAGGAGGGCTTCTTCCAGAGGCTCTCAAGGTCGATAATCGGCAAGTCCAAGGTGGATGACAGCGTTCTCGACGCGATAGAGGAGGCTCTTGTCGCGTCTGATATGGGTGTTGACACCACGCTCAAGATTGTTGACAGCCTTGAGGAAAGGGTCGGCAAAGACAAGTATATGTCCTTTGACGAGTTGGTGGATATGCTCCGGGACGAGATCGGAACGCTTCTGGACATCGGTGGGGAGGAGTCTCCGAAGGAACCGTTGGACTTGACAAAGAAGCCTCTTGTCGTGATGGTTGTGGGAGTGAACGGAGTCGGAAAGACCACGACCATCGGCAAGCTCGCCGCCCGCTACAAGGCGATGGGCAAGAAGGTGATGATCGGGGCTGCCGACACCTTCCGCGCCGCCGCCGTTGACCAGCTTCAGGTCTGGGCCGACAGAGCCGGCGTGGACATCGTGAAGCAGGGTATGGGTTCGGATCCGGCTTCCGTCGCTTTCGACACGGTGAAATCAGCCGTCGCCAAAGGCGCAGACGTCGTGCTGATCGACACCGCCGGAAGGCTCCACAACAGAATCGACCTGATGAACGAGCTGACAAAAATCCGTAACGTGATGCGCAAGGTCATTCCGGACGCTCCGCACGAGGTGCTTCTCGTGCTGGACGCATCGACCGGGCAGAACGCCTATCAGCAGGCCAAGGAGTTCTCCCGTGCGACGGACATAACCTCGCTGGCGATCACCAAACTGGACGGAACGGCGAAGGGCGGTGTGGTCATCGGAATCGTTGACCAGCTGAAAGTCCCGGTCAAGTTCATCGGGATTGGCGAGGGCATCGACGACCTCAAGGTGTTTGACAGGAAGGAGTTCGTGAACTCGCTGTTCTCCAGGGAAGACATTGACAAATAAAACATCAGAATATGAAGCTTTCTTACAATTGGCTAAAGGATTATCTTGAATCCGACCTTACCCCGCGGCAGGTCGCGGATGCTATGACAGCTATAGGAATCGAGGTTGACTCGGTCGAGGAACAGGAAGAGATTCCGGGCGGACTCGCCGGGGTCGTCGTCGCCGAGGTGCTTGAGTGCGAGGCGCATCCTGATTCCGACCATCTCCACGTCACCAAGGTCAACGACGGCACTGGCGAGCCTCTGACGGTTGTCTGCGGAGCCCCTAACGTCGCCGCCGGCCAGAAAGTCCTTTTCGCCAGGATCGGTGCGGTGCTGCCGGGAGACTTCAAGATCAAGAAGTCCAAGATACGCGGCGTGGAGTCTTTCGGAATGATCTGCGCCGAGGACGAGCTCGGAATCGGCAATGACCACGCCGGCATCAAGGTGCTCCCCGCCGACGCGCCTGTAGGAACTTCTGCCAAGGAGTATCTCCACCTTAAGACAGAGGCTGTCATTGAATATGAAATCACGGCAAACAGGGTCGATGCTGCCTCGCACATCGGTGTGGCCCGCGACCTCTATGCCTGGATGACGCTCAATAATATTCCCTGCTCGTTCAAGTACCCTTCCGTCGATGCTTGGAAACCGGGAGAGGGTAAGGGAATTCCGGTAGAAGTCCAGGATCCCGCGGCCGCTCCCCGCTATTGCGGAATCACAATCAAGGGCGTGAAGGTCGGGCCGTCCCCGGAATGGCTCCAGAAGAAATTGATGTCCATCGGACTCAGGCCTATCGACAACGTGGTGGATGTGTCCAACTTTATCCTTTTCGAGCTTGGCCAGCCTCTCCACACGTTTGACGCTGACAAGATCAGCGGCGGAAAGGTTATTGTCAGAAGGGCGGCGGAAGGCGAAGGAATCGTGACTCTTGACGGGAACGAGAGGAAACTCTCCGCCGAGGACATCGTGATCGCAAATGCCGACGGCCCGATGTGCATCGCCGGAGTGTTCGGCGGCATCAATTCCGGAGTGAAGTCCGAGACTGTCAACGTCTTTGTCGAGAGCGCCTATTTCGATCCGGGCTCAATCCGCAAGACATCCAAGAGACATACGCTCCAGACCGACGCCTCATTCCGCTACGAGAGAGGAGCCGATCCGGGAATCAATGAATATGCCGCCAAACGCGCCGCCCTGCTCATTCAGGAGGTGGCCGGCGGAGAGATTGTCGGAGGAATCGAGGAGTTTTATCCTGTGAGGATCGGGAAGAAGGTCATCGACCTTGACTATGACCGCATCGAGAGGTTCATAGGCAAGAAGATTGGCCACGACACAATCGAGAGGATTCTTACAGCTCTCACCTATGAGTTCATCGAGAGGCGCGAGGGTGGCTCCAAGGTCGCCGCTCCTTCCTATATGATCGATGTGACCAGGGAATGCGATGTGGTGGAGGAAATCCTGAGGATTTACGGCTACAACAACATCGACCTGCCGCGGCATATGAAGATGTCCGTCAACGCCACTCCTTCACCGGAGCCGGAGGCCATCCGCAACGGAATCTCCAACTTCCTGGCCGCAAACGGATTTGTTGAGATAATGAATAATTCCCTCACGAAGGGTGCTTACTATAAAGGACTTGCAACCTATCCGGAAGAGAAGAGCGTGACGATTGTCAACCCTCTGAGCTCGGACTTGAACGTGATGAGGCAGACTCTCATATTCAGCGGGCTTGAGGTTGTCGCCTACAACCTTAATCGTCAGATCTCCTCGATGAGGCTCTTTGAATACGGCTCCGTTTACAGCCGTGATCCGGAGAAGGACGGCAAGACGCTCTCCTCCTATGAGGAGCATCCGGCGTTCTCGATGTTCGTAACCGGAACTCCGGAGAAGTCTTGGAACAGCCAGCCGGGCAAGAGCAGCTTCTTTGAGCTGAAAGGCTATGTTGACCTGCTCCTGAGGCGTTTCGGAGCCGACCTTTACCAGATGGAAGCCACCGCAGCCCCCGCTGACATATTCAGTGAAGGTGTCGCTTATGCCCTTCCGGGGCAGCATCTGCCGCTCGCTGTTCTTGGAACGGTCTCTCCTGCGGTCGCGAAGAAATTCGGTGTCCGCCAGCCTGTGTTCGCCGCCGAGATAAACTGGAACACATTGTTCCAACTTGTGAAGAGGGACAAGGTCGCCTTCAGGGAGATGCCTAAGTTCCCGGAGGTCAGGAGGGATCTCGCCCTCCTGCTTGACGAGAGCGTTAGTTACGCTGACCTCTACAGGAGTTCGTTCAAGGCCGGAAAGAAACTTCTGCGGCAGGTTACCCTTTTCGATGTCTATCGCGGCGACAAGATTCCGGCGGGCAAGAAGCAGTACGCCCTCGGATTCGTGCTTCAGGATCTTGATAAGACCCTGACCGACGAGGATGTGGAGAGGATTATGAAGAAGCTTCTCTCCACATTCCAGAACGAGTACGGAGCCACTTTGAGGTAAGACTATGAGGTGGATTCTCAGGATAGCTCTTCCGGTCATCGCTGTTGTCTTGTCGGCCTGCGCCCGCGAGGCAAAGGTGATTCCTGTGCGCAAGATGGAGCGGATCTATCGTGAGATGTTTCTTGCGGACCAGTGGCTTGCGGACAACCCTGACAAGAGAGTTGCCGCGGACACGACCTGGTTCTATGAGCCGATTTTCTCCAAGTACGGATTCACTCTGAAGGACTATCAGAAGAGCGTGGACCATTACCTGAACGATCCGAAACGGTACGCTGAGATGTTGGGACGGGTTTCCGACAGGCTACGGACCGAGTCGGGAGACCTGAACAGGAAAATAGCCTTGGAGGACAAGGCCCGTTTCAAGGCCGATTCCATCGCGAGGGTGCGGAAGTCGTTGCCGATGAACACTTTCCGTTCTGCCATCGAGATATTCAAAGACAGCTTTTCGATGGACAGCATCTGCTTCCTGAAGGATTCCGCCGGGATTTATTATCTTGCGCCGGTCGTCAGGGACACGATGTTCCTAGGCCCGGAGCTGATTATTCGTGACACGCTCCCTGTTCTTGAGGATTCGGTTGTGGTGGCGGTCGCCCCGGAACCTGAGAAGGAATCATTGAGGCTCGTTCCGGACGCCCGGAAAAGGCTTCCGGCGGAGCTGAAACTCCGGCCTTCTGAAAAATTGATTGATAAAAATGAATAGAATAGCAGCGGAATATGTCTTCACTCTCACCGGAGAAGCACCGGTGAGAAATGGTTTTGTCGAATATGACGACAATGGCACCGTGACGGCCGTAGGAGAGTGTTCCGGGCCGGAGAGCGAGAAGTCTTTTGTGAAAGGGGCGATAGTCCCGGGTTTTGTGAACACTCATTGCCATCTGGAGCTTTCCTATCTCTGGAAAGCTTTCCGCAAGGGAACGGGAATGGCCGGTTTCATCGACCAGATCAACGAGATGAGGGACAATAAGAGCTTGGACGAGAAACTCTGCGACATCTCTCACTGGATGAACGTGATGTGGGAACGCGGCGTGTCCGCAATGGCCGACATCAGCAACTGTGCCGACACGTTCGCCATCAAGAAGACCTCTCCGATGTACACCAGAACTTTTCTGGAGGTCTTCGGGACTGAGCCTGAGGACTGCGCTTCGGTGATGGAGAACGTCTTGAAACTCAAGGCCGTGGCTGACGGTTACGGACTTGACGCCGCCCCTGCTCCGCACGCCTGCTACACGATGAGTCCGGAACTCGTCACAGCCGTCTGTGCCGAAGGCTTGAAGTCCGGTTTCCTGTCTTTCCATTCGGAAGAGACGGAGGAAGAGGAGGATATGCTGAAATACGGCCGCGGGGCTATGTGGGACAACCGCAAGGCCGCCGGGATGAGCGTGCCTCCGGTGACCGGCAAGTCATCCCTGCTCTATTTTCTTGACAGGCTGGAGAAGGCGCATCCCGCTCCGTTTGACGAGCACATCCTGCTTGTCCACGAGGTCTGTATGGAGCAGGAGGGAATCGATGCTGTCAAGGAAGTGATGAAGCATCCGTTTGTGTCACTTTGTCCGCAATCGAACATATTCATCCACAACGCCCTGCCTCCCGTGCCTCTGATGCGCCGCAACGGGTTGAAAATCACAGTCGGGACTGATTCGCTTTCAAGCAATGACGATCTCGACATTGTCGCGGAGCTCCGCTGCCTCCAGAATGCTTTTCCGGAAGTCAGCCTGAACGAACTGCTTGTCTGGGCCTGCAGCAACGGTGCGGAATTTCTGTCAAAAGAGAGTGAATACGGCCGCATAGCCGTCGGGATGAAACCGGGGCTTGTAGCTGTGGAGAATCTGGACGGAGACCGCCTTACATCTGAAAGCCGTTCACATAGAATTGTTTAGCTATGATGCGCGAGGATCTTGTTTTCGGGCCGGTACACTCCAGACGGCTTGGCTCATCGTTGGGGATCAATCTGCTTCCGACGAAAGGGAAGCTATGCAATTTCGATTGCGTCTATTGCGAGTGCGGCTGGAACAAGGACGGTCTGGGAGACCGCAGACTTCCTGCCGCCTGGGAACTCCGCGACGCTTTGGATGCGAAACTTAAGGAATGTCGTGACGGCGGCGTACCGATTGACTCGATAACTTTCTCCGGAGACGGCGAACCTACCCTGAACCCCGGTTTCGCCGAGATGATTGACATCACCATTGGACTGAGGGACAGGTATTTCCCTGGAGCTAAAGTGTCGGTCCTTTCAAACGCCACAAGATTATTCAGAAAGGATGTTTTTGAGGCTTTGAAAAAAGTTGACAACCCTATTCTGAAGATTGACGCTCCGACGGACGAGCTTGCAGCCCGGATCAACCAGCCGCAAGGGGAATATCACGTCGAGGATGTCGTCTCCGACCTGATGGGATTCGAGGGGAATTTTGTCTTGCAGACAATGTTTCTGAAATCTCCGTCCTTTGACTCTTCCTCTCCGGAAGTCCTTGAGGGATGGATGAATATAGTAAGAAAACTTAAACCGAGGGAAGTGATGGTCTATACCCTTGACAGGGTGGCTCCGGCGGAAGGATTGGAGAAATTCACCGTGGAGGAGATGAAGGAACTGGTGAAACCTTTGACCGATGAAGGCTTCACTGTTCAGACAAGAGGTTAGACGTTGCACTATCCTGTAGGATGTTAAAATAGTAGTTGATAAAATGGTATCTTTGTTCGCAAAGTATGGTTACGCTCCGGAGCAGGAACGGATCAGTAAAAGGTTGGACGCTATAGCGGCCAACATTGACAACGTGACTTCTCCGGAAGTCCTCAGGAATTGCCTGTCGTTGATGGATCTCACGACATTGCGCACCGAGGACACACCGGAGTCTGTGAAGAAACTGGTCGGGAAGGTGAATTCCTTCAGGAAGGATTTCCCGGAATATCCGCTTCCGGCCTCGATTTGTGTGTTCCCTAACTTCGCTTCTGTCGTGAGGGAGGGTCTTGACTGCCCCGAGGTGAATGTCACCGCTGTGGCGGGCTGTTTCCCTACATCACAGAGCTTCATCGAAGTCAAGGTCAAGGAGTGTGAGATGGCTGTGGAGGCCGGAGCTGACGAGATAGACATCGTTCTGGCTCTCAACGCGTTTATGGCTGGAGACTACGACACCGCCAGAAAAGAGATACGCGCAATCCGCGCCGCCGTCAGCGAGACCGCCGCCAAGGTAGGCCGCAAGGTTGTCTTGAAGGTCATCCTTGAGACGGGTCTTCTTGTCACACCTGAAAACATAGCGAACGCCTCGTTCCTTGCTATGGAGGAAGGCGCTGACTTCATCAAGACCTCGACAGGCAAGGTCAGCGTGAACGCCACGCCGATGGCTGCGTACATTATGTGCGAGTGCATCAAGGCTTTCTATGAGAAGACCGGCAAGAAGGTCGGATTCAAGGCCGCCGGCGGCATCTCCACATCCAAGGATGCGGTCTGCTACCATTCAATCGCCAGATCAATCCTTGGAGGCGAGTGGACAAACAAGGAGCTGTTCCGTTTCGGAGTCAGCCGTCTGGCCAACTCGCTGATGTCCTCTATCGAGCAGAAGACGGTGGTCTATTTTTAGGCTACAGGCCGGCCACACCGGTGCGTTCCTTGTCGCCGTTGTCCTTGACGATATGCTCGTCAGAGATGGCGGCGGCTGTTTTTACGAGATGCTCCCGAAGGTCATCCCATTTGTGGAAGACTCCGTTCACCGTTTCCACTGCGGGGATGAAGGTCTCCCTGTCGTTGTAAACTAGTTTGACGAGCACATCTCCCTTCTTGTTTCCGAAGAAAACCATCTGAAGGTTCGATGCCATCGGTATCATCTGAAAATCAAACCAGTGGCTGTGCACATCCAGTGATTTCCAACGCTCCTCCATCCCGGCTATGCCGATTGTGCCGAGAAGCGGAAGAAGTCCCACATCGTGGCCGAACCTGAGGTCCGCCGCCCTGTCGCTTCCGGATTTGAGCGCTTCATCGGCCTTTGCCACGATGTCCTCGATGAGAGGCTTGGCGATAGTGGAGACATATTCTCCTTCTTCGGCGGAGATGCCGTAGGAATAGTAGAATTTGTTGTTCCTCGAAATCCAGAGCCCGATCAGCTCATCCTCATTGAAATGACTGAATATGTCTGGGCGGGCAATGGTGTTCGGGCTGATGCTCCCGGCGATGAACACATTGTCCATCAACTCCTTAGGTTTCGGAATGAGCTCCGTGGCCTTTGCGGGGTCCGTGAATATCGCTCCGAAGAACCTTTCGTAGGAGACGAGACTGTCCAGCAAATGCCGCCTGAGTGCGCCGGACTCTTCCGAGACCTTTTTCGTGTCAAGGTCCATACAGATGTAATCCAGGTACTTGGGGCCGGTCACATAGTGGAAATCCAGAGTTCCGTTCTTTTCCCTGATGGCGGACGTGAAGTTGGCCATACTGACCAGACATCTTGGCCAGTAGCTTGAGACGCATTCCACCTCGTGCCGTTTGCCGTTGAACACCTCCGGATAGTTGGCGGACATCCTTCCTGCGATTCCGCGGTGCTCCTCCGCCCCTCTTTCCGTAAGCATTCCGAACATCCCCTGATGCTCGGCGTAGAGAGAGTCGATCTTGCTTTTCAGCAGTTTGCCTTCATCTGTAAGCAGTCCCGCCTTCTCGGCGATGGAGAGTGCCCCGACAGATCCCTTGAGCAGATTACCGTTGGTGTGGTAGCGCGAGCCGTGCCTTCCGTAGTGGCTGATGTAGAATGGCTTGTATCCTTTCGGAGCTTTTGTCAACGCCGCAGGAGCATATTCATAATAATGATACACGCCTCCCGCTCTTTCAGGGTTGGCTACAATCAGATCTTTGTACGACTGCGCTTTTGCGGAAAAGCATAACGCGCTGACCGCTAATGCTATGGATGCCGCATATGTGGCGGATTTTCTGAATATTCCCATATTTTCCCTAAAAAATGTTGTCCGCAAAGATAGAAATAAGCCCTTTAATTGCCAAGAAATGCTTATTCTTCAATTAGCCGTTGAATATTTCAACCCACGGATAGTCACCGCTACCTTTGCATCGTAACTAAAAACCAACTGAACGATGAAATGGTTCTTCAAAATGATGCTGCCGGCCCTGGTGCTGGTGTCGTGCAGCAAGGAGGGTGGATCTCTGGTTGAGGTCGATCCTGTCAGCACAAAGGAGAAGGTCGAGACCGTATCGCACGAGAAGATGGAACTCGGCCGAAAGCTTGAGAATCCGTACTCGGTGAAGAATGTCGGAGCGGCTCTTGCCGCACTGTACCCGACGAGAGCCTCTGTGGATGTTCCCGTCACGGACCGCTATGTCCGTTTCCTGCCCAAGGACAGCGAGGAGTACAATCGTCTGTCAGATCTTGGGGTTGAGATGTTCGATCATCCGATGGACAGGGAAATCCTGAAGGATGGAGACTATTACCACGACCCGGCTGTACCGGATGACGTGATGACGTGGCAGTATGCTGTGGTGCCGCAGGATTTCAAGTTTCCGCAAGGGATTAAGTATGAGGTTCTGGATGAGTGTTTTATCCCGGATGAAGAAGTCTCGACAAGAGGCCTTGGTGACCTTGACTGGGAGCAGGTTGAGCGAAAGGCTTTCGAGATTACCGACAATGCTGACCTGCTGGTTCCTCAGACAAGGGCGAAGTCCAAGCCGTCAGGCAGGATTACGATTGTCGATGACAAGCTGAAAAGCAAGAAGACGGTCGGAGTGGCCGGAGTGAAGATGGTGGCGAATGTGTTTGTCAAGGTGGCGACAACCTACACGGACGAGAACGGAAACTATGAGTTCTCGACCAAGTTCTCGGCCAAGCCTCATTACCGCATCTGCTTCAAGAACAGCACCGGATTCTCCATCGGACTGAATCTCATTCTGGTTCCTGCGTCCATATCGACCATCGGCAAGGGCTCTCCGAAGGGTATCGATCTGGCAATCGACAAGAACTCTGACGCCACCCTGTTCCGCAGATGTGCCGTCAACAACGCCGCCTACGACTACTTCAAGAAATGTCAGACAAGCGGTGTTGCAATGCCGCCAAGAAACCTGAGGTTCTGGATTCTGAACATCCTCAAACCGTCCAGCACACTGATGATGCATCACGGGGCGCTGCTTGACAACAAGCTGGTCAGCAAGTATGTGGGACAGTACACGGCCATCGTCAGGATCTTCGCTCCGGACATCACAATCGGCTCCAAAGACAAGAACGGCAACTATTCCGAACTGTATTCCACGACAGTCCACGAGATGGCTCACGCCAGCCATTTCCAGAAGGCCGGCACGGATTACTGGAAGAAATATGCCACCTACATTCTGACTTCGTACATCTCCACCGGTGACTGCTACGGTACCGGAAACGGTGACAACGCGGGCTACTGCGAGGTGGGCGAGATGTGGGCCTACTACATCGAGAATATGCTGTACAAGGAGCGTTACGGCAGCAATCCGGGAGCCGGCACGAGCTATTGGTTCAAGCCTCAGATTCTGACGGAGCTTGAAAACGGTGGAGTCTATCGGTCAGACATCTGCGCGTCGCTGGGGCTTTACTCGAACGACATCGTTTCCTTCAAGAATGCGCTTCTCGAGAATTGTTCCGGCAAGGCGACACTGATTGAAAAGACTTTCAGCAAATATTCCAAGTAGTTTTGTTCGTCCCCCGCTTGATTTTGTTTGCAGTTTCGTAAATAATCAGTATATTTGCAATCCACTTCAAGCGCGGGTGGCGAAATGGTAGACGCGCTAGTTTCAGGAGCTAGTGTCAATTGCGACGTGTGAGTTCGACTCTCATCCCGCGCACAGGAACGGGGACGACCGGTTTGGCCGTCCCCGTTTGTCGTACCGCAGGTCCGCAAAAATGCTTATATTAGCGGAAAAGTATTGAAGAAAAAATGAAGATAGTGTTTCTTGACGCCGCGACGATGGGGGCTTCATCATTGGCTCCGATTGAAAGGCAGGGGGATCTGGTCGCCTGGCCGAATTCCACCCCGGAGGAGGCTCTGGAACGGAGCAGGGATTGCGACGTCTTGATTGTGAACAAGATAAAAGTGAATGACCGGCTGCTTGATGCGGCTCCGAAGCTTCGGCTTGTCTGCGAGGCCGGCACGGGCATAAACAACATTGATGTGGATGCCTGTGCCCGTCACGGGGTGCTTGTCAGAAATGTGGCCGGTTATTCCACAGACTCCGTTGTCCAGGAAACATTCATGCATATTCTTAACCTTCTGGGCAACGGAGTCTATTTTGACAATGTGGTGAAGTCCGGAATCTATTCGCGCAGCGGGCTGTTCACGAATTATTTCAGACCGTTCGTTGAAATTACCGGCAAGACTTTGGGTGTCATCGGTCTGGGTACGATCGGCTCCAAGGTCGCACGGATCGGGGCGGCCTTCGGAATGAATGTCATCTATTATTCAACTTCCGGCACGAACCATAGCGATGAATATCCCGCTGCGGACCTTGACACTCTTATGAGCGTGTCCGATGTTATTTCCGTCCACGCTCCTTACAACGGGCGTACCGCAGGCCTTGTCGGAGAGAGGGAACTCAGGATGATGAAGCCGAAGGCCGTCATCGTGAATATGGGACGCGGAGGCATCGTGGCGGAGGATGCTCTGGCCAGGGTGATAGACGAAGGGGTCATCGGCGGCGCGGGTCTGGACGTGTACTCCGTCGAACCGATTCCGGCCGACCATCCTCTTCTCCACACACGGCATCCCGAGCGCCTCAGCCTGACCCCGCACATCGCCTGGGCCAGCGTCGAGGCACGTGAGCGTCTCATCCGGTCCATCGCCGACAACATCGCGGAAGGTTTTTAGAAGCTTCCCCCGATGTCGCCTACCTGATGTGTGCGATTGAATACACCGGTGCGATCTTCTCAAGGCGGTTGCGGCCGTAGAGACCGTCAAGCTCGGCGAGGAATATGAACTCGCTGACTTTGACGCCATAGTCCTTCCCCTCCACAGTGATTTTCAGTGAGTCCAGAGCCTTGGCGATTCCTTTTGCGGTGCCGCCGGTGGCCAGGACGTCGTCGATGATCGCGATTCTGAACATCCCGTCCTCGATTTTGCCGGCCGCGATGTCGGACTTGCGGAAATAGAGGTTGTCAGGGCCATATTCCTTCATTATCTCGATGTCCAGAAGGTCGTCCCCGGAGTGCGGCAGTTTGCCCTTCTTCCGGAACGGAACGACATTGGTCACGCAGCAGTCTGTGGTGAGGAGCGGAGCGCAGAACAGGAACGCGCGGGCTTCAGGAGCTGCGACCGTCGGTGCCGTCACGAGTTTTCCGATCTCGCCGATCAGCTTTGTGAAGACCTCCCTGTCCTGCATAAACGGTATTATGTCAACGAAATTGATTCCCTCCTTGGGGAAGTTCTGATAGAATTTCAGTGTCTCTTCAAACATAGTTGTTGATAACTTTGTGAATATTGGATGGCAAAGGTATGGACTTTTAGCGACATTTGTGCTACTTTTGTTCTTTAATAACTTAAGTTTCGCATATGCGAAACACCTCATTTCCCGTCACGGCAGTGACGGAGCAAGTCCCTCCCCCGAGGGGAGGGATTTAG
>CAVCPY010000101.1:0-27909 GCA_963604245.1 Eggerthellaceae bacterium
GGCCGGAAAGGCCGCATAAGAAAAAAGAGAAATTATTTTTAAACAGTTTCTTAGTGATTCCTAAAAAATAACTTGGCAATCTTTACCAGCTTATTTTTTAAAGCTTCCTTATCAAAAGTTATGAAGACCAACGTAAGAATATTCATTGCCGTATTGGCTGCGGGAACATTCCTGAATCTGTTTCCGGGATGTATCAAGGACCGCTTCCCACAGGATGAGGTCGCGGAAGGTTCTGTTCCGGTGCTTATGAGCGTCGGCACGAGGGCTGACATACAGGATGAGGCTGTGGCTTCGCTCAGGGTCTATGCGTACTCCGGCGGTGCGCTTGTGGGCGAGTACAGCACGGACAGCCCGGACTTCGTCTCGGGCAAGGCCACTCTGATGATGGACATCAGGCAGGTGTCGGCTTCGCCGCAGAGCACAACCTTCCTCATCATAGCCAACGACAATTCCGCGGCCGGGCTTTCGGATGCCTCGGGGAATCCCGCCTCATTTGTGACGCCGCCTTCCGAGGAATATCTCAAAGGCCTGAGGTTCAGCGGCATCAATGACCGCATCCCGATGTCTGGGATGCTGACGGTTGACATCGACCTGGACACGACGGTTCCGAACACAGCCCCGGGTCACGAGAACCATCAGAGGGCGACCCAAAAGATAGACGTCACCCTTGAGAGGGCGGTCGCAAGAGTGGAGTTCCTCTTCTCCCGGAGTCCCGGCAACAGCAGCGTCGTCTCAGTCAATTCGATTGAATATGCCGCCGGCACGAAGGCTACCTGCGGCTGGCTTTTTCCGAAAACCTCGGCGGAACTTAAGGCCTCTCTGGCCTCCGGGGGTTTTTGGGAGACCACCGGAATCCCGTTCTATTCCGGTACGCTTCCCGTCCCGGTCAACACCGCGAGACCCGGAAGCAGGGATGTCAATGAATATGTCTCCGCGGAATCTGGTGACTATCCTGTCGAGAATCCTTACGGAACTGACACTCCGGACGAGGGAACGGGAGTTGATGATGCGGCGGGAGTTCCCCGCGGCACCAGCTTCAGGATTCTCTACGACATAGAAGACAATCCGTACGAAAAGACGATATGGCTTCCGCCTCTCGACCGGAACAAGATCTACAGGGTCTTCTGCGAGATTGACCGTATGGAACTGGCAGGAACCTACACGGTCGAGGATTGGGACGATGTCGGGATTACCCTCTCCGCTCCTGAAGTCAAGTTCCTTCAGGTCAGCAGGCAGAGTGTTGAGATGCGCAATGTCGCCTCTGACAATTCGGTTGTCTTCAACTCCTCGTCGGATGTGACCGTGACCGTGACGAAAGCCTGGTACATCAACAAGTTCGGTCAGGAAATCAATGTCACCGGGCAGGTCTCCGCCTCCGCTTCCGGATCTTCCGGACGGATCGCGGTAGCCAGCCCCGTCCCGACCAACAACCTTGTCCGCCACATCACTCTGGAAGTCCGTAACGCCGACGGAATGACCCGTACCATCAACATCACCCAGTACCCTCTTGACTGGATCACCTTCGAGGTGGGCTGGTACTCGTACAGGGATGACTTTGTCTCCACCACCGGCCAAGGGCTGATCACCTGGGAGAATCCAGGGGCGACTGCCGTAAGCGGCAGAGACTTGAGTTTACCGACGACGGTGACCCGTTCGGGCGACAATTGGACTCCGAGAAATGGAGGAAGAGTTATTTTTGGTGGTTCACAAGGTCTTTTTGACTCACAAGTTTGTTATGACCGTAATGCCGACGGGAATGGAAACTACGATTTGAGAAGGTATTATTACGCATCAAGCGGTGCTTCTTCATATACCCGCCAGACTCAATCAGTCAGTGATCTGAAAAATCCTAGAATGTATCATATTCAGATAACTTCGACATCAGCAACCTACATTCTTGGTATTCCCGACAGGGATGCGAGCGGGCAGACATCGGGCGATGAATACACCAGAAAAATGGTTTCTCCTTCGTTTATGCTGGCCTCCCAACTCGGTGCTGTCGTCTCCGGCATTGCAGATAATGCGAGACAAGCCGCATATCATTGCTCCAAGTATGTGGAGAAGACCTGGGACGGCAAAGTCTATGATGACTGGAGGCTTCCGACAGAGGCTGAACTGCTGATAATCAAGAACTACCAGACAGCTTCCCCAGATGCGATGTCGGAGGTCCTTTCCGGTGAGCAATATTGGTCGGCAAGCGGTGCGGTACGGATCAATTCGGGTTCAAACAATACTTATCTACGCTGCATCCGGGATGCCTATTGACTAGTCAAGACGGACCGCGGCTTCGGTAGGCATAGAGTCGCCGCGAAGATCCGCCGGAACTGCCGGGAGCGACCGGCCACGCCAGAGGTCAACGGACTCATAAGAACATTATTCACTTCCCGGGCGGGAAGAGCAAACATCAACAAAGAAACAGTAAAGTCTATGAACAACACGATATTCAGAAACATCCATAAGATTCTGGCGCTCGGTCTCGTCCTTGCGTCCTGTCAGGTCAGGGACCTGGTCCCGGATCCGCTCCCGGAAAAGGACGGCATTGTCTTAGACTTTTCAGTCACCACCCCGGATATGCGGGCTGTTCCCGCAAGAGCTGTTGCGGACAAGGGTGTGGAGTCGCTCGTCCTGTTCTGCTTCGATTCGGACGGAAAGTTCATCGAGGTCAAGGCCGCCGACGAACATTCCGGGAATGTGTCCTCCCCGACGGAGGCTGACCCGAATCTGGCCGGTAGTTTCAGAGCCTATGTCAAGGCCGCCTCAAAAGTCATTCATCTGCTTGGCAACCAGGACATCACCTCGTTCGACACTGCCGGAGCGGCCGGCAAGACCGAGGCAGAGGTGATGGCAACCCTTCTCGGGACGGACGGCAGGATGGTCTATTGGGGCAGAGTTGCGGCCACAGGCGCGCAGAGCATAGCCGACGCCTTTGCCGCCGGACCGGTCAGGCTCGTCCGGAATATGGCCAAGATTGTGGTCAACAGTTCCGTTCAGGATTTCTCCATCGAGGGAATCGCTCTTTTCTCCATAGGCGGCACAGGCACGGTCGCACCGTACAACCGTACTTCCGGCAGCTTCGACTGGCTCACTTCCGCAAGGGACTACCTTACCCTGCCGCCGACAGTGACCCTTACCGACCAGGCGGTTTCCGACCTGGCCCCGGCACAGTACGCCTACGAGACATCCGTCAACCTTGCCGCTCCGGCAGGAGTCATCGTCAAGGCCTCCGGCAAGTTCTACAAGCTTCTTGTCCAGGATTCGGAAGGCCGGGACCTGCCGCTGTTGAGAAACCACCGCTACACATTCACTCTCGGCTCGAAACTGAACTACCCGTATGCAACTTTCGACGAGGCGAAGGCCGGGATAGCGTCGAACAACGTCTGGGCGACCGTTTCCGACGAGGTGAACACCATCGAAAGCGGCGATGAGAAGCTTTCCGTGGACAAGACATTCGTGTTCATAAAAGGGACCGCTTCCCCATTCAGTTTGGATGTGGGATATTCCTACACCGTAGGCGGCGCCGCCGGGACACGTCCTTCCGTCCTTTGGGCAGAGGGCAACAATGTCGCGGAGGAAGTCTTCTTGCACAACTATGGTGCTGATGGAGTAGGAACAGTCACTTTGTCCATCAGGTCTATGGGTTCGGAAAACCTCCGTCGGGGTACGCTCGTGCTGAGGACACAGTCCGGTCTCCAGCGCAGAATCAATCTCTATTCAATCCGTGAGGCAGATTTCACCCCGGCCACCGCATTTGCAGCAGGTTCGGCGTCCGGCAGTCCGGGACGCCAGACAGTCAGGCTGAAGTTCAACATCCCGCCGACCATCCCCGCGCAGTACTGCCCGTTCAAGGTTCTAATCACAGCCAAGGGAATGGATGCGGCACAGACAAACCGCCTGGATGTCATCACCAAGGAGATCGCCCCGGACGATTACGGCACAGATCAGATTGCCGGTCAGAGTTACAAGTATGTCTATACGGTGGAAGCCTCCGCAGTCGGGACTGAAATCTCCCTTGATTTCGTCACCACCACATCCTCCGCCTACATCCCGGCGGCCAACCCGTTCGTCCTTGAGTCCCTTCCGATTTTCAACACCTGCCGCATTCCTGACGAATAGCGCGGTAATCCGCGCCTTACTCTTGCTTGCCAGCGGACAGTCACTGCTTCTTTCCGCTGACCATCAGCAGCCCGAGGAAGGTGAAGAGGGCGTTGAAAAGAAGCAGCTCATAGCTGAACTTGTAGCCTCCGAACCAACGCTCGGAGTTGCTCTGGAGGATGAGGCAGAGGACAGGCGCGACAACCGCGACAAGCGGGACCCATCTGTCGCGCACCTGTCTTTTCGTGAATATCCCGAAAGCGAACATTCCCAGAATCGGCCCGTAGGTGTAGCTCGCCAGTTTATAGACGGCGTCGATGGCCGACTTGGTGTTCAGCAGATAGAAGACAAAGATCACCACTCCCATCAGGAACGCCATCAGCAGATGCACTTTTTTCCTGACGGATGTCACCTGCTCCTCGCTCTTACCCTTGGTGCCGATGATGTCCACGGTGAAAGACGTGGTCAGTGCGGTCAGGGCCGAACCTCCCGCCGCGAATGCGCACGACACAAGCCCGATCACGAACAGAACTCCAACGATGGCAGGTAGATAGCCGCCCGTCGCCACCGCCGGGAACAGGGTGTCGCCGACTTCGGAGATTCCCTTTTGACCGGCGAAGATGTACAACAGCACTCCAAGGCAGAGAAACAGGAATATCACAGGAATCTGCAGCAAGCCGCTGGTGATGAGGTTCTTCTGTGAATCCTTCGCATTGCGGCTGCTCAGCGTGCGCTGCATCATATCCTGATCCAGACCAGTCATCGCTATCACTGTGAACACGCCCGCCAGGAACTGCTTCCAGAAATATTCAGGATGGTTCACATCGTCGAAGAAGAACATCTTTGAATATGAACTCTCACGCACCGTCCGAACCACTCCGGAGAAGTTCAGTCCCAGATCCTTGGCGATGAACACGATGGCAAGCACGATGGACACGATCATGCAGACGGTCTTAAGTGTGTCCGTCCAGATTACGGACTTCACTCCGCCACGGAACGTGTACAGCAGTACGATAGCCACGGAGATGATCACGTTCAGGATGAACGGAAGCCCGAGCGGCTCGAAGATCATCAGCTGGAGGGTCACGCAGACAAGGAACAGCCTCACGGCAGCCCCTAAAATCTTGGAAATGAAGAAGAACCACGCCCCTGTCTTATGCGAGGACACTCCGAACCGGTCGTCAAGATATTGGTAGATTGACACCATATTCATCTTGAAGAATATCGGCGTGAGGACGAAGGCTATGATGAGGTAGCCCACGAAAAAGCCCAGCACCATCTGCATATAGCCCATCGCCGTGCCTCCTACGCCGACCATTCCGGGCACGGAGACGTAGGTTACTCCGGACATCGGGGCCCCGATCATCGCAATCGCCACAATCCACCACGGAGCCTTGCGTCCCCCGTTGAAGAATCCTGCGTTGTCCGCGTTACGCGACGAGATCCAAGACACCGTGAACATCACGGCAAAGTATGCCAGAACTGTTATTATTACTGACAAAGGGCTCATATTGATGCTTTTGTTTGTAATGTGTTGTAAAAGTAGTCATAACTGATCAGAAATCCAATCTTCATCTCCACAATTTCTTTGCACAATTTTGCTGTGTGGTGTGATTCATAAGAGCGTTATTATGGAGGGAATATTTTTTTGAATCCAACCCTTCGAAAACATTTTGTTTATTGTATTATAATTTTTATATTTGAAACGTTACATATAAATTCTAGTCATAATGAAGAAGTTCTTTTACTTACTGGTCATTCTGTTATTTGGCTGCTCCAATACAGATGACACATTTTTCACTGAAGAAGGGATACCTTCTATTGTAACCAAGGATGGAATTGAAGTTTTCATCAAGAAAGGTGCTCCTTTTAGGACTCGAAGTAACAGCGATGCTGAGTATCTGACATTCTATACTAAAGAAATGGAGGATGGCTTTGTGCTTGTCAATGAGCAGGTTCGTTTGGACGATGGCCTCGTTATCTGTAAGGATTATACGGATGATGCAGTTCTATTAGCAACTTATACGTATCTTGATGATGAACTAATTGATATAGAACTATCGCCTGAGGTTATGGAGCCGATTATTCAATCTGCCGAATGGTATAATCGACAAGATGGGGAAAAGTATGGCACTTGTGTTAAACGTGTTTATCGTATGGCTAAACAACTAACACTTGAACGGTTTTCGGCTGAAGTTATGTGTGATTTTACATCAACTCTGTGTCCTTCTATGTGGGCATTTACGGCAATAGTTGGATGTGCTGAGTAAGTTTTAAAGAAAATGTCGTTTGTATGAATATAATAGACAAACGAGTACAGAGGGGACTCATTCTTTCTGTAATAGGAACCGTTATTTTCCCGATTTTTGGAGTGTTCCCTTTAACCTTAAGTATAATTGCAACACGCAATACCACCAATCAGAATTCCACTATCATAAAATGGGTGTTCATTTTATTGATTATTGAGGGTTTATTGTTAATGGCTGGAGCAGTGCATCTTATGGTTACTTTGTTGAATGCTGAGGTTTAAATTCCTTTAGGAAAATAGTTGTATTTATGTCTCGTGTGTGGAGTTCTTCAATTTACACACGAGATAGTTTATTGTAGAAGAATTTATGAATAGATTATTTTGCGCTGTGTTATTTATCATTATGGTCATTATTACAGAAGCGCAATCACGGTCAATCGATTATTTCGAAGCAAAAATTTACGACTTGGGAGAAGTAATGAATTCAGGTGGGCCGATACGTTGTCAATTTGTTCTAATGAATAGAACTTCCAAATCATTAAGAATCCAATCAGTCAACGTGTCTTGTGGATGTCTGAAGGCTGAATGGACAAAAACTATGATTAAGCCAGAGGAAAAGGGTGTTATTGAAGTTGTCTATGCCAATAGCGATAATGTAGGTCCTGTCAGTAAAAAGATACTTGTATATTTGTCGAATGGTGAGATGCAAATTCTTGAAATACGTGGATTGGTAATCGATGAAGGAACTAAAGACAAGTACAATACCTATTGTTATAATTCATTGTGTTTGAGGTTAAAAGCGGTCAATATTGGTGCGGTATCATCAGGTATGAAGATGAAGCAAGAACTTTCGGTTTATAATTCAAGTGAAGAATGGCTGTCATTCCGTTTGCATACTGGGGATAATGATGCTATAAGTATAAAAATGGAAGATATTCGTGTGCCCCCTAAATCAGAACAGAAAGTTACTTACGATATATTGGTTCTCTCTGAATGTTATGGGAAAATCAACACAAATGCGATCTTGATAGTTAATGGGAAAGCTGTGTCAAAGGTGATGTTCAGAGGTTCATTACAAATCAGCTCTGACACGTTTTCTCATTTCGATTATATGGTCAGCCCGTATATGGTTTTCAATACAAAAATAATAAGAGATGAAAGTGAAAGTATTCGGATGGACTTGGAAAAGTCATATGTTTTTAAGTATAAGAATGTTGGCCTAAAGCCATTAAGAATATATAAAATAGAGTATGATTCTTCTATGATGAATGTGGATTATAGAGATATCACTAAGGCGAGAAGCAAAGGTCAGATTAAAGTGACTTTAAAACATAACTCTATAGTTAAATCAAACCATATCTATTCTGTGTATGTATATACCAATTCTCCGAAATCACCGATGATAAAACTAATGGTGATAGGGAGTAGACAAAAAAGTGGAGGGAAGAAATAACCCTATAAACTTATTTTGACGACATCATCGGTTTTTGTGCGGGCGGAAGGGGGAAGTTTGAAGATGACGGCTCCGCAGGCATATTCATAAATGATTGGGGCACCGGTTCTTAGAAGGGTGACGGACTTGGGCTTTTTGTTGGTGAGGACGCTGACCTGGCCCTTGAATTGTGGCAGGACGTGGGCGTACCAGATTTTCTTTCCTCGGGTTGTGAGCGGAACGTTGCTCAGGCGGGTCCCGGGAGTCGGGCCGGCTCCGCTCAGGGATTCGCCGCTGTGGGCCATCCAGGCTTTCAGCGAGTCGATCTGCCTGTAGAAGTTCGGGTGCATATCCCCGTTGCCGTCCGGACCGGCGTTCGGCAGGAAGTTGCCGCCAAGTGAGCGCGAGGCGACAAATTCATCGAAGAACCAGCTCATCGGGCGGAAGGTGCCGGTCTTGTCGTAGCCCCAGCCTCCTCCTCCGCAGGTCCAGATGTGACAGTGTTCCCACCAGTCTGAAGGGGAATATGTCGGTTTCAGGCATTCGAACGGGGTGGTGAAGTCTCCGACGCGCAATCTTGTGCCGTCCGGGTTGTCCGGATTCACGATGTTGGACCATCTGTCATTGATGACTATGTCCGGTTGGATCGACCGGATCCAGGCATAGACCTGATCGTTGTGGTGGTCCGTGACGTCTTTCATCCACATTCCGTCCAGCCAGAGGATGTCTATCTTCCCGTAGCGGGTCAGCAGCTCCTCAATCTGGGCCATCACAAAGCCGAGCATCTTGGCGTATTCCTTCTCCCTGACGGCCGGGTCCTTGATCCCTTCTACCTGGCCTCTGGTCTTCTCGTCGAAGAACTTATCATCGTAGGTGCCCGGGTACAGCCAGTCGCGAGGGGAGTAGTAGAATCCCACCCGGAGTCCGGCCCTGTGGCAGGCTTCGACATATTCCTTGACAAGGTCGCGTCCTCCGAGGAACTGCTTTGTGCCTATTCCGTACTTTGACGGCCAGAGGCAGAAGCCGTCGTGGTGGCGGGTCGTAAGGACGGCGTAGTTGAAGCCGGCCTCCTTTGCCGCGTGAAGGTACTTGTCGGCGTTGAATTCAGGGTTGAATTTGAGAGCCTGTCCGTAGTAGAGTTCCTTTGGCTTGTAGCCGCCGTTGTAGCGGTAGTGGTCGATTATCGCCCACGATGGCTGCGCTCCGATCACGCTGTGGATGCCCCAGTGCATGAAAAGCCCCAGGCTTGCGTCCGGAAACCACTGTGCTCCCTTGCTTGGATTCGGGTATTTGAGCGGTTTTTTGAGAGGGGTGTTCAGAAGTCGCTCCGCGCGGTCGATGTCGCTTTGCTCTATGACGTAGTGTTCAACAGGCGGGAAATTGATCTGGGCTTCCAGACCGAGGCAGCATAATGCGGCGCAGAGGATCGTGAGGGTTCTCTTCATTTGTTATGATATTTATTCTTTGACTATTAAGACGTTGGCCCAGACCTCGCAGCCTTCCTTCCGACCGACGAATCCGAGGCGTTCGGTGGTTGTGGCCTTGACGGAGATGTTGTCGATGTCCGTTCCGATTACTTCCGCAAGCTTTGATCGCATATCGTCAATGTGCGGACGCAGTTTAGGAGACTGCAAGGCTATCGTGATGTCGGCGTTGCCGAATTCGTAGCCTTTGTCGCGGACCATCGACATCACTTCCTTAAGGAGCAGCTTGCTGTCAACTCCTTTCCACCTGTCGTCGTTGTCGGGGAAGTGCAGTCCGATGTCCCCAAGGGCGGCTGCCCCCAGAAGTGCGTCGCAGAGGGCGTGAATGGCCACGTCTCCGTCCGAGTGGGCGACAAAGCCGGATTCGCTTTCGATTTTGATTCCGCAAAGCCACATCTCCAGTCCTTCCTTGAGGGCGTGGACATCGTAGCCGTTGCCTGTTCTTATATTGGAATATTCCATTATGCAGTTCTATTTACGCAAAAGTAAGCATTTTCTACATTTTGGACGGCTAATTTTCCTAAATTTGCGTCTTTAAGAATATATTCATTATTTTTTTGAAAAGAATCGCATAAACCACAGGATAATGAAAAGATTAGTTTCCATCGCGCTCCTGGCTTTGGCCGCCGTCCAGGCTTTCGCCGGATCCTGGGTCAGAATCAATCAGATAGGCTATCTGCCGGAGGCCACCAAGGTGGCGGTCTTTATGAGTAATGAGGCTGTCCAGGTCAATGGTTTCGAGTTGGTTGATGCCTTTACTAGAGATGTTGTCTGGAGGTCTGACGCCGTGAGACCGACGGGGGCTCTTGGGCAGATGAAGACAACCTTCCGTCTGGATTTCAGTGCCTTGAAGGCCGACGGCGCCTATTATATTAAGGTATTGTCATCAGGTGGCGAGACCCGCTCGGAGATATTCCCGATAAATCCTAAGGTTTATGACGGTGTCGCCGATTTCGTGCTGAACTATATGCGTCAGCAGCGCTGCGGCTGGAATCCTTTCTTCAAGGACAGCTGCCACAGAAAGGACGGAATCATTGTAGGGCATCCTGATCCTAAGAAGGACAGCACGTTCCTTGATGTGACCGGCGGCTGGCACGATGCTTCGGACTGCCTTCAGTACACAACCACCTCAGCCAACGCAATTTATCAGATGATGTTCGCCTACCAGAGCAATCCGGAGGCGTTCTCGGACAACCATCTGGCTGACGGCACACCGGGCCGGAACGGGATTCCTGACATCGTTGATGAGATTTACTGGGGCCTCAAGTGGCTTGACAAGATGAATCCTGAGCCGGGGGAGATGTACAACCAGATCGCGGATGACCGTGATCACGTCGGTATGAGAGTCCCGAACGATGACAGGGCTGACTACGGCTGGGGGAAAGGGGAGTACCGTCCGGTCTGGTTCTGTTCCGGTGAGCCTCAGCAGAGAGGGAAACGCGGAGACAGGAACAAGACCACAGGCATCGCCAGCACTGCCGGGAAGTTTGCCTCCGACTTCGCTCTCGGGGCGGAGATTCTAAGGCCGTTCTACCCTGAGTTCGCCGGGAAGATCGGTGACAAGGCCCAGGCCGCCTACGATGCCGGAGTGACGAAGCCCGGTGTCTGCCAGACAGCCTCGGTGGTCTCCCCTTACATCTACGAGGAGGACAACTGGGTGGATGATATGGAGTTGGCCGCCTACGAGCTGTTCCGCCGCACCGGCGACAAGAAGTACAGGGACGAGGCCATTGAATATGCCCGCCGCGAGCCGGTGACCCCTTGGATGGGGGCAGACAGCGCCCGCCACTACCAATGGTATCCTTTTATGAATGTGGGGCATTACCGCATAGCGAAGGATTTCGGGGGCAAGGTCTCGGCGGAGTTCGTAAGGAACATCCGTTCAGGCATCCAGCGTGTGTATGAGCGAGGGAAGGATCATCCGTTTCTGTTCGGCATTCCGGGAATATGGTGTTCCAACAACCTGACAACGGCGATGCTGACCCAGTGCATCCTTTACCGTGAACTGACAGGAGACACCACCTATCAGGAGATGGAGGGGGCTCTTCGTGACTGGCTTCTGGGCTGCAACCCTTGGGGCGTGAGCATGATCGTGGAGCTTCCCAAGGGCGGGACATTCCCGACCCAGCCTCATTCTTTCATCATCAAGTACAAGATGGGCAACACCACGGGCGGTCTGGTTGACGGTCCTGTCTATGCGACGATATTCGGCAGCCTTCTTGGCATCCACACCGACGGCGGCATCAACTACGAGGAGTTCCAGCCGGGCGATCTGGTTTACTACGACAGCACGCACGACTATTCCACCAATGAGCCGACAATGGATGGGACGGCTTCGCTGACTTTCCCGCTGTCTTACTATCAGCGTGAGGGAAGGGTTTGCTCGGAGGAGGCGCGCGGCGGCATTGGACCTTGCCGTCCTGTTGCTGCGCAACCCTATCCGGGCGAATTGACGGCAAAATCCAATGCTGCCGCGCTCTCCGCTGGTGGGGCCGTTAAATTAACTGATGCTTCTGCTGGTAAAATAGCAAATGCAAGTGATGGATCTGCTGCTGAAGGATCTGTTGTAAGTACTGGTCTTGTTGGAGATAACTCTCAAGTGGAAAAGAATATTCCCGCCAAAGGCATTGTGAATGATAGTCTCGGTTCTTCGGGCGAAGGCGTCGGTGGCAATGGATGCCGTGGGCCATTCACCCGGATAGGGTCGCGAAGCGATAGGCCCGCGGTGTCTATCGCCACCGACGCCACCACCAATAATACCCAACCCGACAACAACATCTACCAAGACGGCGGAATAATAAGAACCGACCCATCGGTCAAACACATTGACTTTGTGTTCACCGCTGCGGACAAGGCCGACGGAGCGGAGAGAATCATCTCAACTCTGCGGAAGTACAACATCAAGGGCGGATTCTTCTTCACCGGAGATTTCTTTGAGATGTATCCGGAAGTTGTACGCCGATTGATTACAGAAGGACATTACGTCGGGAGTCACTCCTACGGCCATCTGCTTTATGCCCCTTGGGGCAAGAGGGATTCCCTGCTGGTGACAAGACAGGAATTCAACGAGGACATCTTCAAGAGTTATAGACAGTTGCGGGAGTTCGGCATCACGGACGCCCCCTACTTCATTCCACCTTACGAGCATTATAACGCGACAATCTCCTCCTGGGCGCGCCAGCTCGGCCTTCAGGTCATCAACTATACCCCCGGAACCCTCACCAACGGCGACTACACCACCCCCGAAATGAAGCGTTATTTCAGCAGCAAAGAGATTCTCAGCAGGATTTGGGAATATGAAAGGACGGATCCCAACGGACTGAACGGCCATATTATGCTGATCCATTTCGGAACGGATTCGGCCAGAACTGACAAATTCTACGACAAGCTTCCCGGACTGATCAGAGATCTGCGTCGGAAAGGATATTCATTCACACCATTGAAAGACAATGATAAAGCACATCTATAAGCATCAAGGACCCTTTGAGTTCGAGGCAGGCGGAAGCATAGACAATCTGGAGGTTGCCTACCACACATCGCCGTTTGAATATTCCCGAGACAAGAAGGTAGTCTGGCTCTGCCACGCACTCACGGCGGACTCGAATCCGGAGGGGACCTGGTGGCCGGCGCTGGTCGGCCCGGGCAAACTGATTGACACGGAGAAATATTTCGTGGTCTGCGCCAATGTCCTCGGTTCGGCGTGCGGCTCGTCAAGTCCGGCGTCCACGAACCCGAAAACCGGCAGGCCATATTATTTCGAATTCCCACACGTGACCGTCAGGGACACCGTCCGTGCTTTCGATTTGTTGAGGCAACATCTTGGAATAGAGAAAATTGATGTGCTGATCGGAACATCGATGGGCGGATTTATGTCATTCGAGTGGGCAGTGATGCGTCCCGGAATGTTCGGCAGGATATTCTTTATCGCCACCGGCGCCCGCGTGACACCGTGGCTCGCAGGGTTCAACGCCGCCATCCGTATGGCTCTTCAGGCCGACCCGACCTTCAAGGAACATCACGACCTGCACGGCGGTATGGAGGGGCTGAAGGCCGCCCGCGCCATCGCCCTGCTGACCTACCGCTGCGAGGAAGGTCTTTTCAAGCAGAACGAGGACAGCGACGACACCGTGTTCGCAGGGAAGGTGGGCTCTTACTACCGCCACCAGACCTCGAAGTTTGTCAAGGACTGGGACGCCTATTCCTATCTCTATGTATGCGACGAGGTTGACAGCAACAACGTGGGCCGCGGCCGGGGTGGCGTCGCCGCCGCACTGTCCAAGATCAAGACCGACTGCACATTCGTCTGTATGTCTTCCGATGAACTTTTCCCTCCCGAGGATATGAAACCCCTCTCGGAACTGATTCCCGGCTCCCGCTATCACCAGATCGAGACCCCCTACGGCCACGACGGTTTCCTCATCGAAACCGCCGCCATAGCCGACATCCTCCGTCCGGCTCTACCGTAGCCTTGATGTGTTGAAGGCGCGGTTTTCATCTTGCCTGCCACTCCATCATTATCAATGAGAGGTGCGTAATTTATTGAATATAAGTGAAAAATCAGGTTATCATCCTTGTGCCTCGGGCGGGAATCGAACCCGCACGGACATTTCTGTCCAAGGGATTTTAAGTCCCTCGTGTCTACCATTTCACCACCAAGGCAATAGGCTGCAAATTTACGAAAAAAAAGTCATTGATTATGAAAAACCTCCGGAAAGTGCCTTTTTCCGGAAGCAGTTCTGATTAAAACAGCTTCTTAATAATACTTCTTTTCCTGTCGGTAAAGGGCTATGAATATGAAAATCAACACGGTGAAGGCCCATAGCGACGAACCTCCATAGCTGAGCAGAGGCAACGGAATTCCAATCACGGGCATAATGCCGATTGTCATCCCGATATTGATGACAAGGTGCATAAATATGCACGAGGCGACACAATAGCCATAAATCCGTGTGAACGCCCCCCGGCTTTTCTCCGCATCTGAAATGATTCTTGAGATCAGGAACACGTACAGGGAGATTACGGCAAGGCAGCCGAGGAACCCCCATTCCTCTCCGACTGTGCAGAAGATGAAATCCGTGCTTTGTTCCGGGACGAAACCAAAGGTTGTTTGTGTGCCTCCCAGAAAACCTTTCCCGGAGAAACCGCCGGAACCGATTGCAATCATACTCTGGTTGACATTGTAGCCGACCCCGGTCGGATCCTCCGTCATACCCAGCAGCACCTCAATTCTTTTCCGTTGATGAGGCTGAAGGATGTTGTTGAATATGAACTCGGTGGAGAACACGAGAACTATCCCGGCAATCAGCCCCAAGGCCGACATTGACAGAAAGCGGCGGCGCGACTTGTAGCCAAGGATCATCACATATAATGCGGCGGCAGAGCAGGCTGCAATCAGAATGTAAAGAGGATTAATCTTTGACAGGAAGGAATCAGGGCCGAATTTTCCTAAAATCCAAGGCAACAGGCAAAAGAGCAGGAATATTCCCGTGAATATCCAGAGCGGCACTCCGGTTCTTCCGGATTCCAATCCGTTGCAGAGCAGAAGCACCCCCGCCAGCACAAGGATGGACACGTAAGGCGAGACAGTCAGGGTGAGGATGAACAGCAGGGCCGCCATCCCGATGCAGAATATCCACCAACCTGAAAAACCTTCTCTGTACATTACGAATATGAATCCGACGTACACCAATGCCGAACCCGTTTCTTTCTCCGCCAGGATGACGAGCATAGGTATTCCGAGGATCAGAACCGTCAGAAGAAAGTCCCTGAATCGGGTTATCCTGAAATTGGCTTGGCTCAATAGTGTGGCCAAAAGTAAGGACGTGGTGATTTTCGAGACTTCGGCGGGCTGGAACCTGATGGCTCCGAACTCGAACCAGGACCGCGAGCCCTTGACATCGATTCCAACGAATATCACGGCCACGAGCATCCCCAGGACACCCAGGTACAGAATCAGCGACGAGCTTTCCCAGAGTTGCGGGTTTATCGCGAAAAGAATCATCCCGGCGAGCCCCAAGGCAGTAAGAATCCACACAAACTGCTTGCCGCAGCGGAAGCTGAAATCGAAGATGGAAGCCGGCCCTTCGGAATGGATGGAGGCGTAGATGTTGACCCATCCGATGAGGATAAGGAGCAGGTAAGTGACCACCAGCGCCCAGTCAACACTCTGTTTGATTCCTCTGTCCGAAAAGTTCACCATCCTTCAATCATTTGTAAGCCTTGACCCTTGACATAAGGTCTCCCTTAAGAACCCTGTCCTCCAGTCCCCGACGCTGGTCGCCGATCTCTCCGTTGAGATATTTCTCAACCAGCAGGGATGCAATCGGCGCTGCCCAGGTCGCTCCGAAACCGGCGTTTTCTATGTAGGCCGCCACAGCGATTTTCGGGTTGTCCTTCGGAGCGAAACAGATGAACACCGAGTTGTCCGCTCCGCGCGGATTCTGCGCCGTGCCTGTCTTTCCGCAGATGTCAAGCCCGGGAACCGCAGCGATGGATGCTGTGCCGCCGGAGCCGAACCCGCTGTTGACGGCTCGCCACATACCTTGCGTCACCTTCTTGAAATTCGTCGTGTCCACCATCGTGTACTGCCTTTCGTGATATTTCGGATCGATTTCCACCCCTTCTGATTCCTTTATGATGTGCGGAATCTTGTACCATCCTCTGTTCGCCACGGTGGCGGCCAGATTGGCGATTTGAAGCGGGGTGACGCCCACTTCTCCCTGACCGATGGAAATCGAGATTATTGTCGTGAATTTCCAGCCGCCCTTCCCGTAGATTTTGTTGTACAGCTTCGAGGTCGGGATTGTTCCGCCCAACTCCGCAGGGAAGTCGCTGCCAAGCTTGTGGCCGAAGCCCAGACTCTGGACGTATTCGTTCCATTTGTCCAAAGCCTCGCCGATATCGTGGTATTTTTTGTTTTCAAGAATATTCTTGAGCACATAGCAGAAGAAGCCGTTGCACGACATCATAATCGCCTCTTCCAGCACAAGCGGAGACCGGTGGATGTGGCAGCCAAGTTTCCTGTTCCCGAAATGGTAGCCCTGGCTGCAAGGGTAGGCCATCTCTGTCGTGAGCGTGCCCTCCTGAAGTCCTATGAGCCCGTTGACAAGTTTGAACACGGAGCCCGGAGGGTAGGGGGCCTGCACGGCTCTGTTGAACATCGGCTTGTGCGGATCCTTGATGATTTCGTCATAGTGCTGGCCGATGTCCGCAAGCATACTCACATCTACTCCCGGACTGGAAACCAACGTCAGGATTTCACCTGTCGCCGGCTCGATTGCCACAAGGCTTCCGACCTTGTTCTTCATAAGTTCCTGGCCGTATTGCTGCAGGTCTGCGTCGATTGTGGTGTGGATGTCGTGTCCCGGAACGGCCTCCTTGTCCATCTCACCGTCTTTGTAACGCTGCTCGATCTGGTTGTGCGAGTTGCGTAGGTAGATGTGATACCCCTTTTCTCCCCGAAGTTCCTTCTCTCGCGCCGCCTCGATGCCTGTCTTTCCGGCATAGTCTCCGGGACGGTACTCTCCCGGATGCTTCTCGATGTAGCCGGCATCCACCTCGGAGACGTAACCGAGAAGGTTGCCTCCCGCATTGACGGGATAGTCCCGGATGCTTCTTGCCTGTCCCCTGAAACCCGGAAAATTATACTGGAGTTCGGCGAACCGCATATATGTCTCCGGTTTGATCTGCTTGAGCATAACCACGCTCTGATAGCCGATGCGGCGGCGGTTTCTGGCATATTCGGCCATCTTGCTCCGTATGAAACCTGGCTCCACGCCCAGCGCTTCCGCCAGCATCAACGTGTCGAACGGCTGGACTTCCTTCGGAGTGACAAGGATGTCGTAGGTGACTTTGTTGCTGACTATGATCTTGCCGTTGCGGTCGTAGATGATGCCTCTGGTCGGGTAGATGATGTCATAGACCATCGAGTTGTTCGAGGCGTCCCTCTTGTATTTCTCGTTGATGATCTGGATGTAGAACAGCCTTCCGAGAATGATGGCCGCCACGACAAACAGACCGATCAGCAGCGTCCTGCCCCTACCTTCTGTCTTCATAGGTCAGCTGATTGATGATACAGACTGAAGCGATGTAGCTGGCCAGTGTCGAAAGTCCGGCACCGGTCGCGACGAACCAGAATGGTCTTGTGCCGGCGCAATCGGTCGCAAAGTAGATCAGCAGGAACAGCAGGGTCATCAGCGTGACGACGAACGACACTCTGACGAATCCATATTTCTTGATGGAGATGTTCTCCTTTTGTTCAAAAGGCTCGTTGCCGAAAAATATTCCGATGACCGGCTTCCTGAGCAACGCGACGGGAACAAGAGACAGGGCGTTTATGCCCAAGGCGCCTTCCGCGAAGAAATCCACGGCGAGACCTGTGACGAAGGCTATCAGCATCGCTCCGACAGTGTCTGTCTTGGTCGGGATGCAAAGAACCATCGCAGGCAGGATTGTGACCATCACATACGGAGTGAAATGGAAATAGTTGCTCAGGATCATCTGGGCGACTGTCAACAAGATGTATGTCAACGCAAAACTGTTTCTCATTTCTTGGACTGTTCTTCTTGTTTCTCGACGGCTTCGATTTCCCCGGCTCGTGTGTTCCGCACTATCGTGATGTATTTCAGAGCCTTATGGTCTTGGAACAGGCGCACCTTGATTTCGTTTGTGGCTCCGTTGATGATCTTCGAGTCTCCCGCTACCCCTATAGGAATATCCGGTGGGAATATTGATGAATACCCGCTTGTATAGACAGTGTCCCCCGGTTCGAACTTGAACTGGAGAGGGATTTCCTTCAGAATGGCTCCATCGGAACTTACCCCGTCCCAGGCGAGCGGGCCCACGGCGCCGGATTCTCCAAGCCTTGCGCTGATGAACAGCTCTGTGTTGAGGAATGAGATTGCGTATGAGTAATGGCGGCTGACAGCGTCCACAATGCCGATCACGCCGTCCCGGGTGACCACTCCGGAGTTTCTGGTCACTCCGTCGTCGCTGCCTTTGTCGATGATCAGGTAGTTGTGCTGGGTGTTTGTGCTGGACTTGATGATGGTGGCCGGGATATAGCTGAACCCGTTGTCCATCATCACCGGTTTCAAAACGGGGTCGGCCTCCCTGGCCGCAAGTTCGTAACTTCTGACGATTTCCTGAAGCCTGTTGTTCTCCAGGGCGAGTTCGTCGTTCTGTTTCCTGAGCGAAAAATAGCCGGAGACGGCCTGCGTGGACCCCCACGTGGCGGCCATAAATCCGTGCGAGATCCTTGCAATCCAAAGTCTCTGGAGCTGACGGTTGTGCGAAAGCATCAAGATAGCCGAGACCTCCAACATTATGAAGACCACGGCTATGAAGATTCTTTGGGCTATGGATCTCTCCTTTGGCATCACCTCATAAGGAATGAGTAGTTGGATGTCTTCTTGAGAGCGATGCAAGTGCCTCTCGCCACGGCCCGGAGCGGATCCTCGGCCACGTGGAACTGGATGTTCACTTTCTCGGTGAACCTCTTCGCGAGTCCGCGCAGCAAAGCGCCACCGCCTGAAAGGAATATTCCGTTCTCGACGATGTCTGAATATAACTCAGGAGGAGTCTGCTCAAGCACGTGGAGGATGGAAGACTCAAGCTTCGCTATGGATTTGTCGAGGCAATGGGCGATTTCCTGATAGGAGATCGTGGCCTCCACAGGGTGGGCGGTCATAAGGTTAGGGCCGTTCACGACGTATGGCTCAGGCTCTTCGTCCAGATCCGGGATGACGGCTCCGACGGCGATTTTGATCTTTTCGGCGGTCGTCTCTCCTATCTTGATGTTGTGCTGCTGGCGCATATAATACTGGATGTCGCTGTTGAACACGTCTCCCGCCGTGGCAATGCTTTCCTGTACCACGATGCCGCCCAATGAGATGACAGCGATCTCCGCCGTGCCTCCGCCTATGTCAACAACCATATTCCCCTTCGGCGCCTCCACGTCAAGGCCGATACCGAGAGCCGCCGCCATCGGCTCGTAGATCAGAAAAACGTCGCGTCCCCCGGCGTGTTCGCAAGAGTCGCGCACGGCCCTGATCTCCACCTGCGTGCTTCCGGACGGAATCCCGACCACAATCTTGAGGTTTGGGGAGAAGATGGACTTCTTCTTGCTGTTCACCTGTTTGATGAAACTCTTTATCATCATCTCCGCAGCCTCGAAATCGGCGATTACCCCGTTTCTCAACGGCCTGATGGTCTTGATGCCGGGGTTGGTGTGTTCGTGCATCAGTTTGGCCTGCTGGCCGAAAGCGATGCACTTCTTGGTGGTATTGTCTATAGCTACAATGCTCGGGGCGTCCAGCACAATCTCGTCATTGCTGAATATAACGGTGTTGGCTGTTCCGAGATCCATCGCTATCTCTTTAGTCAGAAATGAAAATGCCATAACTGTTACGCTAACTTTTAATGTAAATTATACAACTTGTAAATATACGAAAAAAGTTATATTTGTGAGAAATTATATGAGCAGAAAAAAAATATTGATTGTTATGGCGGCCGGAAGCGGCGTCCGGATGGGCGCTTCCGTACCCAAGCAGTTTCTGGATCTGGGCGGTGTTCCGATTCTCCGGATGACGATCGAGAAATTCGTCAAGGCAGTCCCGGACATCAAGGTCGTCACCGTCCTTCCGAAAGATCACCTTTCTTTCTGGAAGGAATATTGTGTGTCGTCTGATTTTTCTTGTCCTCAGGCATTGGTTATGGGAGGATTCACCCGCTTCCATTCCGTAAGAAACGCCTTGGAGAAAGTCCCGGACGGGGCGATAGTGGCGATTCACGACGGCGTGCGGCCTCTGTTGTCTGCGGAACTGATCCGGAGGATGTTCGCAAGGATGGAATCGGAGGGGCTGCGTTCATTGATACCTGTGATTCCTTCGGTGGACACGCTTAAGGTGCTGGACAAGGTCAGGAGAGAGAACGGTCAGGATGTCCTCGTGCCCGCTGTCGGAGAATCTGTGGACAGGAGTCGGGTTTTCGGGGCGCAGACCCCCCAGATGTTCCTTTCCAAAGACATCAAGGAAGCATATTCACAACCTTTTGACACCGCGTTCACGGATGACGCCTCCGTCGCGCTCAAAAAAGGGATACCCCTCTCCTTCTGTGAGGGAGAGAGGTATAACTTCAAATTGACGTCCCCGGAGGATCTGGACCTCGCGAGGCTGATTATTTCGTCTTCTTTCCGAGACCGTTGTTAGGCTGGTAGGCCGTCCTTTTGTAGTCCTTGACCCAAACCTGACGCTCGATCGCCTGGTCAAGGGAGATCATCGTCTCGGTTGACTGGATGTAAGGGATGTTCTGGATAGTGTTGATGAGAATCTCCATAAGGTGGTCATTGTCAAAGCAATACGCCTTAAGGAGCAAGGCCGCCTTACCGGTCACGAAATGGCATTCCACAATCTCGGCGATTTTCTTAAGATTCGCCACGACCTCGGGATATTTGTTCGCTTCGGAAAGGGTGACGCTGATGAACGCGCACACGTTGAGACCCAAAGCCTGAGGCTTTACGAGCAGTCTCGATCCGGTGATGACTCCGTTGGTCTCCAGTCTTTTTACTCTTTGGTGAATCGCGGCCCCCGAAACCCCGCACTCACGAGCGATTTCCAGGAAAGGCATCCTGGCGTTGTTGACCAAGAAAGAAAGGATTTTCTGGTCAATCTGATCGATGTGATAAGTTGCCATTGCTTTCGATTTATTACTAAACAACCGCTAAAATATGTAAAAAATCTTAAAATGTCAAGATTTCTTAAAACGACGCCGCCCTTTTTCAGTCGGTTTTGAATTGTTAATGATTTCAAGACAGTCCGCTTCGGTGAGAGTGGCGGCGTCTGTCTCCTTCGGAATCCTGTAATTTGAACCGGCGTGTTTGATGTACGGGCCGTAGCGGCCGTTGATGACCTGGATGTCGCTGTCCTGATATTCGGCCATCACGGAATTGGCAGCGGTCTTGTTCAGACCTTCTTCGATCACAGCAGCACATTCGTCCAAAGTGATCTTGAGAGGATCCTTGCCGCGCGGGATTGAGAAGTTCTTGTCGCCGTACTTCAGGTATGGGCCGAAGCGGCCTTTCAATGCGACCACCTCGATGCCCTCATATTCCCCGACAGTGCGCGGCAGCCGGAACATTCCGAGAGCCTCTTCAAGGGTGATGTTCTCGATGAGCTGGTCTTTGCCGAGGGATACGAACTGGGCTTTCTCGCCTTCTCCCTTCTGGATGTAGGGGCCGAACCTGCCGAACTTCGCGGTGATTTTATTGCCTTCAGGATCAGTGCCGAGCTCCTTGGACACGTGGCTGTAGTTGCCGTCGTGGAGCACCTCGTCCACCTTTTTGTGGAAAGGTGTGTAGAAAGCCCCTATGACATCGTTCCAGACAAGTTTCCCGTCCGCAATCTGGTCGAACTCCTTCTCGACGTTGGCCGTGAAGTCGTAGCCCATTATGTCGGTGAAATTCTTCTCAAGGTAGTCGGTCACTATCATTCCGATTTCCTGGGGGAGCAGCTTGCCCCTTTCGGCCCCGATTGTCTCGGTCTTGATTATTTCAGAAATATTCCCGTTCTTCAGAGCCAGATTGTTGACGTTGACTTTCCGGCCTTCCTTGTCACCCTTGACGATGTAGCCGCGCCCTGTGGTCAGGGTGGCGATGGTCGGGGCGTAGGTGGAAGGACGCCCGATTCCGAGCTCCTCAAGTTTCCTGACCAAAGTGGCCTCTGAATATCTTGGAGGGGCCGCTGTGAACTTGCACTCGGCGATCATCCCGTTTTCCTCCATTGCGGTCCCGACCTGAAGGTCCGGAAGCATAACCTCCTCTTCTTCGGTCTCCGGATTGTCCGTCCCTTCCATATACAATTTAAGGAATCCGTCGAACAGTACCTGCGTGGCCTGGGCGTTGAACCTTTCGGTTCTCCTGTCTGAAGCCACCCTGAGGGTGGTGTTCAGAACCTTTGCGTCGGCCATCTGGGACGCCACGGTCCTTTTCCAGATCAGGTTGTAGAGTTTCTGCTCCTGCGCCGTCCCTTCGATGGAGGTGTTGTCGATGAATGTCGGGCGGATGGCCTCGTGGGCTTCCTGCGCCCCCTTGCTGTGGGTCTTGAACTGACGTGTCTTGGAATATTCGGGGCCGAAATTATCGGTGATGAATTTCTTTGCCGTCCCGAGAGCCAGGGTGGAAAGATTCGTGGAGTCGGTCCTCATATAGGTGATGAGACCTTTTTCATAAAGGCCCTGGGCCACCCTCATCGTGACGCTGACAGGGAAGTGAAGTTTCCTTGCCGCCTCCTGCTGGAGCGTCGAGGTCGTGAACGGAGCGGCCGGGAAGCGCGTGGCCTCCTTCTTCTCCACATCTGCGACCGTGAAATCCGCTCCTATGCAGTCCTGTAGGAACGCCCTCGCCTCGTCCTTTGTCTTGAATTTCGTGTCCAGCACAGCCTTGACCTTGACCGCCGCCGGGAATCCGGCAGGATGGAAGGCCGCCTCGACTTTGTAGAACGCCTCGTTCTCGAACGCCATAATCTCCTTCTCCCTCTCGACCACAAGCCTCAGGGCCACAGACTGCACGCGCCCCGCCGAGAGCTTCGGCTGGATCTTTCTCCAAAGGACAGGGGAAAGCTCGAAGCCCACAAGCCTGTCCAGAACCCTGCGCGCCTGCTGGGCGTTGACAAGGTTCATATCAATCGAGCGCGGATTCCGCACCGCATTCACTATCGCATCCTTTGTGATTTCGTGAAACACTATTCTCCTTGTCTGTGCCTCGTTCAGTCCGAGGGTCTCGAAGAGATGCCAGGATATGGCCTCTCCCTCCCGGTCTTCATCGGACGCAAGCCACACTGTGGAAGCGCTTCCCGCCGCTTTCCTGAGTTCCGCCACCACCTTCTTCTTGTCGGAAGGTATGACATATTCAGGAGTGAAGTTCCTTTCCACGTCCACGCTCAGTTTCTTGTCCTGAAGGTCTCTGATGTGACCGAAACTGGATTTGACCACATAGTCTTTGCCCAGGAATTTCTGTATAGTCTTGGCTTTGGCCGGAGACTCGACGATAACTAGATTGTCTGCCATATTGTACTATTTTACAGGTCTTTCATAGATAGTTTGCCATTTCAATCTGCAAAGTAAACCACAAACCGGGCAATTTTCCAAATTTTGTTATAAATTTGTCTTTATTATGACCGACACAACTCGAAAGAAAATAATCAAGTGGTTCTGGATTCTGGTGACGTTTCCGGTTCTGCTTCTTGTCCTTATGGTACTCCTTGTCTGGATGTTCGCCGACATCCCGTCGTTCAAGGATCTGGAGAATCCTGACAACAAGCTGGCCACACAGGTCATCGCCGTGGACGGGGAGATTCTGACGACATTCCACATCGAGAACAGGACCTACGTCTCCTACGACGAGATTTCTCCGAATCTTGTCCATGCCGCCGTGGCCACCGAGGATGTCCGTTTCTACAAGCATTCGGGAATCGATTTCAAAGGTCTTGGGCGAGTGTTTTTCAAGACCATTCTGCTGCACAACTCCAGTCAGGGCGGCGGCAGCACAATCACCCAGCAGCTGGCCAAGACCCTCTATCCGAGGGCGGAGATGGGACGCAGGATTCCGGGATTATACCATATCAAGATGGTGTGGACCAAGCTGAAGGAGTGGATCACCGCCGTGAAGCTGGAAAGGGACTACACCAAGGACGAGATTATGACGATGTACCTCAACTCCATATTCTTCGGCAGCGGAGCGTACGGCGTGCGTTCGGCGTCTGAGACGTTCTTCGGGAAGCTCCCGTCCGAACTCACCGTCGAGGAAAGCGCTATGCTTGTCGGGATGGTGAACAAGCCGACAAGGTACAATCCGACCATCAATCCGGACAAGGCCTTGACCAGAAGGAACTTCGTGATCGGCCAGATGGAGAAGGCGGGTTATCTTGAGAAGGCCCAGAGGGATTCCATCCGCCTTATTCCGATTGAGTTGAACTATGAGGTGCAGGACCACAACGCCGGTCTGGCGCCGTATTTCAGGGATATGCTCCGTCGTGTGATGAACGCCAGAAAGCCTCGCCGCTCCGATTATTCAGTGGTGGAGGACTATTCGGCCGACTCCCTTGCCTGGGCGGCGGACGACCTTTACGGCTGGCTTGAGAAGAACAGGAAGGCTGACGGCAGCAGGTATGACCTTGACAGGGATGGCCTGCGGATCTACACGACCATCAATTATAAGATGCAGAAATATGCCGAAGAGGCTGTCGCGGAGAGAATCCGCGACCTTCAGGCGGATTTCCGCAGGGATTTGAAGAGCAAGACCAACAAGCCTTTCTCCAATGACATAGACGAGGAGACGCGGGACAGGGTGATGCGGCAGGCCAGACGATGGAGCGACCGTTACCGCACGCTTAAGAAAGAAGGACTTACGGAGGCTCAGATTCTGAAGACATTCTCACAGCCGACGAAGATGCGCGTCTTCGCCTATAACAGGAAAGGCTATGCCGACACCACTATGACTCCGGATGATTCGATACGCTACTACAAGTCGATTCTCCGCACGGCCTTTGTGGCGATGGAGCCGGGAACGGGACACGTGAAGGCATACGTCGGAGGCCCGAACTACCGCTACTTCAAGTACGACAACGTCCGTCAGGGCAAGCGTCAGGTAGGTTCGACAATCAAGCCGTTCCTCTACACCCTTGCGATGCAGGAGGGCTTGACCCCTTGCTACAAGGTCGTGAACCTTCCTCAGACATTTGTCCTTCCGGACGGCAACACCTGGACTCCGAGGAGTACCGACAAGGAGCAGTGGATAGGAAAGACCGTGACTCTGAAATGGGGCCTCACCAACAGTTCGAACAACATCTCCGCCTATCTGATGAAGCAGTTCGGCCCGGAGGCGATGGCCGATATGATGCGCAGGATGGGGATTCAGAGCCATATCGATGAGGTTCCGGCTTTGTGTGTGGGTCCCGCCGACCTGTCTCTTTGGGAGATGGTCGCAGCCTACAACACGTTCCCGTCCAGAGGCGTTTACATCGAGCCTATGTTCGTTACGAGGATTGAGGACAACCAAGGCAATGTCATAAGCGAGTTCACCAACCGCAAACGTGAGGCGATAGGGGAGAACACGGCCTACCTGATGGTCAATCTGATGGAGGGTGTCGTGCAGGGCGGGACCGCCAGCAGGCTTCGCTACCGCTACAAACTGATGGGCGAGATCGCCGGGAAGACCGGAACCACCAACGACAATGCGGACGGTTGGTTCATAGGTTACACCCCGACCCTCGTGGCCGGAGTATGGACCGGGGCGGAAGACCGTCAGGTGCATTTCCAGTCAATCACTTACGGCCAAGGCGCACATATGTCCCTGCCGACTTGGGGAATATTTATGCGCAAAGTCATCGAGGACGGGACTCTCGGCATCTCGGAGAATGACCGCTTCATTGCACCGGCCGGAGTGAGCCTCGACCTGAACTGCACCGGAGGCGACGATGACGCCACGGACGCACAGCAGCAGACGGAGGACTACTATTTTGAGTAAAAGGAATATATCAGGAATATATAATTAATTATGTGCAAGTACCAAAGGATTGCAGTGATTTATGGGAGTGACTCTTCTGAATGGGAGGTCGCTTGCCGCAGCGGGGAGTTTGTCGCTTCCCGCATCGACGGTACGAAGTACGATGTCTATGAGATTTTCGCCCGATTCGGCAAGTGGTCTCTTGTGGCTATGAGGAAGCGGAACGCTATGAGAATCCCTTTTGCGGAGGGAGCAAGGCCGGAGATTGACAAGACGGATTTCTCCGTCAAGGTCTATGGGGAAAAGATAAAGTTCGACTATGCCTACATTATGCAGCACGGCACTCCGGGGGAGAACGGTCTGCTTCAGGGTTATCTTGAGATGCTTGGAGTCCCGTTCAGCAGCTGCGGCGCATTTGTCTCGGCAATTGCCTTTGACAAGTTCGCCTGCAAGAGTTATCTGCGGGAGGTCGATTTTGTGAAGTGCGCGCCGGATGTCTTTGTCCGCAACGGAATGGACATTGACGCAGTATGCCGTAAGGTGGTGGAAAGTTTGACATTCCCGGTCTTCGTCAAGCCTACGGACGGAGGGTCAAGTTTCGGAATCACTAAGGTACGCAAGGCCGAGGAGCTGCCGGAGGCTGTCCGGTTCGCTTTTTCCGAGGGGCCTTCTGTCATTATAGAACAAGGAATATCAGGACGCGAGTTCACCTGCGCGGCCTACGCTGATGCGGATGGAGTCAAGTCTTTGCCTGTGATTCAGATTGTCACTGACAATGACTATTTTGACTACGACGCCAAGTACAACGGCCACAGTCAGGAGATTTGTCCGGCTCCTATAGATGAGAGCAAGAGCGGGCATATTCAGGAAGTAAGTAAAAGAATATATTCGAGGCTCGGTTGCTCCGGTGTGGTCAGGATGGATTATATTCTCGCCGAAGACGGCCTTTATTTTCTGGAGGTCAACACTATCCCCGGAATGACCAGCGCTTCGCTCGTGCCGAAGATGATCCGTGCGGCCGGGATAGACATCACGGATTTCCTGACCGGAATCATAGAGAACTCATAACAACAATTCTGATTTATAATTCAAGCCTATGCTATTGAAAGATTTCCTTAATGAAGGCGTTGCTCGCCTTGAGCCGCTTTATCCGACAAAGGAGGCAAGGAACATTATGCTGATGCTTTGCGAGAGCCGCATCGGCACTAAAAGTTACACTCACATCGTTGAGCCTGATTATGCCGTGAATGACAAGTCTCAGGAGGTTCTCAACTCGGACCTTGACAGACTTGCCTCCGGTGAGCCGATTCAGTATGTCATCGGGTCAGCTGACTTCTGCGGCCTCAGGTTCAAGGTTTCCCGCGATGTGCTCATCCCGCGTCCCGAGACTGAATTGCTTTGCCGTGAGGCCGTGAAGATCGGCTCAAGAATCCTGAGGATGCGAAAGGCTTATGGCAAATCCGCCAGGCCAGTCCGCATTCTTGATCTTTGCACCGGCTCCGGGTGCGTCGCCTGGACTGTGGCGTTGAATATCCCGGGAGCGGAAGTGACGGGCGTTGACATCTCCGAAAAGGCTGTTGCCGTTGCCGCCTCGCAGGATTTCGCGCTAAAACTGAAAGAGACCGGCGCATTGGCCCCGAAGTTCATCCTCGCCGATGTCCTGGATGAAAGCGGGACATTCGCTGATGGGGAATACGACCTTGTCCTGAGCAATCCTCCTTACATAATGGAATCCCAGAAATCCCAGATGAGGGTCAATGTCCTGAACTACGAGCCTTCAACGGCTTTGTTTGTTGAGGACGAGAATCCGTTGGTGTTCTACCGTGCCATTGCCGCCTTGTCCCTTTCCTGTCTTTCGGCCGAGGGCAAGGGTCTGACAGAGGTCAATGAACTTCTTGCATCCGAGACGGCGAAGGTTTTCAGTGATGCAGGTTTCCCGAAAACGGAGGTCGTCAAGGATTTTTACGACAAAAACCGCTTTGTGTTTTATTCAAAATAGCCTCAGGGAGCGTTCCTGTGGCCGTTTTTGACAGTTAGCCGTGGATTTTTTGTTTCCACGGCTATTTTTATGTCACTTTGTGCTGAAATATCATAAGCTGTTTAAGAAGCTGTTTAAAAATGGTTCCCGCATTTTATTATGCGGAATTTTCGAGAC
>CAVCPY010000102.1:0-9858 GCA_963604245.1 Eggerthellaceae bacterium
TGTCTCGAAAATTCCGCATAATAAAATGCGGGAACCATTTTTAAACAGCTTCTTAAGTTATTCCCTCTTCCCGAGGCCGGAATGTCAAAAATCTAAGAAAACCTCGGAAAAGTTAACCGATTCAATGAAAAAAGAGTATATTTGCATCGATTAACTTCTTTTGCATTGACCTATATCGGCTGATTGAGAATCGTTCGGTAGTTTTTTGCAAGGTGTAAGTTAATCGATTAGGCGCATAAAATACATTAAAACACAATAAAGTATGGGAAAAATTTTCAGATTCTGTATTTGCCTTATGCTGCTGGCCGCTCTCGGGCTGCCTACGGCATTGGACGTTGCCGCATCCGGAGTCACCCAGACTGTCATCACAGTCAAGGGTGTGGTTGTGGACGCTGACAACAACCCGGTAGTCGGCGCCTACATCGTTGAAAAAGGAACCGGTAACGGAGCGATGGCCGACTCAAACGGCCAGTTCACCATCAATGTGAAATCAGGAGCATCCCTTGAAGTCACTTGCATCGGCTATGCGACCAAGGTCGTTCCGGCCACCGAGGAGATGAGGATTGTCCTCTCCACTGACAACCTCTTCCTTGAGGAGACCGTCGTTGTCGGTTACGGAACACAGAGAGTCGCCACAATCACGGGAAGCGTGTCACAGGTCAATTCCGACAAGCTGACCACCGCTCCCGCGACCAACACCTCCCACACCCTTGCCGGACAGCTTCCGGGTCTTGTCTCCAAGCAGGTTTCTGGTCTTCCTGGTCAGGATGACGCATCCCTGAACATCCGTGGATTCGGCACCCCGCTCGTGATCATCGACGGAGTGGAAGGATCCCTCTCAAGGCTCGACCCTGGGCAGATCGAAAGCGTCTCCATCCTTAAGGACGGAAGCGGCTCCATCTACGGTGCCAGGGCCGGAAACGGTGTCATCCTCGTAACGACCAAAACAGGTGCCAACCAGGCCCCGACGATCAGCGTGAACACCTCGTTCTCACTTCAGGGGAACACAGTCACCACCAGGCCGGCTGACTCCTACCAGAGAGCCCTCTACCAGAACGACATCTATATGAACGGCGGCGGAATCGAAAGCCGCAAGCCGTACCTCGAGGAGGAGCTTGACCTCTTCAAGGTCGGGACGAACCCTGAGTATATGAACACCGACTGGTACTCTGCCGTGATCAGGAAGTACGCTCCTCAGCAGAACCACAACATCTCCATTTCCGGAGGAACCGAGAAGACAAAGTACTACGGCTACTTCGGCTACAACCGTCAGGAACTGCAGTTCAAGCCGAACAGCGGCCACTATGACAGGTACAACTTCCAGGTCAACTTCAGCACGAAGGTCAGCGAGAGAGTGAACGTCGGGATGAACCTCCAGTATATGAAGGACGACAAGGACTACCCGAGCGGAGGTGACCTCTACCAGGACGGAGTGAACTTCTGGCAGGGAATCATCTACTCGGCCGACCCCCGCTACCCTCTCACACTGCCTGACAAGAGCCTTCTGTCCTACGCCAATATGCAGAACGGTTCCCCGATCTGGGCCGTGAACATCGACAACTCCGGCTACTATGACCTTCAGAACAACAATATGAAGTTCACCGGATTCGCCGAATATTCCTCAAAGCACGTCGAAGGGCTTAAGGCCAAGGCCAACGTAATGTACGTGTACAACAGCTCATTCCTCAAGTGGATGCACAAACGCGGCACCTTCTACACCTACGACAGAGGAGCCGACCTGTACTCCTACGCCACCCAGTCAGTGGAGCCAAGCTCGCTCCGCGAGGATCACGGCATGGGAACGAACCTTGTGCAGCAATACTCCTTGAACTACAACCGCGACTTCAACGGACACCACGTCAGCGGACTCGCGATGTTCGAGAGCACGATCAACCACAACAAGAGCTTCTACACGAAGGTGCAGGACTTCAAGACCACAATCATCGAGGAGATGATCGCCGGAGATGCCGAGACTGCGGTCAACGGTTCCGGAAGCAGCAACTACGGACGCACCTCCATCATCGGCCGTCTGAACTACAACTACCGTGACAAATATATGGTGGAGGGAACAGTCCGCGGGGACGCCTCCTCACGCTTCGCCAAAGGTCACAGGTGGGGCTGGTTCCCGAGTGTGTCCGCAGGTTGGAACCTCTCCCGCGAGGAGTTCCTCAGCTCGGTGAGCGAGATTGACAACCTCAAGGTCCGCGCCAGCTACGGTACCTCGGGCTACGACGCCGTGGCTGACTTCAACTACCTGACAGGCTACTTCTACGACGCTCCTTACACTTTCGGCGAGGAGACAACAATGGGACTTGCGGCCACAGGACTGGCCAACGAGAATCTTTCCTGGGAGAAGATGGCCATCTACAACATAGGCGTTGACTTCTCATTCTTCGAGCGGAAGCTCTACGGAGAGGTCGATGTGTTCCAGAGAGACCGCACCGGCATCCCGGGCTACAGGTCATCGTCATTGCCTAACACCTTCGGAGCCTCTCTCCCGCAGGAGAACCTCAATTCGATCAGAAGCCGCGGCTTCGAGTTCAGGGTCGGCACATCCGGAGCCGTCAACGACTTCACCTACGACATCAGCGCGAACATCTCTTGGAACCGCTCCAAGTGGACCAAGTACGACCAGACTGAAGAGACAGACCCTGACAGGGCCAGACTCTATACCGTTGAAGGTCAGTGGATTGACAGGCAGCTCGGCTACAAGACCGACGGTCTGTTCGCAAGCCAGGAAGAGATTGACAGCTGGGGTGTCACAGTGGACGAGCTGAACAATGACAACTCCAAGTTCGCCCCGGGAGACGTCCGTCTGGTGGACACCAACGGCGACGGTGTGATCAACTGGAAAGACCAGGTGGAAATCGGAAAGGGAAGCACACCGCATTGGATGACCGGCTGGAACTTCAACTTCAGCTACAAGGGATTCGACCTCTCGATGCTCTTCCAGGGTGCCTGGGGCTACACGCTGAACGTCAACTACGACTCCAACACCGCCACCTACTGCGATCTCTACTACGACCCTGTTCACAACGCCGACTCCAATGCGATCGTAGCCCGTCCTAACGGAGCCCCTACGAACGGCTGGGCGACCGACTTCATGTACCGTGACGTCACCTACCTCCGACTCAAGAACGCTTCGCTGGGCTACAGCCTTCCGAAAAAGATCGTCAACAAGGTCGGCATCGAGAAATGCAGGATCTACATCGCCGGTATGAACCTGTTCACGCTCAGCACCGTCTCCAAGTACGGAGTGGACCCTGAGGCCGGAGCGACCGTGGGATACGCCTATCCTCAACAGTACACGATAAGCGCCGGATTGAATATTGTTCTCTAAGATATTGATGAATTATGAAAAAGTTAACATACAGTCTATTGTTGTCCGCCACAATTGTGGCAGCCGCCTGCTCGGACTATCTGGAGCAGACCCCGACAAGCCAGTACACCGACGCTCAGGTCTGGCAGGACGAGTTCCTTCTGGACAGCCATCTGGCCAACCTCTATGCGATGAGCGCGTACATGATCAACGATGCGGTGGCTCTCTACGGGAACTCTCCGGTGAACTGGGACTCCCCTCAGTCATCCGGCTGGAGCTACAACCTTGGAGTCTCGGCGGAAGGCGAGGGTCCGGTACATGCAATCACCATCGGTGACGAGTGCAAGTACAGCGGCCGCGGCGCCCAGACGAACTACCTTTCCATCAAGCTATACGGTTTCCAGTCAAACGGAGGCACCCTTCGCTGGTGGAGCAACGGCTACTACCTCAACCGCCAGCTCAACCACTTCATCGAGAACATCGACAACTCACCGTTGAGCAACGCCACGGTACGCAAGTCCGAGGCACGCTTCCTGCGCGCTTTCAACTACTTCGCGATGGTGAAGCGCTACGGAGGAGTTCCGCTCATCACAAAGGAGACACCTCTCGACGCACCGGATGAGGAACTCTACCCGAAGCGTTCAACCGAGCAGGAGTGCTACGACTTCATCATCGACGAGCTGACCGACATTGCCGACAAGCTTGAGGAGAAACCTGTGGCCGGAAGAGCCGGCAAAGGAGCTGCCCTCACACTGCTCAGCCGCGTCGCCCTCTACGCCGGAAGCATCCAGCAGTTCGGCACAGTCGAGAACAACGGTCTGAACGGCATTGCCAAGGGTACCTCCCGCAACTACTACCAGATAGCCGCCGACGCCGCCAAGAGAGTGATGACCGAATGCTCCTACTCTCTCTACTACGGCACGGCCGGCCAATCAAAGGCTGACGTTCTCCGCGACGTGTTCCTTGTCAAGGACAACTGCGAGGCCATTATGGTGAAGCGCCATCAGGGCAAGGGCGGGACCCAGTACAGGTGGTCTTGGGACATCTGCAACTGCCCGAAGCCTAACGCTTGGTCTGTCGGACAGTACGCCCTTCCTTACTATGACTTCATCGAAGAGTTCGAATTCGCGGACGGAACCTCCGGAAAGATCGACAGGACCGAACTGGAGTCCAAACTGTGGAGTATGGATGAGTTCATCGGCGGAAGAGACCCTCGTCTCGAGGCTTGGGTCTGGACCAACGGCTCACAGTGGCCCGGAGCCGTCGGAGGCGATGTCTTCGGAGAGAACACCATCAGTATGTACAACGGCATCCGCCTTGCCGACGGAAGCGTGTTCCACAATGTCACCACACCGTCCTACGAAGGTGTTATGTGCTACGGAGACCAGATGAACGAGTTCAGGGACCAGGGCAACCTCCACACCGGATTCGGAGTGCGCAAGTACCTTGATCCGGACGCCGACAATATGACCTGGTTCATCTACTCGACGACTGACTACGAGATCTTCCGCTACGCCGAGGTGCTTCTGAACTACGCCGAGGCACAGTACGAGCTTGGCAACACGGGCGAGGCCCTTGACGCCATCAACCAGATCCGCGACAGAGCCGGAGTGGCCGCCCTCGGGAGCATCGACCGCGAGAAAATCCACCACGAGCGCAGGATCGAGCTTTGCTTCGAGGATCACCGCTACTGGGATCTCCGCCGCTGGAGAGAGGCCTACACCGAACTGAACGGAGACCACACCGGAGTCAACTATCTTCTTGACTGGGAGTCCTTCAAAGCCGGCGAACCTCGGTTCTGGATTGAGGTCAAGGACAAGATAGACGACAACATCCTGACTCCGTCATTCCCGGCAAACAACTACTATATGCCGATCGGAGACGGAACAGTCGCCCTCAACTCGAACCTTGTGGAGAATCCGGGATATTGATAGAACATTAATCAGTAAAATCATTCAAAATGAAAAAAGTATTACCAGCAATAGCCTTGACTGCCGCCTTGTGCGCGACCTTGTCCTGCACCAAGGACGGCGGCCTCTTCGGCGGCGGCTCCGTCAAAGCGACCATAGCCGAAGAATATATTGACGGGTCCAACGCCCTGTACTGGGGCGACGGCGCCACATTCGGACTGTTCAAAGGCTCGACTTCCAACGAGAAGTACACCCTTTCGTCCGGAGCGGACTCAAGACACGGAAAGTTCAAGTCGGACGGCGGAGAGGGCAGCGGCTCGTCAGTTGACGGCAGAGTGGCCGTATCACCTTACTACGCTGGAGCCGTAGCCTCGACAAGCGGAGGCGTGGCGACAATCTACACGGTTGTCCCTTCCACCATCACTTTCTCGAAGGCGGGCTATTATGACACCGGGGTCTGCCCGTTGGTGGCTGTCTCTGGCAAGGACAAAGGAGAACTCTCCTTTGTCGCTCCTCTTGGCGGCATTTCTGTCAAGCTCACCGGTGAGGTGGCCATCAAAAAGGTCGAGGTGACAGCCAGGGGCGGCGAGATCATCAACGGCCTGATGACCGTCACCGCCGACGAGGACGGAGTCAGCGCTGTCAAGATGACGGATGGATCCTCCACCACGGTGATTGACTGCGGAGAAGGCATCCAGCTGACCCAGGTGGCCAAGGACTTCGTGGTGTTCCTGCCTTACGGAACCTATGAGGAGGGATTCACTGTCAAGGTCGAGTCGACGGATGGCGCTTTTAACTTCATCGAGGTTGACGGGCCGAAGAAAGTCACGAGGGCAAGAGTCCTGAACATCTCCCGCCAGCAGTTCGTCAATTACTCTGACATCAACGCTGGCAGCAGCGAAAGGGCCAACTGCTACATAATCACCAACGGAGGCGGCTACTACTTTGATGCAACCGTCAAGGGCAACGGACAGGAAGGCATCCACTCGACATTCAAGGATCAGTCCGCCACACTGTCTCCTGCCGGAGCCAAACTGCTTTGGGAAGAGGTCACCGGACTTATCACCGGTGTCTCCTACGAAAACGGCAAGATCTACTTCGCCTGCTCCGGAAAGGATGGCAACGCCCTGATCGGAGCCACCGACGCCGACGGCAATGTCATCTGGAGCTGGAACATCTGGAGCACAACAGCTCCGTCAGACCTGGCTCTGGGAGAGTGGGAGTTTATGGACAGGAACCTTGGCGCCAAGTCAGCCGACGATCACGGTCTCTACTTCCAGTGGGGAAGGAAAGATCCGTTCTCATCAATAATCGACTTCGACAGCGGCAAGGGTGAGGGCAAGTACCATCCTGTAGCCGGAGGCGCTGCTGACGATGAGAACACTAAGAACACCATCGAGTGGTCTGTAGCTCATCCGGAGACTTGGATCCGCGCTTCAAGCCGCAACAACGACTGGCTTCTCGAAGCTCCGCAGAGATACCTCTGGGGTCTCAACTTCGAGGCTGACGGTCTCGCCGCCAAGGCACCGCTCAAGACAATCTACGACCCGTGTCCGGCAGGATATTCCGTGAGCACCGCCAATGCGCTCGCTGCTGGTCTGAATGCCGGAAGAGCCAACCACGGTTCCTACATCACCCTCTTCGACGGACAGTTGAAAGTCCCTGCCAGCGGATTCATCTACACCGGAGGCTACGGATGGTACAGCATTGAGGGCTTCTGCGGACTGTGGAGCTGCTCCACATCGTGGGGCAACGCCGAGAACGCGTTCAGACTTCGCGGAACCGATGACGCCTACGACAACTACGACCGAGCCACCGGACATCCTGTACGTTGCGTGAGGTTCTCGAAGTAAAGATTCTTTCAGGTGAGAATGATTGAACAATGAAGCGATTCAGCGGAATATTCATTACACTTGTCACTCTCGCGGTGATGGTTTCCTGCACAGGGAATGCCCATCGGTTCATCACGACGGACGGGACTCGGTTCATCAAGGACGGAAAGCCCTATTACTACGTCGGAGCGAACTACTGGGCAGGCCCTCTGCTGGCCTCGCCGGGGGAAAGCGGCGACAGGGAACGCCTTGCCAAAGACCTTGACGCGCTTCAGGCGGCCGGGGTGGACAACCTCAGGGTGCTTGTGGGAGCCGACGAGAACGGCAGGAACAACCGCTCGATAATCCCTTATCTCCAAAGCGAGCCGGGAGTCCTGGACGAGGATCTCCTCACAGGTCTGGACTATTTTATGGCCGAACTCGGCAAGAGGGGGATGACAGCCGTGCTGTACTTCAACAACCACTGTCCGTGGAGCGGTGGCTACACCTACTACGTGAAAAAAGTGACAGGAGAGGAGCCACCGGCCTACGGTACTCCTGAATATTCCGACTTTGCCGCTCGCTTCATCAGTATGAACGAGACCAAGAATCTGTTCTACGATTATCTCAGGCAGATTGTAAGCCGCGTCAACTCCATCACCGGGATTGCGTACAAGGATGATCCTGCCATTTTCTCCTGGCAGATAGCCAACGAGCCGAGGGCGTTCAAGGACGAGCTTCACCCTCTGTTCAAGGACTATCTCCACAAATCCGCCGAAATCATCAGGAGCATCGACCCGAATCATATGATTTCCACCGGATGCGAGGGACAGCAAGGTTGCGAGAATATTCCGGAGGACTACGAGGCCATCCACGCCGACCCTCTCATCTCCTACTGCACCTTCCACATCTGGCCCGACAACTGGGGCTTCAAAGACCTTTACGGCGACAGTATGTCCCAGATTCAGAACCACATAGACGTGGCCAGAAGGTTAGGAAAGCCGCTTGTCGTGGAAGAGTTCGGCCTGTTGCGGGACCTTGTGGACGGCGAGAGATCCTACGACATCGCAACCGGTACGACCCACCGCGAGGAGTACTACTCCTGGCTCTTCGGATTGGTGACAAAATCGGTGGCGGACGGGGATGTTCTGGCCGGGGCCAACTTCTGGGCTTTCGCCGGAGCCGGCCGCCAGAGGGATGTCCTGTGGGAAGAAGGGGATGACTTCATCGGTGATCCTCCATTCGAGCCGCAGGGGATGTTCTCGGTGTACGATTGTGACACGGCCACGCTGGCAGTCATAAAGGCAGCCAACGAGAGAATCAGAGAAGTCTCGGCGAGACTATGAACTTAATGATGCTTAAGTTGTATAATGGTTAAGTGACAGGAACCGGGCCGGCTTTTACCCACCGGCCCGGTTTTTAAACAGTTTCTAAATTACCTGAAAAATCAGAAAACTGATCAGAAATGAAAACACAACTGCTTACATTCACCGCGATGGCATTGATGCTTTGTCTGGCGGCCTGCGAGAAGGACAACGGCGGAGGGAATACCGACGAAAGCACCGGAAAGTTCGCACCTGAAATCTATTGGGCAGACAGTTACACCGGCAAGTACGGCATTCAGACAGGAATCCTCGCATCCCTCCCGGGCAAACCGAGGATGCTGCTTGGCGGCGTTCCGCTTTACGTCACCGGAGTCAACTGCTACAATCTGTTCGTCCAGTGCAACGAGACAGACAATATGCAGACCAACGAGATGGAAGAGGCCGTCAAGGTCATGGCCAAAGAAGAGGTTCCAATCGTGCGTTTCAGCTGCAGTCCATTCTATCCCAGCCAGATGCACTTTTACACCGAACAGAAGGAAAAGTTCCTGTCCAACCTCGGAAGGCTGGCGGAACTATGCGACCAATACCACATTCTCCTCATTCCGTCAGTGTTCTGGAACACTTCGTGTCTTCCGGAGTATTTCGGTGAGGAGATTGAGGCGTGGGGCGACACCTCAAGCAAGACCTACCAGTTTATGCTGACCTACACCGCTGACATAGTCAACACCCTGAAGGGTCACAAATCTCTGGCGGCGTGGGAGTTCGGCAACGAGTTCAATCTTGCTGCCGACATCGGAATCGCAGGTTATGCGCAGATTCCGGCATCCGCTGTGGGCACAGCCTACAAAGGATTCGCCGAGACGGTGAGCTCACTCGATGACCAGGGCCGCCTGATCGCAAGCGGGAACAGCGTGATGCGCAACGCGCAATGGAATCTGGCGCACAACAAGAGCTGGACGAACGACACTTTCAAGCAATATGTGGAGATCACCGGTGTGATGACCACTGACCCGATGAAAGGAATGTCAGAACACCTCTACGAAGAGGAGAGGGTCTTCTCAGACCTCGGAACGCTTAACCGCGCCAATCAGATAATAAAGGCGAAGGAGGCGGCCGCCTCATTGGGGAAGGTCTATTACATCGGAGAGTTCACCGGGCCGAAGGGCGCAGGCGGAGACTCCCTTATGGTGAAGAGGCACTACTCTACCTATCTGTCGCAGAAAGTACAGCTCTCGCTGATCTGGAACTACGCCCTCAGGGGAGAGATCGAATGGAGCTTCAAGGCCGACACCGACTACGGCAATATGGCCTTCGGCTATATGAGAAAGTACAATAATTACTTCCGGAAGATGAAATCCGAGTAGTTTCGGACTCCGGGTGAAGTGTAGAGAAGGGACTGACCGTGACGGCCAGTCCCTTCTGTCTTTATGGGATAAGTCTAAGAAGCTGTTTAAAAATGGTTCCCGCATTTTATTATGCGGAATTTTCGAGAC
>CAVCPY010000103.1:0-3135 GCA_963604245.1 Eggerthellaceae bacterium
CCTAAATCCCTCCCCTCGGGGGAGGGAGTGTGCTCCGCACATCCCTCGGGGCCTTCCACGTTACCCTCTCCCTAAATCCCTCCCCTCGGGGGAGGGATTTGCTCCGTCACTGACGTGACGGGAAGTGAGGAGTTTAGCAGATGCGTTTCGCAGATGCGAAAGTTAAGTTCTCATATTCCAGATTTTTTAAGTAACTTTGAATTTTGAATGTCGGGAGAAGGGGAAACGACTATGTCGCCATAGGTTAACAGGCAATCAGGCAAAAGGTTTCCCCGGATTTCATAAACTCAAAGGATATGGGAAAAGTCATAGCGATAGCCAATCAGAAAGGCGGAGTGGGAAAGACCACGACCGCCATCAATCTCGCCGCGTCGCTCGCGGTGCTGGAGAAGAAGGTCCTCATCATCGACGCCGACCCTCAGGCGAACACGACATCCGGCCTGAACTTCTCTCCTGACAACGACGAGAAGAGAACAATCTACGAGGTGATGATCGGCACGATTGACATTCAGGACGCTCTGATCCAGACGGAGATTCCAGACCTTCAGATGATTCCGTCGCACATCAACCTTGTCGGAGCGGAGATTGAGATGATCGATGTGGAGGACAGGGAGACGATTCTGAAAAGAAGGCTCGCCCCGATCCGCGACAACTACGACTACATCATCATCGACTGCTCCCCTTCCCTGGGGCTCATCACAATCAACGCTCTTTCAGCCTCGGACTCCGTGATGATCCCGGTGCAGCCGGAGTTTTTCGCGCTTGAGGGACTCGGCAAGCTGCTCCAGACCATCAGACTGGTTCAGAGCGGGGTGAACCCGTCACTGACCATCGAAGGGTTCGTGGTGACGATGTTCGACGGCAGGACAAAGGTTCACGCGCAGGTTGTGAACGAACTCAAGGAGCACTTCCAGGAGATGGTATTCAATACGGTGATCCAGCGGAGCATCCGCCTGAGCGAGGCGCCTTCGCACGGCAAACCGATCATCCTTTACGACGTGGTCAGCAACGGCACCACCAACTATATGAACCTCGCCAAGGAAGTGTTGGAGAAGAACGAAAGATAAATTACAATGAGCAGCAACAATAAGCAGGAAAGCAGACTGGGCAAGGGTCTCAGCGCCCTTCTGGGAGACATCCAGACAGTAGGGCCGGAAAGGAAGCCGGTAGGTTACATCAATAAGGAGATCGCCGGCTCGAAGCCGGTGCAGGACTACGGAGACGTGCTCCGCATCCCTGTGGACCTGATCGAGCCGAATCCTTACCAGCCTCGTATGGCGTTCGACAGCGAGGCTCTGGAGGAGCTTGCCGATTCGATCAGGACTTTCGGACTTATCCAGCCTATCTCGGTACGCAAGCTGGGGAACGGACGCTACCAGATCATCAGCGGTGAACGCAGGTTCAAGGCCTGCAAGAGGGCGGGAATGGACATCATTCCGGCCTACATCCGCACCGCCGACGACCAGGGAATGCTGGAGATGGCCATCGTGGAAAACATCCAGAGGCAGGATCTCGACCCTATCGAGGTGGCGATGAGTTACCAGAGGCTGATGGACGAGTGCAACCTCACCCAGGAGATGATGGCCCAGCGTGTCGGCAAGAAGCGCGCCTCGGTCGCCAACTACCTGAGACTTCTCAAACTGCCTACAAAAGTCCAGCACGACCTCAAGACAGGGCTTCTCAGCACCGGGCACGCCAAAGTGCTTCTCGGAGTGGAGGATCCTCATATTCAAGAACTTCTCTGCGACCTCGTGATAAAGGACGGCCTTTCCGTGCGCCAGTTGGAGGAGAAAGTCCGCAAGCTCGCCAAGGGTGATTCAGCCAAGGCGGCCACAAAACAGCAGGATCTTCCTGATGATTATTACAGGGTACTCGAGCACATCGGCAAGTTTTTTGATAACAGCATCAGCCTGAAACGCTCGGCCTCAGGAAAGGGAACGATGACGATAAAGTTCAACTCCGATGAGGAAGTGAGCAGGTTCCTCAAAGCCCTTGAGGACTCGAACATCTAAAAAGGATAAATGAAGAATCTGATTTTCAGGATATGTCTGTCGCTTGTCTGTCTGGCGGCCTTTTCCTTGGGTGCGAAAGCCCAGTTCAGGGAAGAGGCGTTCAACCAGACATACAATGACCCGAGCGACACCACTTCAGCGAGAGACTCCGTGGACAAGATGTGGTCTTTCCGGGAGTTTTTCAGAGGAGTGTCGCACAAAGACACAACATTGAGAATCGGAACGATGTTCGCCGGTTCGACAGTGTTCATCGGATCGGAGCAGATCTATAACAGGCAGTACTGGAAGCTGCCGATAATTTACGGAGGCTTGGGAACGACCATCGGATTCGGAATCCATTACAACAGCAAGTACAGACATTCCAAGAAGGGCTACGACATCGCAATGGCACTTGACCCAAATATGGAGTTTGAGTTGGACACCCGTTCCAAGGATATGGCAAAGTATATGTTCGCCAGCGCCGGGTTCATCTACTGGGCTACCCTGATGGACGGAGTTGTCAACTACAAGAGGGACGTGAAGAACCAGCCGGGGAAGGCGACTATATATTCAATCCTCCTGCCTGGGCTTGGGCAGGCGTACAACGGGGAATACTGGAAGATTCCAATCTACTGGGGAATGCTGGTCGGTTCCTACCATTACTATGCGTTGTACAGCAAGAACTACAAGAGGTTCAAGCGCATCCACAACGAGGCGACGAATCCTGACGGGGGGTACACCGGCAACATCCCTGCGGAAAGGGCGTTGTACTTCAGGAATGTTTACAGACGCTACAGAGACTATTCCGTCGTAGCCATTGTCGGAAGTTACCTGCTTCAAGTGATTGACGCCAACGTGTTCGCCTATATGCAGGACTTCGAGATGAGCGATGAACTCACCCTGAAGGTCACGCCGACATTGATCTCCCCGTACAATGAATATATTCCACCATATAATGAATATGCCATTTCGTCTCCGTCCCGCTCCGTTCCTCCGATGACTTTCGGAATGGGCGCGTTCGGAGACAATGCGATAGGGATCAAAGTCGGTCTTAGGTTTTAGAAGCTGTTAAAAAATGATTCCCGCATTTTAGAAGCTGTTTAAAAATGGTTCCCGCATTTTATTATGCGGAATTTTCGAGACA
>CAVCPY010000104.1:0-9090 GCA_963604245.1 Eggerthellaceae bacterium
TGACAAAGATGAAAATGGCCGGAAAGGCCGCATAAGAAAAAAGAGGTATTATTTTTAAACAGCTTCTAATACAGAAAAAAGTATTCAATGAATATGTCAGCAAGAAGAATTCTTCTCGTGGTGGATGTCCAAAGGGACTTCATCGACGGGACTCTCGCTGTACCGGGGGCGGAAAGAATCATACCGGTCATCAACGAAATCAAAAAGGACTTTGACCTCGTCTATTTCACATTGGACTGGCATCCAAAGGATCATTGCTCGTTCAAGGAGAACGGCGGAGTCTGGCCGGAGCATTGCGTACACTACACACTTGGCTCCAGCCTTGCCCCTGGCCTGCTTGACGGCCTTGAGGAAACACGGACACGCTTCATTCTGAAAGGACGGGACAAAAACAGAGAGGAATATGGAGCGTTCGCTGATGCCGCCACAACCCCACAAACTGAAGCCAAGAAGGCAGCCGACACAGTGATGGCGGCTCCGTCAGAAGCCACAGCGCAAGACCTGTTCCAGGTCGGAGACAAGGTCACAGTCTGCGGGATCACCGCCGAATATTGCGTGCTGGAGACGCTCAAGAATGTATTCCGTCTAAGTAAGGAGATCGGGTTCAGTGTCAAAGTCAGCCTTAAAGGCACCGTCGGATTTGACAGCACGCCACTCACAGACTGGATGGGTGCGAACGGGGTTGAAGAATATTAAGCGATGAATATCCAGAAGAATATGTGGTTGTTATTCGCTATCCTGTCGGCCGTGTTCGCGGCTGCGACGGCAATACTCGCTAAAATCGGAATCGATGGAGTGGAGCCCAATCTTGCGACAGCCATCCGCACGATTGTGGTCCTTGCGCTGGCCTGGGGAATGGTTTTCCTGACTAACAGCGCCGACGGGATCTCGTCAATCTCGACACGCAGCTGGATTTTCCTGATTCTGTCCGGTCTCGCCACCGGGGCGTCGTGGCTGTGCTATTTCTACGCCATCAAAATCGGCGATGTCTCCAAAGTTGTCCCGATCGACAAATGCAGCTTGGTGCTGACGATCATATTCGCCGTCATATTCCTTGGCGAGGCTCTGACCTGGAAGACCGTCGTCGGCTCCATTCTTCTCCTCGCCGGAGCGTTGGTTATGGTGCTGTGACAACCCAAAAGCACTACTTCACACGGAGCTTCTTGCCAAGACGGAGGGTCGTGGTCTCCTTGATGCCGTTGAGGCGGCAAAGGGCTTTGACTGAAGTGTGGTACTTCCGGGCAAGAGCCCCGAGGGTGTCTCCCTGACGGATTGTGTGGTACTGGGCGGCGGCAGCAGCCTTTCTCTCGGCCTCGGCCTTCTTGGCGGCCTCCTCCTTGTCTTTAGCGTCGCCCTCAAGGATGTCAATTTCCTCCTGCTCGCTCTCCGGGACATATTTGCTGTTGGCGTTCAGGTACTTCTTCTTGAGGACGAACAGCCTGTGCCGCAACGTTCCCGACGGGAAGTCAATAAGCCATTGCGGATCAAAGGCATAGCCCTTGTAACGGGTCTCAAAATGGAGATGCGGGCCGGTGGAGCGGCCGGTGGAGCCGCCTAGACCGATGATCGTGCCGGCGTTCACCCACTGGTCGTCCTGCACATAAATCTTCGACAGGTGCCCGTAGAAAGTCTCCAGGCCGTTGTCGTGACGAAGAACCACGAGGTTGCCGTAGCCTTTGTAGTACCGGGAGATACGCACCTTCCCGTCAAATGCGGCATAGACCGGGGTGCCGGTATGCAACGGCAGATCCACTCCCTGATGCCTGCGCCTGTGGCGGTAGCCGAACTTTGAATATACCTCCGTCTGATTAGGACATTTATATTCACTCAGGGTATCGACAATCCAAAGTGCGATCTCATCCGGAAGCTCCTCCAGCGAGACGTGGTAGGGATCCGGATAGTCGTGGGTCCAATATTCATTGAATATCTGGTGGTCGCGGGCATAGGTGGAATCTTTGTAATACTTCCAGGTGTAGTCCGACAGAAGCAGGATCTTTATGTGGGGATCCGCTGTGTCAATAGTGTCCAAAGCCTCGGCCCTGTTCAGTTCCATCGACTGCACAGCCTCTCTGGAGATTCTCGGGATAAGAATCTCAGCCTGTTTCTTGGTTTTGATTGTCGTGTCCTGCGCCACGGCAGGAACAGAAAGTCCTATTGCGGCAAGGACCGTGACAATGACGCCCGCCCAAAATCTCTCACGAATCATCTGTCTTACAGTTTTGCTCCGAACCTCTCCGTGAGAAGATTCTTGGCCTCGTTAACTTTTTCCTCAAGAAGCGCGTCCGATGTCGCCTCGCAGATGAACCTCAGGTAAGGTTCCGTGTTGGAAGGACGGATGTTGAACCACCAGTCCGGGAATTCCACCCTGTAGCCGTCGAAGGCCATCTCGGCGGTCGGCTTCTCCTTAGAGACGAAATATTCCTTGACAGCGTCCATCGCACCTTTCTTGTCCTCAAGACGGAAATTGATCTCGCCGGAGTTCTGATAGCGGGCGATCCTGCCGACGAGCTCGTGGAGGGTGACGCCTTTCTTCTTCATCGCAGCCACGACCCTGAGAATCAGCATTGAAGCGAGAAGTCCGCTGTCCGAATAGAAGAAATCACGGAAATAATAGTGACCGGCAAGTTCTCCGCCCCAGACACCGTCAAGCTCACGGAGTTTCTTGGCGGCGAATGCACGGCCCACCTTCCAGGTTGCCATCCTGCATCCCAGCGGAGTGAGGTACTCCCCTACCGCCTTGGAGCTGCGGATGTCCTGAAGCACGGTTCCGGTCTCGTGTCTCTCGTCGATGAAATAATGGCCGAGAACGGCTATCATAAGGTCAGGCGAGACGAATATGCCCTCGTTGTCCACGAACATCACACGGTCGGCGTCCCCATCATAGATGACACCCACATCCGCTCCGGTCTTCCCAACCAAAGCCTGAAGCGGCTCGACATTCTTGGGAATCAGTGGATTAGGCTCGTGATTAGGGAAGTTCCCGTCCATCTCCTCGAATATGTAGGCCGGGCCGTCGCCGAAAATCTCACGGGCGTAAAGGCTTGACATTCCGTTGGAAAGGTCGAAGGCGATCTTGATGCCGGTATAGTCCCCTTTGAACTTCAGCAGGAAATCAAGATAATCCTTATGGATATCCTTGAGAATGACCTGTCCTTTTTTCTCTGCCACGGGAGTCGGTCTGCCGCTCTCAATCCATTCCTGAATCTGTCCCAGACCGGAATCCAGACCTACGGGAAGAGCGTTTTCCCTGGAGACCTTCATTCCGTTGTATTCCTTGGGATTGTGCGAGGCGGTTATCTGAACGGAGGCCTTGAATCCGTAGTTTGCCGTCCCGAAATAGACCATTGGGGTCGTGCTGAGGCCTATGTCATACACATCAGCTCCGGCGTCGGTGATGCCCTTTACGAGATATTCAAGAATCTCCGGAGAGGATGTCCTGCAGTCGCGGCCGACAAGAACCTTGTCAGCGCCAAGGAGTTCCGGAAGGAAAAAACCCACCTTGTAGGCAGTGTTACGGTCGAAGTCAACATTATAGACTCCGCGTATGTCATACGCGTGAAACGCACCCATAGCAAAAAAGATTATTTAATTTTAGTGGCGTACCTTGCAAAAACCTTTCCTTTCGCGATGTTCAGAAGCTTCCTGGAGATGATCTTCTTCCTTATAGGAGCCACATGATCCACGAACAAATCGCCGTCAAGATGGGACATCTCGTGCTGCACCATCCTACAGGCGAACTTGTCAAAAGTCTCCGTAACCTTTTCGAAATCTCCGTTATAATATTCAATGGTCATACTCCGTGGCCTCGTCACATCGCAGTAGATGCCGGGGATGCTGAGGCAGCCTTCGGAATATTCACACTTCGTCCCGCTCTCCTCCAGAATGACCGGGTTGATCATCACCCTCTTGAATTCGGCGAGATAGGGATACACATCCGCCATTCCGGTACCATCGACCACGAGAATCCTCACGCTCTCGCCCACCTGTGGTGCCGCCAGCCCGCAACCTTCTGATTTGGCGAGGGTTTCCTCCATATCGGACACCAATCTGGTGATCTTTTCCTTCTCTGAGAGGTCTGCCGGGGCAGCCTTCTGCCTGAGCACCTCCGAACCGTATAAATAAATCGGTAATATCATAACTCTAACCTTTAATTTCTGTTTGTCCTGTCCAGATAGCTCTGGAGGATGATCGCCGCACTGATCTTGTCCACGGAAGTCTTGTCCCTGCGGTCCTTCGCCTTCATCCCTCCGTCAATCATAGCCCGGTGCGCGAGCACGGATGTGAACCGCTCATCCTCAAGGGACACCGGGACGCCCGGAAAAGCCTTGGCGAGATTCTTCAGGAATATCTCCACGTCGGCGGCGGCCTCGGACGGTTTGTTGTTCATATTCATCGGATAGCCGACCACAAAGCGGGTTATGGTCTCCTTTTGAGCATAATTTTTGATATATTCTATTATCTTTGCAGCCGGAACCGTGTCCAGGGCTGAGGCAAAAATACCCAGCGGGTCGCTGACCGCGACTCCAATGCGCTTGCGTCCGTAATCTATGCCGATAATCCTGTCCATTGTAATCCGCAAAGTTAACGAAAAAGGCTTTCAAGTCAAAATCTTATGTCCAGACAGAAAAAAAGCGGCATCATCAATAACTTCAGGCTCACGCTGGTGGATGACGACACACACGACAAGCTGTGGTCGAGAAAGTTCACAAGGCTCGGCGCGCTCGTGACGGTGATAACCACGGTGGTGGTAACTGTCACTGTCATCTTTTGCCTGGTCGCGTTCACCCCGATAAGGACATTGATTCCCGGCTATCCTGACGCCAGGACAAAGCACGATGCCATTCAGAATGCGATCAGGGTTGATTCCCTTAGGAATGTCATCACGAAATGGGAACTGTACTCGGAGAACCTCAGGAGGGTCGTCGATGGCCGGGAGCCTCTCAAAATCGACAGCCTTATGGAGGTACGGAAGAACACCGCCGACATTTCCGACCCCAAGAAGCTGGCGGAAAAGGATTCCCTGCTCAGACGGGAGGTAGCGAACGAGGACAAGTTTGACATCAAGTCCAGTTCCTCAAGGTCGCTCCAGATCGAGGGGATGCATTTCTTCACTCCTCTGAAAGGTGTCGTCTCACAAGGCTATGACAAGGTGCTTCACCCTTACATCGACATCACGGCCCCGGGCAATTCAGTCGTGATGTCGGTTCTGGACGGGACCGTCATCTCGGACGGATGGACGGACACGGAAGGCTACACGATAAGAATCCAACACGAAGGGGACATCATCTCCGTTTACAAGCATAACCAGAAACTCATGAAGAAGACCGGGGACAAGGTGACGGCAGGTATGCCTATAGCCATTCTCGGAGGCACGGGATCCCTTTCGGACGGGGATCATCTTCATTTCGAGCTGTGGCACAAGGGAGAGGCCGTTGACCCCACCAAATACATTAGTTTCTGATGGAAAAAAGAAGAATAGCGATACTCGGTTCGACAGGCTCGATCGGCAGACAGACCCTGGATGTGATCAGGGAGCACAGGGACCTGTTTGAAGTCGAGCTGCTTACCTGCAAGGGCAGTTGGGAGCTGATGGCGGGTCAGGCCAAGGAGTTCGACGCCAACAATGCCGTCATCTGCGACGAGAGCAAGTACAAAGATCTTTCGGAAGCGCTGGACGGAAGCGGCACAAAGGTGTTCGCCGGAATGAAATCCGTATGCGACCTGGTGACAAGCGACAGGGTGGACATCGTGGTCGCGGCGATGGTGGGGTTCAGCGGACTCGCCCCGACGATGGCTGCCATTGGAGCCGGGAAAGTCATCGCCCTGGCCAACAAGGAGACCCTCGTGGCAGCCGGCTCGATCGTGATGGGAATGTCCAAGAAATACCACGCCCCGATCCTTCCGGTGGACTCGGAGCATTCGGCAATCTTCCAGTGTCTGCTGTCCGCTCAGGGGAACGCCATCCATAAGATCCACCTGACCGCCTCCGGCGGGCCTTTCAGGACCTGGGACAAAGAGCGGATCAGCGCGGCGACAAAGGATATGGCCCTCAAACACCCGAACTGGAGTATGGGGGCGAAGATCACAATCGATTCGGCCACAATGATGAACAAAGGCTTCGAGGTTATCGAGGCAAGATGGCTGTTCGACACCCCCGTGGGCAAGATCAACGTCGTCGTTCATCCCGAATCAATCATTCATTCAATGGTCGAATATGAAGACGGGGCCGTACTGGCACAGCTCGCCTGTCCCGATATGCGGGAGCCTATCCAGTTCGCCATCGGATTCCCGGAGAGGCTGCCTCTGGCGAACAGGAAGCTGGATTTCGCGGAACTCGGCGGGATCACGTTCTTCAAGCCTGACACAGAGAAATTTCCGGCGCTGGCGCTGGCCTACAAGGCGATGGAGCGGGGCGGGAATATTCCTTGCGCCCTGAACGCGGCGAACGAGGCGGCGGTTGCTGCTTACCTCCAGGACAGGATTCCGTTCTATGGAATCACTGATGTGGTCGGAGAGTGCTTGGAATGCGCTCCGTTCATAGGCGAGCCGTCCGTCGAGGACATATTCAAGACAAACGAGGAAATATATTCATTGGCCTTGAGGAAGATTGAGGCCATCGCAAAGAGAGGTTGATGATGGTGGTTCTGATGAAGATTCTGCAAGTCATTCTTGCGTTTTCCATACTTATCGTAATCCACGAGTGCGGACACTTCACGTTCGCCAAGCTGTTCGGAATCCGGGTGGACAAATTCTTCCTGTTCTTCGACGTCGGCGGCACCCGGCTGTTCAGCACCAAGGGGAAATGGTTCACAAGGATATTCCCGAAAGCGAAGGACTGGGAGACTGAATACGGCATCGGCTGGCTGCCCTTGGGTGGCTACTGCAAGATCTGCGGGATGATCGACGAGTCGATGGACCTGGACTCGATGAAAAAGGATCCGCAGCCGTGGGAATTCCGCACCAAGAAGGCCTGGCAGAGGCTTCTTGTGATGGGCGGCGGCGTGCTCTACAACTTTCTGTTCGCAATCCTCACCTACATCTGCATAATGGCCGTCTGGGGAAGTGCCTACATCAGCAACGATGGCAGCCAGATCTACACCAACGAGTTAGGCGTGGAGCTCGGCTTCCGCAACGGCGACCACATCATCAGGATGGATGAATATGTTCCCGAGAATTTCGGGATGCTTCAGGCTGACCTGGCGCGCAGGAATGTCAGCAAGGTAACAGTCCTGAGGGACAACGACACCGTGGATCTTTACATCGACCGGTCACTGATCGGGGCGGTGCTCAACACTCCGGGAGTGTTCGACCTCGCCGTGCCGTTCGTGGTTGATTCAGTGATGAGTTCCTCTTCCAATTCCGGAGCCGGACTGATGCACGGCGACAGGATCGTCGCTCTGGACAGCGTCGGCACGCCTTTCGTGCAGGATTCCAGAAAGTATCTCTCGGAACTCTGCGGCGGGACTGTCACTGCGACGGTTCTCCGCGGGGCGGACACGCTTACCGTCCCGCTTCAGGTGGACACTGCCGGACGGGTCGGGGTGTTTATGCAGATTCCGGGGGTGATGACGAAGGAATATTCATTGGCCAGCGCCATTCCAGCGGGGTTCAAACTGGCTTTCGACACGATCGGAGGCTATCTCCGGGACCTGAAGCTCGTGGCTTCGCCGAAAACCGAAGCCTACAAGTCTGTGGGCAGCTTCATCGCAATCGGACAGGTTTTCCCGGCCACCTGGGACTGGTACAGGTTCCTGAATATTCTTGCGTTGCTTTCCATTATGCTCGGCGTGATGAACCTGCTCCCTATTCCGGCGCTTGACGGCGGACACATCGTCTTCTGCCTTTACGAGTTGCTCACCGGACGCAAGCCGAGCGACAGGTTCCTTACGGCGGCGCAGATCGTCGGGATGCTCCTGCTTATGCTGCTTATGGTTCTGGCCTTCGGGAACGACATCGCGAGGCTGGTCAGGTAACGGCGACCGTTTTTTCAGAATTTTTAAGTACCTTTACATCAAAAGCATACAAGTCTTATGAAAACCCTGTCAAAAATTGTCATCGGCGCGATGATCCTGATCAATGCGATGTCCTGCGGGAACAACGCGAAAGTCCTCCTGCCTAACGTCTCAGGAAAGGCCGGGGAGGTCATCATTGTTGTCGGCAAAGACAACTGGGAAGGGAATCTCGGCAACGAAATCGGCAGTCTGCTGGCAAGAGACTGCGAGTACCTGCCGCAGAGGGAGCCACTATATTCATTGGTGAACCTTTCCCCGGCGGCGTTCTCGGATATGTTCAAACTCCACAGGAACATTGTGATCTTCAACATCGACTCGACCGTCGTCAAGCAGGGGGTCGTTTACAGGACGAATGTGTGGGCCCGTCCGCAGTGCGTGATCCAGGTCAATGCCTCCTGCGCCGACTCAGCCATTGTCGTCCTCGAAAAGAACGGGGAGAACATCACCGGAGCCATCGAGCAGGCCGAACGGAACAGAGTCATCGCCAACACCTTGCTCTATGAAGAGTCAAAACTCGCGGATGTCGTGGACAAGATGATCGGCGGGAAGGTTCATTTCCCTGTCGGCTACAACCTGAGAAAAGTCACCGACGACTTCATCTGGATAGCGGACGAGAAGCAGTACAGCACCCAGGGTGTGTTCATCTACAAATACCCTGCGACAGACGAGAATCCGTTCACGGAAGAGAACATCATCGCCAAGCGCAATGCTTTCCTCAAGGAATATGTTCCCGCCACGGCCGAGAATTCCTATATGACCACAAGCGTGTTCGTCAAGCCCGGCATAAAGTTCCTGAAGTACCACGATCTGGACTTTGTGGAGACCAGAGGCCTTTGGGAGGTTTACAACGACTATATGGGCGGTCCGTTCGTCTCACACTCATTTTACAGCAAGGACGGCAAGGACATCATCGTGCTGGAGGCCTGGGTCTATGCCCCGAAATATGACAAACGTCAGTATCTCAGGCAGACAGAGTCGCTTTTGTACTCTTTTGAATGGGACGGCGACGGGAATGATGGCAAATAAGAAGCTGTTTAAAAATGGTTCCCGCATTTTATTATGCGGAATTTTCGAGACA
>CAVCPY010000105.1:0-3130 GCA_963604245.1 Eggerthellaceae bacterium
GATAGACGATGCCTATCTCATCGGCCTCGAAGTCAAACTTTTCCGCCTTCATCAGCTGCGGGATGCTGAGGAGTTCCGTGTTTTCGTCCGCAAGCTGCCTCGCGATGTAGAGGCTGTTGCCGGTTCCGGTAAAATATAGGATTACCCGTTTGCCCTTCTTCCCCGAGCAAGAGGTAAGGCTTGGCAGTCCGACGGCCGTGGCCGCCAGCCCCATAGCGACTGTCCCGAACATTGACTTCAATGCCGTTCGTCTTGTGATTTTCTTGTCTCCGATCATAGCGGTAATTATTCTTTCCTGCTGCAAAGATATTAGGGTTTCATCTTGCGGCTGTTACAAAAAAAACGGCAAAAACATCAGTTTTTACCGAATTTGTATTGGTTGTGACTTCGTCTAATCCCTGTAGTCGGACGGCTTCATTCCGAGATTCTGCTGCACGTAGCGGCTGAAATAAGCCGGTGAGGAGAATCCGAAGATGTCGGATATGTCCACGAATGACAATGATTTGTCCCGGAGTAGGCGTGTGATGTCCAGAATCGTGTAGCGGTTTATCCAGTAGTTCGCCCCATAGCCGCTGGCTTTCTTGGACACTTCGGAAAGATACTTCGAGGTGACGCAGAGTTTGTCCGCATAGTATGTCACCTCGCGGTGATCGCGGTATGTCCCATCCTCCAGCATCCGGAGGAAGCGGTTCATTATGGACGCGCTCTGAGTTGAAATATCACCCTCGCCGTGAATACGCGCGTGGAAGTCGAAGAAATCGAGGATTGCGGTCTGCATCGCATTCATCACCACCTCTCTATAAAATCGGTGCGCTGTATCGGCTATCCGCATCTCAAGCTGGTCGAAATCCCGTCGGCAGGTTATCTGCTGCTCCGGTGAAAGATGTATGACAGGGTTCAGGAACAGGGCAAGTGACCCTTTGATGCCGTAGTTGGTCTGCGGTGTGCACTGCTCGATGAAACCGGGCTTGGCATAGATGATCTTGCATCTGAAATCTTCCGAGCAATGAATATTCTCGATCAGCTTCCTCTTCCTGATGATGGACAGGTCGCCGGCGTGCAGTTCGAAGTCGCGTTCATTGAAGCGGTAGCGGCAGGTGCCGGCAAGGCATAGGAGGTGGGCAAGATATCCCTCTTCCGAGTCAAGCGGAACCTCTCCTATCCTGTGGGTGACCATTATGTCTTTCTGTCCTTCCATAAACGAGCATAGACTTATAGTCCACGAATATACATATTTCCGGTCTTCCCGCTAAGACCGGAAACCTGTCTTTTCCTATTTAATCATATTGATGGTTTTGAGCCATTCTTCGATTCCGTTTGTGTTCCGCCCGCTTGTCCCGAATCCGGAAAGATGGGTGGCTCCGGGAGTGAGGCCGTTCAGTTTGTCGATTGTCGTGCCTCTTGATGTCGCGTACGTGCAGAACGGAATTACAGTCTTGCCGCTGAAGTCGTAGGCTTCTCCGAATGAGTGCATTATCATCGGAGCCTCTCCCCACCAGACAGGACAGCCTATGAATATGTAGTCGTAGGCTGCGATATTCGCGCTCTTGTCTTTCAGTTCGGGCCGGGCGTTGTTGTCCAATTCCTGTCTTGCGACGGTATATGCCAATGTCTGATAATCTGTGGTATACGGAGTTGCAGGTTCAATTCTGTAGATGTCGGCTTCTGTAAGATCGGCGATCCGCTTCGCCACGGTCTCGGTGTTGCCGCCCCAACTGAAATATGTCACGAGAATCTTGCTGCCGGCCGCCGGCGATTCCGGATTTGATGGTGTCTCCGGTGTTTCAGGAGTTTCCGGGTTCACGATATTATCGGATTCCGGATTGTCCTCGCCTGTGCAGGCGAGCAGTGAAACGGCCGCGATGGCCGTAATGATAATTGTCATTAACTTTTTCATATTCATTATTTTACAGATTAACATCGAAGAATTCCGTCAGCTTGGCTACCGCCTGGTCGACATACTTCGGCACATAGTAGGTCTTGATATGCGTGGCACCGGGGATGAGGAACAGTTCCTTGTTCTGAGTTCCAGTCGCGCGGCTGTAGCACTGCTCGGTCATATAGAATGTGTCGGCGACGCTTCCGGCAATCATCAGCAGCGGTTGGTTGATAAGGTACATATTGGCCGAAGCGTCGAATGCCATCAGATCCACGAGACTGCTCTTGGTGTAGCGGAAGGTGGAATTAGGATGGGCATATCTCTGAAGATAATAGGTGTAACCTTCCCGGTAGAGGTCGAACGGCAGTTTCGCCGCCTGTTCCGGTGTCACGCCGCTCATATCGCCCACATATTCCGGCTCGCCGCCTTCGGCTTCTTTCTGACGGGCGGCGCAGGCATCGGCAAGGCGCTCCTGCACATCGTTAATTTGTGAGTCAAGGAAACCGTTGCGGCGCACCAGTCCCGTGTTGAACATACTGAGCGTGGCGACCGCCTTGAAACGCTTGTCGGTCTGAGCCGCGGCCAACGTATAACCGCCACCGCCACAGATGCCCAAGATTCCTACACGCCCCGCATCCACACCCGGATATTGCAGCAGGATGTCGGCGGCACGATGGATGTCCTCGATGCGGTAAGCGGGCTTGTCCGTATTGCGCGGCTCGCCCTCGCTGGCTCCCTGATAGGCCGCATCAAAGGCAAGGCAGATGTAGCCCGCCTCCGCCAACCTCTGGCTGTACAGTCCCGCCACCTGTTCCTTCACTCCGCCGTTAGGGTGCGCGACCACAATGGCAGGATAAGTTTTCGAAGCATCATAGCCTGCCGGGGTATAGACATTGGCTGAAATTTTCAGTCCGTTCAGGTCGTAGGTGATGGGGTTGATATTCACCTTTCCCCGAACATTTTCACAGATCGCTCCGTCATAGACCAGCCCCCAAGGGTTGCTGTTGTGGCTTTTGAAATTTGATATGTCAGCCACGGCAAACGCTCTGTTCTCTTTCATTTCCTGTGCGTTTAATGTGCCGGATACGGCCAACGCCGCAAGCAGCATAGTTGTAAGTATCTTTTTCATATTCAATTAATTTTAGTAATCCTTAAAAAATAACTTGGTAATCTTTGTGTGTCATTTTGGTCTATATTTCTTTTCTCATCGGTCATGTACCTCCAGTACACTCCCTCTTCCAAAAGAAATCT
>CAVCPY010000106.1:0-2957 GCA_963604245.1 Eggerthellaceae bacterium
TGACAAAGATGAAAATGGCCGGAAAGGCCGCATAAGAAAAAAGAGGTATTATTTTTAAACAGCTTCTTAAGTTTCTAATGTGCGAAACACCTTATTTCCCGTCACGGCAGTGACGGAGCCAGTCCCTCCCCAGGGGGAACGTCAACTGATTATTCTCGGCCGATGTACTCTAAACGTAATATAAGGCATTCTGTCACAGGCACTTTGTCACTTAGGAAAGTCTAATGATATAATTGGAACAGCGCACCTAAAGGTAATGAGTACGCAGTGCGGAGCAACGCAAGAGGTCCGGGGGAATACGAACCCTGCGACCCTTATGGGCTGTCACGCAGTGACTGGGGGTGGATATGACACCACAAGAAAAGTGTGAGCAAAATTTCTTTTACTCACACTTTTCTTGTGGTGTCGGGAAGAATCGAACTGCCGACACATGGATTTTCAGTCCATTGCTCTACCATCTGAGCTACGACACCGTTTCCGTTTGGGATTGCAAAGATAGGCATTTTTCCTTGGGTTGCAAATTTTTTTTGAGAAGTATTCGCTTTTTTCTTCGCCGAGTGGATGATTTTGGCTAAATTCGCCTTTATGACAGGCAGGTTTTTCATACAGGTGATCCTTCCGCTCCGGCTGGAGTGGGAGCCGTTCTACTATCTGGATGGAGAGATTTCTGTAGGCAATCGGGTACGGGTGAACTTCGCAGGAAAGGAATATGTAGGGGTGGTCAGCGATGTGGATTCCGGGGAAAAGGCCGAAGCGTCAGGGATAACAAACAGGGTAAAGCCTATCATCGGAGAAGCGGAGGGGTTGGAACCGATCACCAAGGAGGAGATCGCGCTATGGAGACAGATAGCGGAATATTATCTGTGCACTGTCGGGGAGGTCTACAAGGCGGCTTATCCGGCGCACAAGGTGGCTGAGGAAGAAGTTCTGGCACGTAAGGAGGCACTCAAGGCGGAGAGAGAGGAGAGGAATCTGGCTAAGATTAAGGATAATATCAAGAGGCTGGAAGAAAGAGCGGAGAAAAAGGCGGAATTGGCCGCGAAGGCTCGGAAGGCAGAGAGTCGGGAAAGGTATTTGGCCGAGAAGGAGAGGCTGGATAGGGAGATTGGGTTATTGGTTAGGAGGGTCACTTCGATGGTTGGTGAGCTTTGTCGAACCACAGGTTCAGCGACCGTCGAAACGATGGTGGGTACGGAAAAGGAGATTGTGCTGTCAGCGGCACAGAAGGAAGCATATTCAAAGATAAAGGAATTTTTTGGACGGGGAAAGACTGCACTTTTGCACGGGGTGACGGGATCGGGAAAGACGGAGATTTACCTGAAACTGGCGCAGGAGACGCTCGCGATAGGAAAGAACGTGCTTTATCTGGTTCCGGAGATAGCGCTCAGCAGACAACTGGAGGACAGGATCAGCGAAACATTCCCGGAACTGCTTGTGTTCCATTCCGGAGAGACAATGTCCAGAAAGCGAGAGGTGGCCACCGTCCTAAGGCACGCTGGAGAGCCGGCAAAGGGAAATGGCTATGTTGTCCTCGGAACCCGAAGCGCCATATTCCTGCCACACAAAGACTTGGGACTGGTGATAGTGGACGAGGAACACGACACGTCCTACAAACAGGACTCCCCCGCCCCTCGATACAACGGCCGCGAAACGGCGATAATGATGGCGAAGATATTCGGAGCCAATGTCATACTGGGTTCGGCCACGCCGTCGCTGGAGTCGCTTTACAATTGCAGCGTAGGGCGCTACGGGCTTGTCACCCTAAACAAACGGTTCTACGACGCTGCGGACTCGGACATCGAAATCATCGACACAATCGCCGAACGCCGCAAGAACGGAATGATCGGCAGTTTCTCCAGAAAGCTTGTCAGACGCATCAACGAATGCCTCGGCAGACATAAGCAAGTCCTGATCCTCAGGGAAAGGCGGGCATATTCCCCGATCGTGCAGTGTCAGGAATGCGGCGACATCCCGAAATGCCGCCATTGCAACGTGAGCCTGAGTTTGCACAGGCGCTCAGACGGAAGCGAAAGGCTCGTCTGCCACTACTGCGGCAGGGTGTATGAATATACCGGTAAATGTCCGAAATGCGGTGGAGAATTGAAGCCGCTGGGATCCGGAACACAGAAGATTGAAGAGGAAGCGGCGAAACTCTTCCCGAACGCAAGAGTCGCCCGCCTTGACAGCGACACGGCACAAAGCAGGAAATATGAGACTGAGACGATACGGAAGTTTTCCAAAGGCGAAATCGACATTCTGATCGGCACAAGAATGGTGGCCAAAGGATTTGATTTCAGCGGATTGACACTTGTGGCCGTGCTTCAGGCCGACTCGATTCTCGCTCAGGAGGACTACCGGGCTGACGAAAGAGGGCTCCAGCTTCTGGAACAGTTCCGGGGGCGATGCGGACGGCGCGGAGAGAAGGGTCTGTTTGTCATCCAGACTTCGCAGCCGGAACATCCTGTTTATCAAAGCATAGAAGGGAAACTGGACGGGAACGGGACGATGGCCGGATTCCTCGGGGAAAGAAAGCTGTTCGGCTATCCGCCGTATTCAAGGGTCATAGGGGTCATCGTCAAGGATTACAACCAAGCGAGAGTTGATTTGCTGAGCCGTGAGCTTGCGGAGGCGATCCGAGATGTCTTGGGGGTCAGAGCCGACTTCGCTCCGGGCGTTCAGAACGGGCCGAATGTCATAGGACCATATTCCCCTGCCATCGACAAGCTCTCGAATCAGAACATCCGTCAGATCAGGGTGTTGCTGCCTAAAGACAGGTTGCTCGTGAGGAACAAAGAGACGCTGGCTGCCGCGGTCGAGCGTTTCGAGAAGGAGAAAAAATATCCAGGCCACATCGCGCTTGATGTCGATCCGGTGTGACACAACCGCTATGGCCTTCCACGTTACCCCCTCCCTAAATCCCTCCCCTCGGGGGAGGGAGTGTGCTCCGCACATCCCTC
>CAVCPY010000107.1:0-4908 GCA_963604245.1 Eggerthellaceae bacterium
TGTCTCGAAAATTCCGCATAATAAAATGCGGGAACCATTTTTAAACAGCTTCTTACCTATTCATCATCTCCGGAGTTGCCGGAACGCTTCCTGTCCATCGGATCAAGAAGGATCTTGCGCATCCTCAGATGATGCGGGGTCACCTCCACCAGCTCGTCTTCGCGGATATATTCAAGCATTTCCTCCAAAGACATCTTCACCGGCGGCGGCAGCACAACCTTGTCGTCCGAGCCGGCGGCGCGCACGTTGGTGAGTTTCTTCGTCTTGCAGATGTTGATGTTGAGGTCTCTCTCCCTCGTGTGCTCGCCCAGTACCTCTCCGCAGTAGATGTCGTCGCCCGGATCGATGAAGAATTTGCCCCTGTCCAGAAGCTTGTTCATTGAATATGCAATCGCAGTGCCGGTCTCTAGGGACACGAGCGACCCGTTGGTACGGTTGTCAATCTCACCCTTATAGGGCTGGTACTCCTTGAACCTGTGGGCCATAATGGCCTCGCCCTGCGATGCGGTCAGGAGGTTGCTTCTCAGGCCCATAAGCCCGCGCGTCGGGATGTCAAAATTCAGCATCGTCCTGTCGCCCCTCGGCTCCATATGCAGAAGCGCACCCTTCCTGCGCGTGGCAAGCTCGATGGCGGCCCCGACAAACTGCTCAGGCACCTCGATGGAAAGATCCTCGATAGGCTCGCAGCGCTGACCGTTGATGGTCTTGTCCAGCACCTTTGGCTGTCCGACCTGAAGCTCGAATCCCTCTCGGCGCATCTCTTCGATGAGCACGGACAGGTGAAGCACACCACGTCCATAGACCACGAACGAATCGGCGTTCAGTCCCGGCTTCACCTTGAGGGCAAGATTCTTCTCCAACTCCTTGTCCAGACGGTCCTTGATGTGCCTTGAGGTCACGAACTTGCCGTCCTTTCCGAAGAACGGGGAGTTGTTGATGGTGAAGAGCATACTCATCGTAGGCTCGTCGATGGAGATCGGAGGTAGGGCCTCCGGATTCTCGCTGTCGGCTATCGTGTCACCGATCTCGAAGCCGTCGATGCCGACGACAGCGCAGATGTCACCACACTGGACGGTGTCCACATTTGCCTTCCCCAGACCGTCGAACACCATAAGCTGCTTGATCCTGTGCTTCTCCACAACATCATACCTCTTGCAGAGGCTGACCTGCTGGCCGGTCTTAAGCTCGCCGCGGGTCAGTTTGCCGACGGCGATACGTCCCACGTAAGGGGAATATTCAAGTGAAGTGACCTGCAGCTGAGGAGTACCTTCAACAACCTTGGGCGCCGGGATTTCCGCAAGGATGGCGTCCAGGAGCGGGGTGATGTCCGAAGTCGGGCTCTTCCAGTCGTCCGACATCCAGCCCTGCTTGGCGCTGCCGAAGATGGTCTTGAAATCAAGCTGGTCATCAGTGGCGTTCAGGGCGCACATCAGGTCGAACACCTCCTCCTGAACCTCGTCAGGTCGGCAGTTCGGCTTGTCCACCTTGTTGACCACCACTATCGGCTTCTTGCCCAGCTCAAGGGCTTTCTGAAGTACGAAACGGGTCTGCGGCATACAGCCCTCGAAGGCATCGACGAGCAGGAGCACGCCGTCCGCCATATTCAGGACCCTCTCGACCTCTCCTCCGAAGTCACTGTGACCCGGAGTGTCTATAATGTTGATTTTGACACCGTTGTAGGTGACGGACACGTTTTTGGCGAGGATGGTAATACCTCTTTCCCTCTCGATGTCATTGTTGTCGAGAATCAGCTGGCCAAGATTCTCGGGCTGACGCACCAGATTGGCCTGGTAGATCATCCTGTCCACGAGGGTTGTCTTGCCGTGATCGACATGCGCGATGAGCGCTATGTTCCTAATGTCTTGCATATACCGTAAAAAAATCTTGCAAAATTACGGATTTCCAATGGAAAACCGAAGAATTGCAAGATTTTTTTCTTTTCTGTGACAAATTCAGCGGATGGATGTTTAAGGTCACCGAGTCCGCCGAAACGCTCCCGGCGGGTTTGCCGAAGCAACCGATCCTACCAATTGTCGCTTCTGAACGGTACGGCCGGCAGTCCGCGGCGACCGGTAAGGTTGCCGATCTGGAAGTCACGGAAGCAGTAACGAACCGCGACAGGAGCCGGAACCTTGTCGCTCTTCACGACAATCTTGTTCCAAGACCCGAGACGGGCCTCGGCAGGATAGAACACCTTGTCCTCACCGGCGACCTCAAAGCCATTGATTCCGTGCCAAGGGCTGAAGCCGTTGCCGCCGTCCTGGAAAGTCACCTCTATCTCATTGCCTTTGACCTCCATACTCTTATACCGAGGCCCCTCATAAGGGAGATAGCTCATCCCGTATGTCTTGTTGAGGGCGATGTAGGCCAGACGCTCCCCTACTTCCTTTTTCTTGCAAGGATGGATCTGGTCATATTCATACTCGTACGCAAGGTCGTTGATGCTGGCGATGCCGCTATTAGGGATGATGTCCACCGCATTGTGCTGTGCTTCCCTGATTCTCGCTCCGACGGTTCCGTCTCCACCGTAGATGAACGGGGCCAGCTCAACCTCGTAGAATGGAAGGTCGCCACGTCCCCAAAGGCCTCTCCAGATGCTGACCATCTTGGCAAGTCTTTGGGCATAGTGCGCATAGCCTCCGGCGTTTGTCTCTCCCTGATACCAGATGAAGCCGTTAAGGGTATAGTTGCGGATCGGGTAAATCATTCCGTTGTACATAATGTAGGCGTTGCCGCAGTTGTACCCGCCGTCAGGATCCATCTTCGGAGCATACTGCCCTGTAGGCAACGTGTTCTCAGGATAAGACCTCACGACATCCTCCGGCATCCAGCTTTCCACCGCCGAACCGCCCCAGTTGCAGGACACGAGTCCCACAGGCACATCCAGCACTGAATTCACCATCTTGGCGAAGTGCCAGCCCACCGCGGTGAACCAAGCGGCGGTCTCCGGCGAGCTGACCTGCCATATTCCATCGACAGTCTCCTTAAGAGACTCTGCACCTGTCTTTGGAATCTTGACGAGGCGGATTTTGTCCCTATATTGCCCCGACAGAGCGATCTCTTCAATAGCGCCCTCGATAGGACAGGAACCAAAACCATCCAGCGGCATCTCCATATTGGACTGCCCGCCGCAAAGCCACACCTCCCCTATCAGGATGTCCGAAAGGGTGACGGAGCCGTCCTTGTCGGAAATAGTTATGGAATATGGCGTGTAGCCCGCCTCCGGGGTCTTTACGGCAAGCTTCCAGTTGCCGTCACGGTCAGTTTTCGCCGAATATTCCTTGGAGTCCCAACCTGTCTTCACCGACACTTTTGAGGAAGGTGCGGCCTTTCCCCAAAGGTTTGCGTCGGTTTTCTGCTGAAGGACCAGATGGTCGCTGAGGATTTGAGGGAGCTCTACTTTCGCTTCCGAAGTGGCTGACGCGGCCGCTCCGACCGCCAGAACAGCCATCACTGTTCTTAAAAATCTGTGGTTCATTGTTATTAAATTTTTAAACAATCTTGTCTATCTTACTGTCTTGCCGTTGGCGTCAACCCAGATGCGTTTTGCGGGATCCGTGCAGGTCACGGTCCTGCCAAGGTCGGTGTCGAATACAGTCTGTCCCAGATTCGGGGCATAGGATCTTCTTTCCTCGCTTGAAACCACCGGCTTGTGGGTGTTGTTGTGCGACTGAACGGCGATTCCGCTTCCAGGAGCCCAGAACGGGATTGTGGGGGAGTTACGGATCCACTCATCGCCTTTGTTGAAATTCTGGATCGCATAGTCGATGATTCCGTGCCACTGGCCCGGGGTCGTCTCGGTGGCATACTCGCCTCCCAGGGCAAGGTTCGCCGGGTAGTGTTCCACTGCGAAATTGATGAACCTTATGGACTGACCCAAAGGGTTGTCGAAGAACTTGGGATAATTGGCTGAAACCTCGTCGTGACATCCGACAAGGGTGATCGGGTGCACCTGCGCCGTACCCGGAAAACTGTTAGGGTACTGGTTGAATGTGAACCCGTAAGTGCAGCCGATTGATGTCGAGCTGACCAGTACAAGATGCTCGCCCGAAAGCGCGAATCCGACCCCAAGTCCGGTGACCGTGCAGTGATTGAATTCGGTGGCGGTTCCGTTGTTGGAGCCTTGCAGTCCCCTGATGCCCACACAATCCATCACGCCCAATCTGATTGAGCCCTCGCGGTTGTTCCACGGGACTTTGCAGTTGCATCTGTCCGCACTCATCCTTCCCGTGTTGTAGCCGTCTATGCAGATGATTTTCTTTCCGTTGTCCGGCAGGTACACAGCCACATTGGCGACCTCCAGATTCTGGGACATAGTCTGGGTGTAGTCTCCGGCGGTGCCGCCGATCACGGAATATGTGACCTGATCGGAAAGGGAATCATAACATTCCCGGGACACCTTTATCCTGACACCCTCGCCGTTCCAGTTCGGCATATCACCTTCGATACGGACATTCGAATCGTATGGGGTCCTGAGCACATAGCCCGTGCCGTCAGGCGCAGCGAAGAACGAGTCAACCGTGTAGCTTCCGCAGGCCATCTCCAGCCTGCCGCAATTCCCAAGCATCTCCATAGCCTTACGGAGCGGAATCTCGTCGTGTCTGCCCTCGCAGACAATGTCTGCCTTCCGCTTGTCGGAAGGTGCGGAGTCCGAAGCCGCCACCTTGACCACGGTCATAGGATTCCCTGCGGCGGCGGACAAGACCGGGAGGATGACGGCTAAATATGAAAAAACCGTCCTTAATCGATTATGCATTTCACAATGGAACATATGACAGAATGTAATCATAGTAATCCTTAAGTAAGCGTTAAAAAATAAGTTGGTAGAGATTTATGCAGGATTTTTGAGGCTAGTTTTCTTTTGGAAGAGGGAGTGTACTGGACGTACACGACCGATGAGAAAAGGAA
>CAVCPY010000108.1:0-3219 GCA_963604245.1 Eggerthellaceae bacterium
CATCTTCGTCATCAGTCACGTAGCTACTGCTACGCTCCCTCTTCCGAAGCCGAAACTGTCTCGAAAATTCCGCATAATAAAATGCGGGAACCATTCTTAAACAGCTTCTGAATATTTACAATCTTTAAGATCCTTGTCAAATATGCGGCTGTGCAAGTTTTGCCGCTTACTGACTACAGAATGTAAATATAATGAATTTTCACTGACGAAAGGTCTCTATAAGCCCAATCTGACAACATCTCAGCCCAATTTAACCAAGGGGACATCAAAGACATCCCTGTCATTGGCCGCATAAGTCTCGGGGAAAATGCTCCTGCACTCCGACTCGTACAGGGAAATGTCCTTGCACCGGGAGGAATAATGACCTATGACGAGTTTCTTCACGTCCGCATCCAACGCACACCGGGCGGCCTGAAGAGTCGTGGAATGATGCCTGGCTGCGGCCTGGTCTGCCAGCTCGGCCGGGTATGTCGTCTCGTGATAGAGAAGATCCACGCCTTTCACCCAGGAGGACAGTTCCGGAAACGGAGCGGTGTCGCTGCAATAGGCGAACGACCTGGGAACGTACGGCTTGTAGCCAAGTTCATCGAAGGGGAGGATATCCGAGCTGCCGTCAGGATATTCACGCACCACGTCCTCCCCTCTTTTCACCGCGCCTATCTCCGTGAGCGAGAGGGCATATTCATCAATCTTCCATTTCTTGACGTTCATCTGCGGCTCTTTCTCGCGGAAGAGCCAGCCGAAGGTTTCAATCTTGTGGTTCAGCGGGAAAGCGGAGACTTCCAAGGACTTGGTGTGGTAAACCATCTCGGGAGTCTTGATATTCAAAGGGATATGCCTGATTTCGAACGGGATTCCATCGCCGTAGTAGGAAAGGAAGAATTTCAGGATCGGGCCGAAGCTGACAGGGGCGTAGATGTTCAGCGGCGTCATCCGTGACAGCATCCCCATCGTGGAGAGCAGACCGAACAGCCCGAAAACGTGGTCGCCGTGGATGTGGGAGATGAAGATAGAGTCAATCTTCATCGGAGAGATATGGCACTCCTGAAGACGTGTCTGCACGCCCTCTCCGCAATCAATCAAAAAAGAGCGCCCGTGTACGGAAAGTACCTGGGCGCTCTGATTCCTTCCGGGGCCGGGCTTGGCCGAAGCCGTGCCCAACACCGTCAAAGTGAAATCCATAAATTATTATTCACCTTTTTCGAGCTTGTCCTTGAGGGCAGCGAGTTCGCTGATGTCACCGAGGGTGGTCTTCTCCAGGTTGGAGTTGATCTTCTTGACCGCCTTCTTTGTGTTGTCAGCCTCCACGGCAACCTTCTCGGCCTTTGCCTCAGAGTATGTTCTTACGTGTGAGAGGAGGATCCTGCGGGTGCTTCTCCTGAGTTCGATAACCTTGAACGGAAGAGTGTCGCCCACGATGGCCTGCTTGCCGTCCTCCTTGATGAGGTCACGGTTGAAAGCGAAGCCCTCGTTGTCACCGTCAAGCTTGATGTTTGCGCCCTTGTCGGTGAGGGAAGCGACTGTCCCCTCAACGATGGAACCTACAGGATACTTGGCCTCGATGGCGTCCCAAGGGTTAGGGGTGAGCTGCTTGTGGCCAAGGCTGAGCTTGTGGTTGGCCTCGTCGAAGTCAAGGATCTGAACGTCGATGACATCACCCGGAGCGACAAGCTCTGAAGGATGCTTGATCTTGTTCCAAGAGAGGTCGCTGATGTGGATGAGACCCTCAACACCGTCCTCAGGCTCGGCGAACACACCGAAGTTGGTGATGTTGCGTACGACAGCCTTGTGAACGGAACCTACAGGGTACTTGTCGCGGATGCTCTCCCAAGGGTTAGGGGTGAGCTGCTTAAGACCGAGCGACATCTTCCTGTTCTCGCGGTCGATGGAGAGCACCTTGGCCTCAACCTCGTCACCTGCCTTGAGGAACTCCTGGGCGCTGTGAAGCCTTGGAGACCAAGACATCTCAGACACGTGGATAAGACCCTCCACGCCCGGTTCGATCTCAACGAAAGCACCGTAGTCAGCGATGAGCACCACCTTACCCTTGACAACGTCGCCTTCCTTGATGTTGGCGTCGAGGTTGTCCCAAGGATGAGGGGTGAGCTGCTTGTAACCGAGGGCAATCCTCTTCTGCTGAGGGTCGAACTCCTTGACCACGACCTTGATCTTCTGGTCGAGGGAAACGACTTCCTCAGGATTGTCGATCCTGCCCCAGGACAGGTCAGTGATGTGGATGAGACCGTCAACACCGCCGAGGTCAACGAAGACTCCGTAGTTGGTGATGTTCTTGACGGTACCTTCAAGAATCTGACCTTTCTCAAGCTTGCTGATGAGCTCTGCCCTGCGCTGCTCCTGCTCGGCTTCGAGAAGAGCCTTGTGGGAGACGACCACATTGCGGAACTCCTGGTTGATCTTGACAATCTTGAAGTCCAATGTCTGGTTGACGTAAGCGTCGTAGTCGCGGATAGGCTTGATGTCGATCTGAGAGCCCGGGAGGAACGCCTCGATTCCGAAGACATCGACAATCATACCACCCTTTGTGCGGGTCTTCACGAAGCCCTTCACTATCTCGTCGTTGGCGAAAGCCTCGTTGACCCTGTCCCAAGACTTGAGGGCGCGGGCCTTCTTGTGGGAAAGGATGAGCTGACCCTTCCTGTCCTCTGCGGACTCGACGTAAACCTCAACCTTGTCTCCGACCTTGAGGTCCGGATTGTAACGGAATTCAGGAGCCTGGATCACACCCTCGCTCTTGTAACCTATGTTGACGATAACCTCTCTCTTGGAGATGGCTGTAACGGTGCCTTCGACAACCTCGTTCTCCACAATCTTGGAGAGTGTCTGGTCGTAGGCGTCCTCGATGGACTTCTTGTCCTCGCCGCCGTAAACCTCGGTGCCGCCTTCAAAAGCCTCCCAGTCGAACTTGTCCGGATCGACGGAAGTGTTGAGAGATGATTTCTTTGCCGGAGCCTCGGCCTTTGGAGCTTCCTGTACTGGAGCCTCCACCTTGACTTCCTCGGCTACTTTCTGTGTTTCTTCTGCCATAATGGTAATAAAAGACAACTAGTTGTTTAACAATATTTTTACACCCTACCGGACGCACCAAAACGGCACAGCCGGTCAAAAGGCGTGCAAAATTAGACAAAATAATCTGATATACAATAAGAAACTGTTTAAAAATAATTTCTCTTTTTTCTTATGCGGCCTTTCCGGCCATTT
>CAVCPY010000109.1:0-8498 GCA_963604245.1 Eggerthellaceae bacterium
GCCGGAAAGGCCGCATAAGAAAAAAGAGAAATTATTTTTAAACAGTTTCTAACAATGGCCATCTAACTATGCTTAAACAACTAATCATCCGAAGTATAACAGGAGGGATATTCGTGTCTCTCCTGGCTTCTCCGGCTGTTCTTCGAGCAGCGGAGACTTTCGCCGGCAATGCCGCCTACCAGCAGCAACAACAGAAGACCCGGATCCTGTCGGGAACAGTTCTGGACGCGGTCACGAACGAACCGGTGATCGGGGCGGCCATCCAAGTGCGTGGCAGTCAGGGCGGGGCGATCACCGACATTGACGGAATGTTCACAATCAATATTCCGTCAGGAGCTGTCATCACCGTCACATCGCTTGGCTACCGTTCCCAGTCATTGAATGCCGGAACCCGGGACAACATCAGGATTCTCCTTGAACCTGATTCAGAGGTTCTTGAGGATGTGGTTGTCACTGCGTTCGGAGTGGGACAGAAGAAGGAAAGCGTCGTGGGAGCCGTGCAGCTTGTGCGTCCGGAGTCCCTGATCGTTCCTTCCGCCAATCTCTCAACGGCGTTCGCCGGAAGACTCGCCGGTGTGGTCTCATTCCAAAGAAGCGGAATGCCGGGACAGAACGGGTCGGACTTCTACATCAGGGGGATCTCCACCATCAGCGGTGTCACATCCCCGCTGATCATCCTCGACGGAGTGGAGATCTCGGCAGGAGACCTCAATGCCATCGACCCGGAGATCATCGAGGGCTTTTCAATCCTCAAGGATGCGACCGCAACGGCGATGTACGGGACAAGAGGAGCAAACGGCGTGATGATCATCACGACCAAGAGCGGGCGCGACCTTGACAGGCCGATCATCGGATTCAGGATTGAGACCAACGTCACGACCCCTACCAGACTGCCTAAATTCGTTGACGGAGCCAGGTATATGGAACTCTTCAACGAGGCCGTGACAAATCAGGGTACAGGCGACGTGCTCTTCTCCAATGAGAGGATCGAAGGCACAAGGAGACAGCTCAATCCTTACGTCTATCCGGACGTGAACTGGTACGACGAGATCTTCCGCAACCACGCCTTCAACCAGAAGGTCAACTTCAACATCCGCGGCGGAACCGGCAAGATCACCTACTTTATGAACCTGACCGTGAATCACGAGACGGGAATGCTCCGCGACAGGAGCAAGGACTTCTTCTCGTTCAGCAACGGAATCAACGTGATGAAGTACGCCTTCCAGAACAACATTGACTTCCATATGTCCAAGAGTTCCACAATCTCGCTTCACCTCAACGCACAGGTCAACGACATCACCGCTCCGGCGATCAACAACTCTGACACGAGTCCCTCCGGACAGATGAACAGGATCTACTCTTCCATAATGGACTGCAATCCGGTGGACTTCCCTGTCTATTTCCCTGCGGGAGAGGAGAAATGGATAAAGTGGGGAGCGTTCAGCGGCGGCAACGACCAAGGAGCGACAAACCCGTTGGCGCAGGCCACGAGGGGGTACGGCACCAGTTTCGCCAGCACGGTCATCGCCAACCTTGACTTCGAACAGAAACTCGATATGCTGACCAAGGGGCTGAGGTTCAAGGCGATGCTATCGTTCAAAAACTGGAGCAAGACTACCACGAACCGCTCGCAGGGTGTCAACCGCTACTCCCTTGAAAGCTTCACGGTCAACCCTGACGGGACTTATGACCTGAAAGTGGCTCCTATCGGCACTCCGGGCAAGCCGGTGCTCTCCACAAACAGAATAATGGAGGGAGACCATAGAATATATTTCCAGACGTTCTTTGATTGGAACAGGACTTTCGGAAAGCACTCGGCCAGCGCGATGCTACTGTTCAATATGGACGAGCTGTCGTTCAACAGCGGCGGAGACCTCATCAGCTCGCTGCCGCGAAGGAAGGTCGGCTACGCCGCCAGGCTCTCCTATGACTACGACCACCGTTACCTGCTTGAGTTCAACGCCGGCTACAATGGCTCCGAGAACTTTGCGAAAGGCCACAGGTACGGATTCTTCCCATCGGTCGCCCTGGGCTGGAACGTCAGTTCGGAAAAGTTCTGGGTTCCTGTCAAGCCGGTCATTTCAAGACTCAAGCTAAGAGGCTCGTACGGGCTTGTAGGAAACGACCAGATCGGAGGGGCGCGGTTCATCTACCTGGCCGATGTGAACCTTGCGGCCTCTCCGTGGTTCACGACCGGCTATGGAACGGGACAGACTCAGAGTCTTCAGGGTCCCACCTATAACCGGTTCCAGAACAATGACATCACCTGGGAGATCGGACGGAAGGTGAACGCGGGGGTCGAGATGGAGTTGTTCGGGGCGCTAAGCCTGACGCTGGAGGCGTTCAGGGAGATCCGGAGTAACATATTCCAGCAGAAACTGTCGATACCTAACTACCTGGGGACGGCCAACACCGTCATCTACGGCAACCTCGCCAAGGTGAAGAATTATGGATTCGACATCTCCGCCGAGTTCGGCAAATCTTTCTCCAAGGACTTCTACGTGCAGTTCCTTGGCACGTTCACCTACGCGCGAAACAGGGTTCTTGAATATGACGAAGCCCCGGGCACGCGTCCGGCGAACTCAAGGATAGGGCATCCCGTCAACACGATCTACGGTTTCGTCAGCGACGGGCTCTACATCGATCAGGCGGATCTGGACCGCAGTCCGGAATCCACTCTGGGCAACATAGCGATAGCCCCGGGGGACATCAAGTACATCGACCAGCCTGACAAGAACGGCAAGCTCGACGGGAAGATCACCACTGACGATGTGGTGGCGATGGGTCATCCGACGGTGCCGGAGATTGTCTATGGTTTCGGGCCGACGATGACGTACAGGAACGTTGACTTCTCGTTCTTCCTTCAAGGAGCGGCGAGGACATCGCTGATGATGTCGGGATTCCATCCTTTCGGAGCACAGTACAACAGGAACGTACTTCAGTTCGTGGCTGAGGATCATTGGAGTCCGACAAACCAGAACGTAAGGGCAGCCTACCCGCGCCTTACAAAGTACGAAAACAACCACAACTCCAGAGCCTCTGACTTCTGGCTCAGGGACGCGTCGTTCCTCAAGCTGAAGAATGTGGAGGTGGGTTGGAGAATCCGCAACGTAAGAGTCTACGCCAACGCCATCAACGTCCTGACCTTCTCCGGATTCAAGCATTGGGATCCTGAAATGGGAGGTGGGGCAGGTATGCAGTACCCTACCCAGATGACATTCAACCTTGGTCTGCAAGTGACATTTAAATGATAACAGAGATGAAAACATTCAGTAAAATAGTCTTTCTTGCCTGCCTGTGCGCCGGCGTTGTCTCCTGTGACTTTCTGGACATTGTTCCCGATGAGAAGGAAAAGGCCGAGGATGCGTTCGAGGATGTCAGGGCCGCCGAACGGTATCTGTATTCCTGCTACAGTTACCTCCCGAATCCGCGCGAGGGGCCTACCTCTCTGGATTTTATGACGGGTGACGAGGTGATCACCGCTTTCGAGCACGAGACATTCGCCTTGTTCCCGAAAGGCAACTTCACCGCCTCCTCGCCGGTGATCTCGTACTGGAACACCCTGTTCCAGGGCTTGAGACAGTCTTACATATTCCTTAACAATGTTGACAAGGTGCCTAATCTGCCCGCGGGGACACTCGCTGACTACAAGGCACAGGCGACCTTCCTCATCGGCTACTATCATTTTCTGCTTTCAAGGTGCTACGGCCCGATCATCATCATCGACGAGGAGCCGAACATCCTGACGGTGGCGACGGACTACAAGGCCAGGACTCCTTACGACCAGTGCGTCGATTTCATCTGTGACAGACTGGACGAGGCTGCGGCGGGACTCCCTGCCAAGCGTCCTGTGCTGTACTACGGACTTGCGACAAGCGTGGCCGCCAAAGCCCTGAAAGCCAGGATGTTGCTTACCGCGGCCTCCCCTCTGTTCAACGGCAATTCCGAGTTCTACTCTGATTTTAAGGGCAAGGACGGGACACCGCTGATGCCTTTGCAGTACGATCCTGCGAAATGGCAGAGGGCGAAGGAGGCTTTTGCCGAGGCCATCAGGGTCGCAGAGGAGGCCGGCCACAAACTGTACGTGAACGACAGTTTCTTCAACGGCAACCTTGAGCCGGCCGATCCCGTCCAGCACAGACTCCGCTACAACATAATGGAGCCGCTCAACGAAGAGATCATCTGGGCGGACTCCCGTGGCGAAGGGGCTTACGGCCTCCAGAACAAGTCCACGCCTTACAGTAGCAGCTCGGCCTGGAACGGGGTCGCTCCGACTCTCGCTATGGTGAAGCGATTCTACACCAAGAACGGACTCCCTTTGAGCGAGGAGAAGAACCTGTTCCCCCCGTCGAATATGTACGATGTCGTGACCGTCGATGAGGATCATGCCTCCGAGGCCGAGGTGGGTGCACAGACTATCAGGCTCAACCTGGACAGGGAGCCGCGCTTTTACGCCTGGGTGGCGTTTCAGGGTGGTTACTACGAGATTCTCTCGGCGGCCTCCAACGGTGCGTACACCAACGACCCGTCCTACCAGAGGCATTCCGGGACGGACAGAGGCAAGCTTGTCTGCGACTTCGTCCTTGGAGGCAACTGCTCCAGGGACTACGGCGGACTACGGACCAACAACTACTCCCCTTCGGGTTACCTCAACAAGAAGGGCGTGAATCCCGGCTATGCGGTCGCGACCTGGCTCAACTACCCTGTTGACTATCCGTGGCCGCTGATAAGGGTTGCCGAACTCTATCTAGGCTATGCGGAGGCCTGCGTCGAGACCGGGGACCTTGCACTGGCGAAGACCTACCTGAACAAGGTCAGGGAAAGGGCCGGAATCCCTTCCGTGGAGGAGTCGTGGGAGACCATCGCAGGGAAGACACTGGACCAGTCCCTCCTCCGGGACATCGTCCGTCAGGAGAGGCAGATTGAATTCTATCTCGAGAATCACAATTTCTGGGATCTCAGGAGATGGAAGATGGCCGAGAAGTATTTCAACGTAAAGGCCGAGGGATTCAACATCGAGGCAAGGGACATCAACAGTTTCGCCGCCGTCAGCACCATAATGTTCGAGCGCAAGTTCGAGTCACCGACCCAGTACCTTCTCCCGATTCCTCTGAGCGATGTGAACAAGAATCTGAATCTTGTGCAGAATCCGGGATATTGATGAAAACATCGTAAACAACAAAGACATATGAGACCCTACAGAATATTCAATCTGCTTTTTCTGCTTCCGCTGCTCGCCGTCGGCTGCAAGGATGATGACACGGGAACAGTCCCGTCCCCGATCAAGGATGTACGGTCGGAGGAGCGTCCAGGCGGGATCGCCCTCTTCTGGACTCTTCCTGCCGACAAGAGTGTCTACTATGTGAAAGTGTCCTATCACGACCATCTGCTGGGGATAGACGAGGTCCGGCTTTCCAGTTGTGACTCCATCCTGATTCCTGACACCAGGGCAAAGTTCGGCGACTACCGCTTCACCATCCAGCCGTTCAGCAGGACGGACAACGGAGGAAAGACCCTGACCGTGACCGCAAGGTCGGGCAGGGCGCCGGTGACGGAACAGGCCACTCGTGTCATACTCAAGGCCGAGCATCTCAGCACGAATGCCCAGGAACCGAGTGAGGGTCCCATCGCCAATCTGATCGACGGGAACACCGCCACGTTCTTCCACACGGCGTGGAGCCAGAATATCCCTGGGCCGCACTGGCTCCAGATCCGGCTTCCGGAGGCCTTGACCGAGGGTCACTGGAGATTCTGGTACGCTCCGAGAAACAACGGGCGGCAGAAACCGACGGACTTCGACATCCTGATCAGCACAGGAGGGTCGGACTGGACTCTCGTCAAGAAGTTCACGAAGGACGAGGACGGTCTGCCTGTTACGGCGACCGATGCCTACACCTCGCCGAACCTGCCTGTCACACAGCCTTTTGACCACATCAGGATGGTCGTGAACACCGTCAACACAGGCGATGTGTTCTTCACGATGTCCGAGTTCCGGCTGTGGTCGGTGATGGTCGTTGATCCGGAGGCGGAATGAAATCGCTCCGAATCATAGTGTACCTGGTTTGCCTCCTCCCGCTCTCCTGCGGGGAGAAGGAGTCCCCTGACGGACAGGAAGCTCCTCCTCTTGTCCCTGAGGGGGAATATGTTCCGGCCGGCAAGCCGGACATCAAGGATGACATCAAGGTCAAGGTGTTGGCCGGAACCGCCTCCTCTTGGCAGCCGGGCGAGAACATCGAGAAATCGTTCGACGGAAGTTACGAGACCCTTTACCACTCCTCCTGGGACAACTCGGCGGGCGGATACTTCCCGGTCACCCTGACCTACAGCTTCTCCAAGGGAACGGACATCGACTATCTTGTCTACCATCCCCGGAAATCCGGCTCCAACGGCAACTTCAGGGAGACGGAAATCCACTACAAGATCCGGGGCCAGGAATGGTCAGCCTCGGGGAACTATAACTTCAAGGGTTCGGGGCATCCGTCCAAAGTGGAATTCCGGGCCACACTGAAAGACGTGGAGAGCATCCGGTTCACGGTATGGTCCGGAGCAGGGGACGGGCAGGGTTTCGCCTCCTGCTCCGAGATGGAGTTCTACAAGGTCAACCCGGACAAGTTCGACCCCCTGTCCCTGTTTACCGACAGGACCTGTTCAGCATTGAAGCCGGGAGTCACGGACGAGGACATCCGCTCCTGCGGCTCGGAGTTTTTCAGAACTATCGCAGCCTATATGAAGGCGGGCCGCTACCCGACGGAATTCAGGGTTCAGGAATATTCCGCCTATCCCTATCCGGAAACCGTCGCGCGGGGTCTCAAGACCTCTCCCTACAGTTTCTTGGACGGAGTCACCGGCATCTTCTCGCCCGGCGGCGAGGACATAGTGGCGCTCGTCGATGGACTTGGAAACCGTCAGGCCTCGATTTACCTCCAGAATCTGGACAGACCCGGAGGTGATGGCTTCCACGGACGCTCCTTTCCGTTGAGCGACGGAGTGAACCGGTTCAAATCTATGGACAAGGGGCTTCTCTACGTTGTGTTTCAAAGCGATGACTATCCGACAGCCAATCCCGTCAAGGTGCATTTCGCCGGAGGCAGGGTCAACGGATTCTTTGATCTGCGAAGACACAAGGACTCGGACTGGCAGAGGCTTCTGGGAGCGGCGGAATATCCTTTCTTTGATGTTGTGGGGGAATATTCACACCTCACCTTCCCCACCTCCCGCTTCCGCGCCCACACCACGGACGGAGCCTCCCTTGTCCGCGCTTACGACTCGTTCGTCAGGGCGGAACAGGAGCTGATGGGGCTGTTCCGCTACGGCAGGACATTCCCGAACAGGATGAGGTTCATCGTAATCTACACCTCCTATATGTACGCCACAAGCTACTATACGGCCTACAATGACTCCACCCTGCCGCTGCTGTGCGATGTCCGGAGTCTGACAACCGGCTCATGCTGGGGACCCGCTCACGAGGTCGGCCACTGCAACCAGACCCGTCCGGGACTCAAGTGGCTTGGCACCACGGAAGTAACTAACAACATAATGTCCGAATATGTCCAGACCACAATCCTCGGACAGCCTTCAAGGCTTCAGACCGAGGATATGGGAAACGGCCTTCCGAACAGGTACGCCAAAGCCTGGAGGGACATTCTGGCCGCGGGCGCACCCCATTCAACAGAGGGTGACGTGTTCTGCAAGCTCGTACCTTTCTGGCAGCTCCAGCTCTACTTCGGAGAGGTTCTGGGGCAGACCCCCGAACTGCGTGAGGACAAAGGAGGGTTCTATCCCGATGTCTTTGAACACGTCAGGACAGCCCCCGACCTTCGGAGCCCGGCGGAGCAGCAGACGGAATTCGTCCTCACCTGCTCCAAGGCCTCGGGACACAATCTGCTGGACTTCTTCACCAAATGGGGATTCCTCACACCCGTGGACGCGAGGATCGACGACTATGGCTCGGGCAGGATGACCGTGACGGAAAGCAGGATCGAGGAGATTCGCCACAGGGTCGAGGCTCTGGGGCTTCCTCTACCGGACGCCCCGATAGAGTACATCACTGACAACAACAAGGCTCTGTTCAAGACGAGGCCGGAGGTGATTCCCGGCTCTGTCTCGGTCAGTTCCTCGGGCGTCGTCACCCTGACGGACTGGAAGAATGTGGTTGTCTTTGAGGTGACTGACGCCGACGGCGGTCTGGTCTTCGCCTCCGAAGGCAAGCTTTTCCCGTCATCCAAGGCGGTCTTCACCATCCCGGGCGGCTGGAACCCATCCTACCGGATTCTTGCGGTCTCCGCCACAGGCAAAAGGACGGAAGTCCGGCCTTGACAGGATAGAATGCGGCTGTGGCACAGAGACTGATGAGAAAAGAAAGCCCTACCGAAAAGACAATCAAAGATCACCAAGTCTAGGATTATAAGTGATGATGAAAAAATAAGTTGATAAGTTTTTGCATCGGATTTTTGCGGAGCAATTTGTTTGTGAAGAAGGAGTGTGCCGGTGGCACAGAG
>CAVCPY010000110.1:0-18680 GCA_963604245.1 Eggerthellaceae bacterium
AAATGACGCATCAATATACGCTGATGATTTAATGACAATGTTGGCGGCAGTTTGTTTTCTGTTTGGGTAGGATATTCGATTTCCCATTCTTCAAAATGGAAAATCCCATGCTTATTCCCATATTTGATAACAGATTTGAGCACAGCCACTATATCCCGGACTGTTTTTCTTGCTAATCCGGAAGTACATTTGTCTATCACAAACTGCTGGACATCCTTCTCTGTTATATTTTCCGCAGCGCCAAATCGTGGCAATAGGTGTGTCTGTAACGTAAGCTGATAAGCACATAGGGTGGAATGCTTCACTATCGGACGTTTTGCATCACACCAAATCTCGGAAACTTCGTGAAATGTTTTTTTATTGTTCATATTTTGAGAGAATTAATTGATTTAACTCTCTCAAAATAACACACTTTCACCGATTTCCCTTTGAACGGTTATGGGTTTTACAAAGCATCTCACAATTTTCAATGCTGGTTGCCCCTCCCTTGCTCCATGCAGTCACATGGTCGGCATCCATTTCCGAAAGTTTGTAAATGCGGGTCTTGTTGGCATTATTCCCCAACGCACAGTGCGGACAATTGGAAATTCCTTGTTTCTCAGCCGCTTCGGTCTGACGCTTGTAAGCAGCCCGCTTGGTTGATTCTTCAAAGATACGGATGTCAAGCAGTTTCTTATCCTCTTCTCCCCCCAGTACATATTCGTAAATATTTCGGGGACACCGCACACTTTCATCCGCTTGCAAGGCTTTTACCCGTTCCGCGACATGGACGGTGCTATAAGGGGTGGCATGGTACGTTTCATACAGCCGTCCCCATTCCAAGCCGCACATGTCACGCTCTACCATAGTAAAGGTAGCCGATACCCAGTCAATCACAGAACGGAAATAACTTTCCAATTCTCCCGTGGAAGGCTCGTGACGGTGTATGCTCATATAGGCATCAATGCTCATTCCCTTACTGTCGCAAATCCACCGGAGGGCTTCCGCCAGATAATCCTGCCGTTTCACATCTCCCTTGATATAATGACTCCATTTCTGTATTTCCGCATTTTGGGAATTACTGAACACCCGCTTGGCTGCATTTACGAACTCGCCCGAATAGATGGCATTGAGCAATTCCTGCTCCTTGAGCGGAATGCCTACAATATTGATGGTCTTGAACCACTCCTTTATTTCCTTTTCTTCACCCTCGCATTCATATACCAGCAGAGAGGATTGCATAATCTTTTGTTGCTGCTCTTCGGGCAATCCCGAGAAATACTGTACGTTATCCGCTTCATCCTTGATGGCGAATTTTCCTGTAACGAACCGACCGATAGAAGTGATGCGTTGCTGCCCGTCAAGTACTTCAAATCGTCCGTCCACAGTCCGGTTGAAATAGATTAGTCCGATGGGATAACCTTTCAGCAGGGATTCTATCACCGCTACATCACGTTTCCCATCGTTGTAGATGTAATGGCGTTGATACTCGGGTTGGATAGTGAGCCGCCCGTCCAATCCAAACAGACCTTTACCTTCCAATTCGTTGTAGGTAAATCCTTTACAGATGTCTTCGACAGTCCATTCTGTATGCAATGTTGTCTTCATGATATTGATTCACTTTTTAGGATTATTCTTTTGTGTCTTCTTCTTCCGGAGATGAATTGAGCGCAATGCCTGTCTTGGCGTTCAGCGGACTGATGACTGTCTTACCCGTCTTGGCTTCCAACTCCATACGGGCATTGCGGGCAATCTCACCACCGGCTTCCGCCACATCCATGTGTTCCCGAAATGTTTCCGGATTTTTACTTTCAGATATTTCTTTGGTGGAAAGTTCCGCCAACATATTTAGCACCAATTCCTTATTGGTCATATTGTCACGTAAGTTCTCTTTTTTCAGACCTTTGAACTGCTTATATTCCTTGGCGGTCATGTCACTCCAAGTCTGATAAATAATATCGGTCAGCGTAGCAAACTGCACTCCCTCTTGCAATCCGTGCCGCTTCCATTCATCCGTGAGGTCTTTACGAATCTCTATGGATTTGAGACGCTGATTAATCCAATTATCCGAATACCCCAACCGCTTATAGTCCACCAGTGCTTGATTGATAGAGAGTTCGGGGTCTTGCATTTGGTTAAGACGTTCAGTCGCCACTTGTGCCATCCATTGCTTGAACGGTTCTGCTTTGGGCGATGGAATAGACTGAATCAAACGGAGAAGCTGCTGAGTATCTGCCACATCGGTTAAATACATCTTTCCATCAGCCGATTTCATTTTCAGTTGACTACAAATAGTAGTCAACTCACTCCCTTCTTTTTTTAAACGTGTTTTCAAGACACTCCAATACTTACGAGGATTAGGGCTATCGGTTAGGACAGCCACCACATCCACTATGGAAAAGTACCATTTTTCATCTTTGTCGTCCCAAATAGTACGGACTTTTTTAGCTTCAAAAAGCTTGATGGTATTATGTTTTGTCATAATTTATTGTTTTTGTTTTTAAGTTGAAATCTTAGGTCAGACACAAGGTGATTCAGGAAAAGAACTTGGTTTGCGTCCATACCCCCGTGAATTAAAGAAACTAAATCCCAGTTTACGAGATGGTCAGCTTTACTATTTAGAGAACGGAATACCTCAAAAACCATATGCTCGAGTACTAATTAGAAAAATTGCGAGTGATGAAGTACTTTGAAATCTTAGGGATAACTAAAACTTGGTATGGTAGTGCTTCCAAGGTCTATCCAGAACAGATTCAAGTAGACCGTCATGGCAAAGAGACGAAAGTGACGAAACTCAATGACGGGGCAGTCTTGCTTCATTCCGAAGTTCCTCAGAATGAAACATATTATATGGTTGACGGGAAATATTATACCCAAGTTTATGCAAGAGTTCTTATTAAACATATCAGATCATAATTTGCGTATGAGTAATCGGGCATATGTTGAAACCAAAGAGCCATTGCTCCCAATAGCTCCCCTACGGTTCAAATCCGCAAAGTTAGGTGTGTCGGAAATGGTGTATTCCTTGGTTTTTAATCCCCATTGATTGCCCCTATCGGTTATCCCTAAGATTTCAAATTGCTCCGGACAATACTTATCCAAAAAGGAAATAGGAACGCCCATCACACCGTCATAATCTGACGGAATAGCATCCGTAAAAGGCACTTCAATGGCATCATAATTGTCGTAATGATCATATGCTGTTTTTCCTTTCAGTTCTTTGTGTTTCGAGAAACGGAGATTGTCAGCCATAGTCATTAAAGCAAGAGGTTGGTGGCGACGACCATGATCAATATTTGTAAACCAACGTACACCCTTAACTCTTATGAACTTTCGACCATTCCCGTCAATTCGCCATCCTGCTGCAGCTAATGGGTATTCATTCGGAACTTCAAATTCTCTGTCTCCACTATGAATGGAATATCCCAACCACATTTTATTATCTTTTATCAGAGGAAATGCCTCTTTGTAGGTTATCGCATTCATATTTCCGATAATGATAAATTTCTTATCCGCTTCTATAATCCATGCCAAAAATTCACGAAACAAGGAAAATGGAGGATTAGTTACGATAAAGTCAGCTTCATCTCGAAGTTTTGTAACTTCCTTACTACGAAAATCTCCATCTCCTTCAAGATATTCCCACTGTAAATCTTCGATATTTACTCTACCATCATTCGTTATGTCTTTGTCAAGGATAAAGATTTTACCTTTTGTCTGCGCTTTCTTAGGGTCAAATTGCGGTGCTTCCATTTCAAACAAAGAAGGCTCTGCAAGTAATTTCATTTTCTTGGCATCCGGCGCATAACTCGTAGAAATCAGTTTTTTCAAGCCTAACTCATCAAACTTGGCGGCAAAGTATCGGGTAAAGTTGCTCCATTCGGGGTCATCACAAGGAAGCAATACAGTCTTTCCCCTAAACACGTCCGGGTCATATTCAAGATAGGCATTCATTTCAATCTCTATGTCATGAAATTGCGTATAGAACTCATCATTCTTAGCCGCCTTAGCTTCTTTTAGATTAGTATTTGCCATATGTCTATTTTTTTATTTCGTTAGGTACAAGAAGTGTACGCACATCCACATTCAGTATTTCCGCTATCCTGTATAGTACGGGTATAGGCGGTTGCACTTTGTTCGTGGCGTATAGATTGACCATATTAAAACCTTTGCCAAGTCGTTTAGCCAATTCAGTTTGACTAATCCCCGCCTCAATCAATGCTTCTTTTATCCGATTCATTGCGACATCTTCTTTAACTTGTCACAAAGGTATATAATTTTATTGGGTAAACCACTGTGCTTATGTATTTCGTTAATGGCTTATCCAAAGCTATTTGGGAAAATTCTATTTGTTTTTTCGCCAGTCGATTTTATAAAACTGCCGCCGATAGTTCGTACTTTTGAAAAAAATCCATATATTTGCAAATGAGAAAGTTATTTGACAGCATAGCAACGCAAAACGCTGAAATTCACACGGTTGCTAACTCGTTACCGCTACTTTTCAAATAGTTCGCTAAAAGTTTATTTCTCAATCGGTTAAGTCTAACCGACAAAAATCTAAAATATGTCTTTCGGAAAAAATCAACCTCTAAAGCGTATCTTACTAGACATAGGGCACTGCCATATCGTATGCAGGCCGACTGAAGTCTGTTATCTGAACTCCGAGGCTGGCAACACAAGGGTGTTCCTGGCTGATGGGACGTGGGGATCCATTGACGACTCTCTTATTGAGATGGAATCCGTTCTTCCAAAGGACTTGTTCTTCCGGGCCAACCGGCAGAACCTTATAAACGTTGACTATGTTCATAGTATCGCACAAGGCCCCGGAAGGGATTTCATTGTCAATTTAAAAGAGCCATATTCATCAATTGAATTTATCTTAACTCCTGAAAAGAAAAAAGAGTTGATAGAGATGCTGATGTATGGTTCATCATCGTATCAGCCAGAGTGAGAAGAAAGTGACACTCGATTTATAAAACGGTTTGGGTACTATCGTCGCTTCCACAGGCTTCACGACCAGTATTTCGGTCGTAAAACTTATGGAAGCGATAATGTGGTTTATATTGAAGAAGTCATAGAATGTGACTATTTCACAACCGGGACTTCTATCTTGATGAGAGGTTCTCGCAGAACGTCCTGGTCAGGAGAGAGAGTTCGTTTTTTTGAATATGCGCGTGGGTATCATAGCGGCTTTGGGGCAAAACGTGTCGACAGTCGAGTATTATAACTTTACTCGATGCAGCTGGCAAGGCAGGTCATCGCGGGGTCGGGACGGAACTCGATGGCGGCGGCGGTGGCCGGAATGAGGACGGTCTCGCCCTGACGGAGGGTAACGGTGTGTTCCTCTCCGTCGCCTTCCCGGTCGATGAGGCTGCCGCTTCCGGCGACGCACATCACGACCACGAAGGAATCAAGCCCTGAGAGATCCTTGGCGCAAGGCTTGTCAAGATCGAAAAGCGAGGTGGTGAAGTACTTGCAGCTCACCAGAGGAGTCTCCGCATCCTTGACAAGGGAATATTCAGTCCTGTAGTCCGGGTAAACGTCGTAGTCGATGGCCTCCTTGGCCTGCTCGATGTGGAGTTCGCGGGGCTTACCGTCAAGACCAAGACGGCCGTAGTCGTAGATCCTGTAGGTCAGGTCGGAAGTCTGCTGAATCTCGGCGACGAAAGCTCCTGCCCCGATGGCGTGGATGCGCCCGGCGGGAAGGAAGAACACATCCCCGGGAGCAATCCGGTAACTCGCCAGCACGTCGGTGATGGTGTGTTCGTTGACCCTCTCCTCATATTCATCGGGCGTGATCCACTCGGTGAGGCCGCTCAGCAGGTGCGCCCCTTCGTCGGCTTCCACGACGTACCACATCTCTGTCTTGCCTTTCATCCCGGGATGTGTCCTGGCGGCAAGTTCGTCATTAGGGTGAACCTGGATTGAGAGGTCGCTCTTGGCGTCGATGAACTTTATCAGCAGCGGGAACTCCGCGCCGGTCGAGGCGAAGACCTTCCGGCCGACAAGTTCAGAGCCATATTCATTCATCACATCGGTAAGGCTTCTGCCCTTGAGAGGGCCGTTGGCTATCGTGGAGACGTGGCCGGGGACTGCCGAGATTTCCCAACTTTCTCCGATGTTGTGCAGTTTTGTCTTCACGCCCTTGAACGGGGCAATCTTTTCTCCGCCCCACACCATCTCGCGCAGGTAGGGCTCAAACTTCAGAGGGTACATATTCGTTAAGTTCCTTATTTATCATTTCTTGTCCAACTCCGTGAGTGCGAACGCATAGGCTCCGAGGGAAATGGCCTTGCTGGCGCCGATCTTTGATCGCATCACGCCGACCCGCTTCTGCGGGTCGTAGATCACCTCCCGGTCGCTTCCGTAAACCTTCAGGGAACGAGCCTCGCCGCGGGCGAACTGCTCGAACTCGGCAGGATCGTCGAGATTATATACCTTCATCTGTACACGCGGAAGTTCCTCGCCGGTGAGCTGGTGCATCTTGCCGCGCATTGTGCGCAAGATTCCGGGCATCAGGTACTTGGCATTGTTCATCACGCCTCCGCCGATGACGATGAGACCGTCGATCAGGGTCACGGCCGTGGCCATCGCGTCGCCCGCGACCTCACCCATCTTGTCGAAAGCTTTGATCGCGGCCTCCTTGTCGCCAGGTCTCTTGCCCTCGCAGACCTCAGCCAAATCCTTCGGCTCAAGGCCGTGTTCAGGATTACCGGTCAGCTCGCCGTAAACCCTTTTCACGGCGCGGATCGAAGCACCGTCCTCGACGATGATGTCCGGCATATCAGGATGCTTGAGGCAGAAAGTCTCCACACAGGAGTTGTCGCCGCGGTTGAGTTCGCCGTTGATCACCGCGCCGATTCCCAGACCGGTGCCGAAAGTGTAGCCGATGAGGTTGCGGTAGCGCTTGGCGCTGCCGGCCTTGGCGAGTCTTTCGTTGACTTCCGGAAGGGCTCCGCCCAGAGCCTCACCGTAGGCGTAGAGGTCGCCGTCGTTGTTGATGTAGACAGGAATGCCGAAAGTGTCCTCAAGGAACGGTCTGAGAGCCACTCCGTCCCTGAATGACGGGAAGTTTGGAAGATAGCCTCCGATGATTCCGTCTGGGTAGTCGGCCGGGCCGGGGAAACAGAAGCTGATCGCGGCAGGTTTCTCCTCTCCGAGTTCCTCCTTGATCTGCGTAAACCCTTTGACCATCGTGCCGAGACAGCGGTCGAGATTGTCAGCGTTGGACGGGAGCGTGATTGGTTCGCAGCAGAACTCGCCGCCTTTCATCGCACCGAAGACCATATTGGTGCCGCCGGCGTCGAGAGTCATCACGATTCTGCTGTCGTTTCTGATGTCAGACATATTCTTGTGTTTAAATAATTGTCGCTCGACCTTGAATATTCAAAAACTCAAGCCTTTTCGTTACAAAGATAATCATTATCTGCCTTTCGGGCTCACCGTTTGCAAGGAAAATTCGTACCTTTGTGGGATATAATATATTCGTAATGCAGAAAAAGAGAAATCGCCAAGGTGGCGAGAAGGTCGGCAGGAAGAGCCGCGACAGAAAATTCGGTTCCAGACAGAAGACGAAAAGGGTGCTGGAAGAGGTGACGGGAAAGGTACAGATGACAAGAGACGGCTATGTCTTCGTGGTCATTGAAGGCGAGCCTGACAACGACGTGTTCGTCAAGGCTTCCAAGACACGCGGCGCACTGAACGGGGACATCGTAAGATGCGCCGTGACAAGCGACGGGAAGGTGGCTGACCAGGTCCGGAGCCGCGGCGGGAAAGACTCCGGCAGACGCCGCGAGGGAGAGATCATTGAGATTGTGGAGCGCAGCCGCAAGCCGTTCGTCGGCATCCTGCACATTGTCGGAAGACAGGCCTGGGTGCTGATGCAGTCCAGGAATATGCCGTACGACATCAGCATAGATTTCGAGACTCTGCCTGAAGGCTCCAAGAGAGGGATGAAGGTGGCGGCGCTGGTTGACGGCTGGGAGAAGGGCGAGCCGACCCCAAAGGGGCACATCGTGGATGTGCTCGGAATGCCGGGAGAGAACGACACGGAGATGCACGCCATCCTCGCTGAATATGCCCTGCCGTACAGGTTCGAGCCGGAGGTGGAGAACGCAGCCGACCAGATTTCGGACAAGATCACGGAAGAGGACATCAAGGAACGCCGGGATTTCCGTAACACTTTGACATTCACCATCGACCCGGCCGACGCCAAGGACTTTGACGATGCCCTGTCGTTCAGGAAACTGGACAACGGCAACTACGAGATCGGCGTACACATCGCCGATGTTTCCCACTATGTGCTGCCTGGAACGATTGTGGACAAGGAGGCCCAGGAGAGGGGCACGTCCGTCTATCTGGTTGACAGGACTGTGCCGATGCTCCCGGAGAAACTGTGCAACAAACTCTGCTCCCTCCGCCCGCACGAAGAGAAACTTACCTTCTCGGTGGTCGTGGAGATGACCCCGAGGGGAAAGATAGAGAGCCGCTGGTTCGGCCGCACGGCGATCTGCTCGGACTACCGCTTCGACTACGACGGAGCCCAGCGGATCATCGAAAGCGACGGCAAGGAACCCGCCGACCCTGCGATAAGTCAGGAGATCAGGGAGGCGATAGTCACCCTCAACAAGCTGGCCGCCATAATGCGCAGAAGGCGTTTCGCCGCCGGAGCCATCAGCTTCGACCGTCCGGAGATGAAGGTCGAGGTCGATGCGACAGGCAAGCCGGTAAGGGTTTACGAGAAGATTTCCAAGGAGGCCAACTGGCTGATCGAGGAGTTTATGCTTCTGGCCAACCGTTCCGTGGCCGAGTTCATCGCCACTTCCGGCAGGATGGACGGCAAGGCGGACAAGAAGGCCAAGACGTTCGTCTATCGCGTGCACGGCGAGCCTAACACAGATAAAATCGCAAGTCTCGGGCAGTTCGTAGGGAACTTCGGGTTCAAGCTCGGGCCTACCGGCAACGGACGCGAGATCGCCAAGTCGCTCAACTCCTTGCTTTCCGAGGCGAAAGGCACACCGGAATGCGACGCTTTCCAGATGATTGCCCTGCGCTCTATGGCCAAGGCAGTTTACACGACCGAGAACATCGGCCACTACGGACTTGCGTTCAAGTTCTACACTCACTTCACCTCCCCGATCAGGCGCTACCCTGACACGATGGTTCACAGGCTGCTGGCCCTGTACCTCGACAATGCGGAGAGCCAGAACAAGGAATATTACGAAGCCCAGTGCCAGCACGCATCCGAGCGCGAGCAGATTGCAGCCAACGCCGAACGCGACAGCATCAAGTACAAGCTCATCGAGTTTATGCAGGACAAGGTGGGCAATGAATTTGAAGGTTCGATTTCAGGTCTGACCGAATGGGGGATGTACGTGGAGATCAAGCCGACGATGATCGAGGGTATGGTGGCCCTGCGCGACGTGAAGTCCGACTTCTTCGAGTTCGACGAGCAGAACTACCTCATCCGCGGCCGCCGCACCGGCAAGGTCTATCGCCTCGGAGATCCGGTCAAGATCCGTGTCAAGGCCGCCAATCTGGAGCAACGGCTTCTGGACTACGAGCTGGTCGATGCAACGACATCAGATAACGGCCCGGAAAAAGGTTCCGCCGAGGGCAAAGGCAAGAAAAAGCCTTTCTACGCCGCAGTGGCGCACACAGACAATCTGCCTCCGCGCAAGTCCAACAAGAACAAGGGCGCAAGAAGGCCGAAGGCCAGATGCGGCGACCGGGCGACTGACGGCAGAAAGAAATGAGCGTCGGTTGTTTGGAGACAATAAAAAGGACGGCTGTTTATTCAGCCGTCCTTTTTTTGTGTAATCAAATGATAGCTACGATGTTACTTGTTCTTCGAATGTCCGAGCCATTCAAGGCCGATGACAAGAATCGCTCCGACCAACATCCAGACAACAGCCTGTACGGTCTGGGGATTGATCATCGAGGCCAGATTGAAGCCGGACTCCGCCAAGGCCTGAACTCCTGCCCGGGCCTGCTCTGCGGTCTGTCCTTCACGCATAAGCTGGGCTGTCAGCAAACTGACCTTGTCGCTCCACGGCCAGACCTTGACGAGCGAGCCGAGAGTGAAGCCGATCAGGGTAATCAGCGTCGGCCTCTCGTAACGCCCTATCAGCCAGTGCAGAAACTTAGAGAAGGCGGCGAGTCCAAGTACGCAGCCGACCCCGAACAGGATGAGGACAGGCCAGTTAAGCTCGCTGATCGCCCCCATTATATATTCATACTTTCCGAGCAGCACCAGAATGAAACTTCCAGAGATTCCGGGAAGAATCATCGTGCAGATGGCGATGGCGCCGCAGACCAGAATGAACCAGGACGCATCCGTGGTCTGGGTCGGGGAGAGCATACATATCACCGCACCGAGTATGACACCGAACACAAGCCACAGACCGTCAGCGGCTTTCCATTTCTTGATGTCATAAAGCATATAGACGCCCGAGACCACGATCAGCCCGAAGAAGAACGCCCAAGTCTGAATCGGATGGTACGCAAGCACATATTCCATCACTTTCGCAAGCGAGAAGATGCTTATGACCAATCCGACTCCAAGCGAAAGCAGGAATGTCCCGTGAATATGCTTCCAGAACTCCTTGGCCTTGCCTTGAAGCAACAGTTTCCAAGAGGATATTGACAGGACGGCATTGAGCGCCTCTATGAGTTCATTGAATATCCCGGTGAGCAGAGCGATTGTCCCGCCGGACACGCCGGGGATGACATTGGCCGTCCCCATTGCGAATCCTTTGAGGGCAATGACGGCGTTCTTGATGAAATTTGACATAATGGATTATTGGATTTTTGTAAGATACCCCTTGATGGCCGTGAAACTGTCCAATTGAGAAATCTCTTTCCCCGCCGGGTCGCTGATGACAAGGTCGAACAGATTCCCGTTCATCTGGCGGCGGCCGATTTTGAAACGGGCCTTGGATGTGCGCGCCATATATTCAATGGCGAAGTCCGGGTTCTTGACAAGGGAGATGAACAGGTCGGGGGCCTGCTCCTCCAGCACGTTCAGTTTGTAGCGGGAAGGACGGCCGATCCAGTCCAGGTCCTTTTTCGTGATGGTGGTCTGGATGCTGGTGATCAACCTGTCCTCGCTGCCGATCTTCCTTAAGTCCTGAAAGAAGACGCAACCCTTGATGTTATGAGACCTGAAAAAATTCATTATTGCAGTCTTGCAGGCATCGAACGATGATTCCTCCGCATCTATGATCGCGACATAGGAACGGATTTTTCCTAACGGAAGAATCTCCGTGGGAACCGTACTGGAATGCTTGCGAAGACTTCTCTTTCTAAAAAACGTCTTTATGAAATCGAACATAATTACTGACTTACAGAAGCTATCAGCTCGCGAATCTCTCGCTTGGCATCCTTCCATCTCGGGACATCGATCTTTGTGCCGATAACTTCGACGACCTTTGCAGCAATTATCGAGCCTATCTCTCCACAGACTTTAAGCGGCATTCCAAGCGAGTGGGCGTAGAGGAATCCGGCGGCGTAGGTGTCGCCGGCGCCTGTGGCGTCGATTGTGGCTGCAGGCCAGGCCTCTATGTAGTGGTACTCATCGCCCCGCTTGACCATTGAGCCGTCCTTCCCGACTTTCACAACAGCAATCTCGCACTGGCAGGCCAGCGCATCCAGAGCCTCGCGCGGCTCCCGCTTGGTGAACGACCTAGCCTCGCTCTCGTTGGCGAACACAACGTCCACATAGCGTTCCACCAGATTGTGGAAGAAGGCCTCGTTGGACTCAACCACATTGTAGGAGGCCATATCTATCGAGATTTTGCACCCTGCCTCTTTCGCCATCTGCACGGCCTTGCGGATAAGGTCTTGATTCTGCACGAGATAACCCTCGATATGAAAATAATCATAGCCACGGAAATATTCCGGTTTCAGATCCTCCGGAACGAGTTCCAGCGCGGCCCCCATATAGTCAGCGAAAGTTCTTTCGGAGTTCGCTCCCGTGATGAAGCACATCGCGCGTCCGGAACCTTTCGTGCCGGTCAGCAGGGTGGTCCTGACCCCGTACTGTTCAAGCGTGCTCTTGTACAGGTGGCCAAGCTCGTCGTTGCCGATCTTTCCGATGAATCCTGAAGGCATTCCGAATATGGACGTGCAGGTGATCGTGTTGGCCGCCGATCCCCCGGGGACGTATTTCACACCGAATTCCTTGAGTTTGGACCAGATTCTGTCGCCCGTCTCCAAATCAACGTGCTGCATACTTCCCGGAGGAAGGTGGTACTCGCGGAGCATAGTCTCGTCCGGAAAAACGGCCAGAATGTCCGTCAGAGCGTTGCCTATTCCTAAAATTGACTTCATATCTTTGGATTTTGACATTCATTGATGTGCCAAATCACAAAGTTAAGGAATATTTGATTAAATTTGTAGGTATGAACAGGAAGGTCGGGAATATTCTTAAATACGGAGTCTCCATCGCGCTTGCGGCGGCGCTTCTGTATTTCTCTTTCCGCGGGGTGAGCTGGGGCGATTTTCTGGAAGGCCTTAAGGCCTGCAGTTGGGAGTTTGTCATCCTCTCTATGCTGTTCGGGCTTCTTGCGTTCTGGTTCAGGGCCTTGCGCTGGCGTGAGCTCCTTCTGCCGATAGACGGGGCGACCTCTCGCCTCACCTGCTTCAACGCCGTCAACATCAGCTACCTTGTGAATATGGTTCTGCCGCGCGTCGGAGAATTTGTCCGCTGCGGCTACATCACGGCCCATTCCCGGAAAGATTCCGGAGACCGGCGCCTTGCCTCGTACGACAAGGTGCTCGGGACAGCGGCTCTGGAACGTTCTGCGGACTTGTTCGCTCTGGTTGCCGCGCTCGCCGTGTTCCTGCTTTTCACCCGGAAACGCTTCGGAGGGTTCTTCTCCGAGAAGATATTCGGGGCGGCTTCGGGCGGCATCAGCGCGGGCAAAGCTGCCGCACTGGTCGCCGGGATTCTTGTGATTGTCGTTGCAATTGTATGCGCAATCCTTTTCGCTGACAAATGGAAGCCCCTTGCAAAAGTCCGTGATTTCTGCAAAGGTCTATGGGCCGGATTCCTCAGCTGCCTCAAGATGAAAGGCGCCTGGAAGTTCCTTCTTTTGACGGTCGGGATATGGGGCTGCTACCTGATGATGAGCGCCACGATCCTGTGGGCTCTTCAGGGAATATCCCCGGACTCTGTCAGTCCGGAGTTCGCATCCGCCGTGGATACCTTGCAGACTATGAACCTGACGGACGCGATGTTCCTGATGATAGCCGGAAGCCTGTCCTCCATCGTCCCGGTGCCGGGAGGATTCGGGGCCTTCCATTTCATTGTCTCCTCGGCGATAGCCTATGTGTATGGCATTCCGGTTCAGTTCGGGATGATTTTCGCGACCCTCTCGCACGAGTCCCAGGCGGTGAACCAGATCTTGTGGGGAGGCGTTTCCTTGCTAAGTGAATCTTTACGTAAAACAAATAATCAATAAACAACAGTAATTATGAAATTAAAGAATTTATTTTTGCTCGCCGCAGGTGTCCTTCTGCTGACAACCTCCGTCAATGCGGCTACCAAGAAACTTCCGGGAGAGGTCAAGATGACCAAGGAGGTTCTTATGGACAAGATCAAAGGAGGTTGGGCCGGAAAGGTCATCGGCTGCTCCTACGGCGGACCTACCGAGTTCAAGTACGCCGGGTTTATGAACGACGAAATCGAGATTCCTTGGAATGACCACATGATCAAATGGTGGTTCGACAAGTTCCCGGGACTGTTCGATGATGTGTATATGGACCTCACTTTCGTGGAGGTGTTCCAGAAGGAAGGCCTTGACGCTCCTATCGAGTCGTTCGCCAATGCCTTCGCCCACGCCCCGTACCCTCTTTGGCACGCCAACCAGCTCGGGCGCTACAACATCCTCAACGGTGTGATGCCTCCGGAGTCCGGCCATTGGCACAACAACCCTCACGCCGACGACATCGACTTCCAGATCGAGGCCGACTACGCCGGTCTGATGGCTCCGGGCATGATCAACGCCGCGACCCACTATTCAGACGGCATCGGCCATATGATGAACTACGGAGACGGCTGGTACGGAGGAGTCTATGTGGCTTCGATGCTCTCTCTTGCATTTGTCAGCGACGACATCAACTTTGTCGTGAACGAGGCATTGAAGGCCATCCCTGCCAAGAGCAACTACTACAAGGCGATGGCCGACGTCATCAAATGGCACAAGCAGTACCCGGAAGACTGGCACATCACCTGGGCTTTGTTCAACGAGCATTACGGCTACGACATCGGCTGCCCTGACGGGGTTGACCGCCAGTTCAACATCGACGCCGTCATCAACAGCGGCTACATCCTCATCGGCCTTCTGTACGGCGACAAGAATTTCTACCGCACCATAGACATCGCCACACGCTGCGGTCAGGACTCCGACTGCAACCCTTCCTCCGCCGCCGGAATCCTCGGCGTGATGTTGGGGTACAAGAATATTCCTGAATATTGGAGGAAGCCTTGCGAGGAGATCGAGGACATTCCTTTCGTCTACACCGACATATCCCTCAACAAGGCCACTGAATATTCCCTCAGCCAGGCCCTTCAGGTGATCGAGCGAGGCGGCGGCTCCGTGGACGGCGGCAACATCACCATCAAGGTCCAGAAGCCTCAGGCAGTGCGCTACGAGAAGGCTTTCGAGAACCACTACCCTCAGAAGAGGTACGAGGTCAAGAAGACTGTGACAAATGTCGGAGAGATCAAGTTCAACGGCAACGGTGTCGTTCTCAAGTACCACTATTTCAAGGGAGCCGGCTACGACGACAACACCGGCTACGTCGGAGAGGTCGAGATCTACCTTGACGGCAAACTTTCGGCTGTGGCCAAGAACCCGATCAAGGGCAACGGAGCCGCTTCAGACCTTTACTGGAAGTACGACCTTCCTGAAGGCGAGCACACCCTGACCTTCAAGTTCCTCAACAAGCAGGACAATATGAACATCGTCATCGACAACTATCTTGTGTACTCCAGCAAGCCTAAGGTTGTAAACCACGTTGACAAGTAGTATGAGGATGTTCAGATTATTTGCGGCGACCGCCGTCGCATTGGTCTCCTTGGCCGCCGTCCCTGTCGAGTCTTCGGCGAGGACGACTTCCAAGGATCTCTACAGGCAGTTCCAGAACCCGGACAGCCGCTACCGGCCTTTCGTGCGCTGGTGGTGGAACGGAGACAGGGTCGAGGCCGAGGAACTTGTCCGCGAGCTTCACGTAATGAAGGATGCCGGAATCGGCGGCGTGGAAATCAACCCCATCGCATTTCCTTACGGGGCGGACGCCCAAGGCACGGAGGCTCTCAAATGGTTGAGCGACGAGTGGATTGATATGCTCAAGGTCGTGTTCGACGAGGCGGAACGCATCGGGATGACCTGCGACCTGATCATCGGGTCAGGCTGGCCTTTCGGCGCGGAGACGCTGCCCCGTGAGGAACGCGCCTCTGCGATTCGTACCTACGCCCGGAAAGTCACGGGCGGAGAGAGGTTCGAGATGTCCAAGTTCAACATATTCAAGGAAATCGATCCCGGTGTCACCAAGGTCAACACCGGGCGTACTCCGGAACTTGTCTCTGTTTGTCTAGCTCCTGACCCGATCAACGACTTAAGCGAGGTTATAGACCTTTCCGGGAACATCGATGGAGATGTCATCACCGTGGATGTCCCGAAGGGCAGCTGGCAGTTCTATGCGATGGTGAAGTATGATTCGTTCGCCTGTGTCATCAACGGGGCTCCAGGAGCCGCCGGGTCGATTCTGGACCATATGAATGCCGAGGCCGTGCGCCACTATCTTGACCATATGACCGACACGATCGAGGCAAGGCTCGGGCCGCTCTCGAAGCACCTTCGGGCTTTCTTCGTGGACAGTATGGAACTTGAGGGCTGCAACTGGACGACCGACTTCGCCGAGGAGTTCAAGGCTCGCAGGGGCTACGACCTGATGCCGTGGCTTCCGTTCACGATGTTCAAGTTGGGACGTCTTGGCAACGTGGACAGCTTTGACTACGGCTCGAAGAAAGGAGAGAAGTTCCAGAATCAGGTGAACCGGGTGCGTTTCGATTTCGAACTCACAAAGGCGGAGCTTCTCAACGAACGGTATATGAACACGTTCCTTGCCTGGTGTAAAGAGAAGGGTGTCAAATCCCGCTCCCAGGCCTATGGCAACGGGTTCTTCATTGAGGAGTCCTCGCTTGGGCAGGACATTCCTGAAGGTGAGTCCTGGACGACCAACTGGCTCAAGCACAGGATCGGTGAGGAGATGGGTGATGAGGACTACCGCCGCGGACGCGCCTACACGATGATCGACAAATATGTCTCTTCGGCAGCTCACCTTACCGGCAAACGCATTGTCAGCGCGGAGGAGATGACCAACACCTACAAAGTGTTCACGACAAGTCTGGAGTTCCTGAAGGTAGGCTCGGATATGAATGCGATGGCCGGCACGACACACTCCATCTGGCACGGTTTCAACTACTCTCCGCTCAAAGCCGAGTTCCCGGGCTGGGTGCAGTACGGGACGTTCCACAACGAGAGGAACACCTGGTGGCCTTACGTGAACAGGCTGAACGACTACCGCGCGAGGATTTCAAGCCAGCTGCAAAACTCGGATATGTACACCGACATCGCCATCCTTCCGGCCAACTACGACCTGTGGACCACGATGGGCGTGCAGACTGAGCCTTTCCCGGTGGCGCTGAACATCCCTTACACCTCCCTGATCTGGGAGGCCATCCACAAGAACGGAGGCGGAGCCGACTATGTGAGCGAGATCATCCTCCGGGACGCCACGGTTCGTGACGGCAAGCTTTGCTACGGCCCTAAGGAATATGCCACCCTGTTCATCGTCGAAGTGACAAGCACCACGCCCGAGACCCTTGCCAAGCTGGAGGAGTTCGTAAAGGGCGGCGGAAGAGTCTTCTGCATCGGAAAGTATCCTGAAAAATCATTGGGACTCAAAGATTTTGATGCTCGTGACAGGCAAATCTCCGAGGCGGTGGCCCGATTGAAGGAGTACAAGGACAACTTCATTCTGCTTGAGAAACCGGCCGACGGAAAGTACCTTGAATGGTACACCGGAGTGATGGAGAAGTACAACCTTCCGCACACTCTGACGATCGGCAGTCCTGACAGATTCCTGCTTCAGAACCGCTACGTCACCGATGACGGAAGCGACATCTTCCTCTTCCAGAACGCCCATATGAAGAAGGCCCTGGAGACGGACATAACGTTCCCGAAAAGCGTGACCTCAGGGAAGCACGGATGGCTTTACGACCCTGCGACAGGCAAGAGGTTCGTCCTTCCTGTCGGCAAGGACGGCAAGATGCATTTCCGCTTCGGTCCTTCGGAGACTTATCTGTTTGTTTTCAACAAGATGGGCGGCAGCGCTCCTGCTTGGCAGACTCTTCCGCTTGAGGGTTCTGACGAGATTCAGGTGGCCGGACCTTGGGATCTCAAGATGCACCACAGCTATCCGGACAGCACCTGGACAGCCAGACTTGACAGCCTTGCGGACTTCAAGGATATGAAGGACACCGCCTTCAAGAACTTTATGGGCGATGTGACCTACTCCAAGACGGTGACGTTGTCCGGAACCCTTCCGAAGTACCTCAATCTCGGCAAGGTGGCTGACATCTGCGAGGTTTGGATCAACGGAAAGCCTGCGGGTGTGAAGTGGTTCGGCGAGCGTGTCTATGACGTGGCCGGTCTGCTCCGCCAGGGCGACAACACCATTGAGGTGAAAGTCACCACCCTGATGGGCAATTATATGCAGACCCTCAAGGACAACAAGGTCGCGCAGCGTTACATCCTCAAGCGAGGGCAGCCTTATGTCAGTGCGGGACTTATAGGACCAGTTGAATTATATTAATAAATCATTGATGATGAAGACTTTATTCAGAACCGCAGCGGCTGCGCTGTTCTTCGCAGGGTCAGCTCTGACCATCGGAGCGACCGACTACTTCGCCCGTGATTTCGGAGCGAAACCGGACGGACTGACCCTTAACACGGCCAGCATCCAGGCCGCCATCGATTTTGCCTCCTCTCACGGCGGAGGGCGTGTCGTGCTTGACGGGGGCGACTATGTCTGCGGGTCAATCTACCTTAAGAACAATGTCACCCTCCACATCGAGAAGGACGCTGTGCTTCTCGGCTCTCTGAACCCTTACGATTATCACAGGAATCCCGAAGCCCGTTGGACGGCTCTCGTTTTTGCCGTCGGGCAGGAGAACATCGGCCTTACCGGAGAAGGTGTGGTTGACGGGCGCGGCTTCGAGGTAGGAGTCCGCTTTGTGGATTTCGTCCATATGGGGCTAATCGAGGACAAGCTCGGCAATGACCGCATCAACGAGGGCATCAGGCCTGAAAACGTACATATGTACCGCTGCAACAACGTGACCATCAAGGACATCACCCTTAAGAATCCGGCCTGCTGGACCCAGCAGTACGACAAATGCCGCAACCTCCTCATCGAGGGAATCACGGTTGACGCCAAGTGCTACTGGAACAACGACGGTCTGGACGTGGTGGACTGCAGCGATGTCATCGTGCGTGACTGCTACATCGACGCATCCGATGACGCCTATTGCTTCAAAAGCCACAACACCGACGGCGTGAGCGAGAACATCCTGGTTGAGAACTGCGTGGGACGCAGCAGCGCCAACGGCATCAAGTTCGGGACGTACACCA
>CAVCPY010000111.1:0-14080 GCA_963604245.1 Eggerthellaceae bacterium
TGTCTCGAAAATCCCACATAATAAAATGCGGAAACCATTTTTAAACAGTTTCTTACAATTCAATGAAATTTCTCAATATCTCCGCACCGACAGTCCCGCTCTTCTCGGGATGGAACTGCGTACCGAAGAAATTGCCCCGCTGAAGCGCCCCGCTGAAAGGGACACCGGCATATTCAGTCGCCGCAACTGTCTGTCCGATGAATATGTCAGGGCAGTAGGAGTGCACATAATAGACGAACGAGCCTTCCGGAATATTCCTGAACAACGGTCCGCACAGGCCGGAGATGGTGTCCCAGCCGGTGTGAGGAATCTTAACGCCGGGAGTTTCAGGGAAACAGGTGACCTTGGAACTGAATATTCCCATACATTCCACATCGCCTTCCTCGCTGAAAGAACACATCAGCTGCAGGCCCACGCATATTCCTAAAACAGGCTGGGTCAAAGACCTGATGACCGGGACAAGTCCTGTCTCTTTCAAGGAAGCCATCGCGGAGGAGGCCTCCCCTACTCCCGGCAAGATCACATAGTCGGAGTTCCGGACGGTCTCGGGATCGGCCGTAAGGACATATTCAGAGCCGAGCCTCTTGAGAGCATTCTCGACCGAGCGGATGTTGCCGGCCTTGTAGTCAATTATCGCTATCATAGGATGCCTTTGCTTGAAGGGAGTTCGTAAGGGAACGGGGTCCGCGCCACGGCCATCCTCAGGGCTCTGGCAAAGGCCTTGAAGATTGCCTCGGCCTTATGGTGTTCGTTCCCGCCCTCAGCCCGGATGTGCAGGTTGCATTCCGCCCCGGCGCAGACGGACTGGAAGAAATGGCTGAACATCTCCGCCGGGACATCGCCCACCTTCTCCCGTCTGAACTCTGCATTCCATCTGAAATCTATCCGCCCTCCGAAATCCATCAGAACAGCGGCGTCACAGTCATCCATCGGCAGGACGAATCCATAGCGGGCGATGCCAAGTTTAGACCCGAGGGCGGCTCGGATAGCCTCGCCGAGGACAATCCCGACATCCTCAATCGTATGGTGTTCATCGACTTGCAAATCTCCCTTGGCTTCGACGGACAGCGACACTCCTCCGTGGTTCGGAATCTGTTCCAGCATATGGTCGAAGAACGGAAGGCCTGTTGAAATGCTTCCTTTACCGCCCTCGGAATCCAGATCCAAATCCAGTGAGATTTTCGTCTCCTTGGTGTCTCGTGTGATCCTCACGTGCCTTTCGCCCAATAATTCGATGCCGGAGGCGGCCCCCTCCAAAGACCCGGTGGCCGCAGCGACGGAGCCACGCCGGCCACCGTACCCACCTGATTGCACCGAGGAGGAAAGCAGCCGCAGCAGCCGGTCATTCTCCGCCGGAGTTCCGACTGTTATGCGAATGCATCCCTCGCACCCTGGAATCTTGGAACGGTTCCTTACAATCACCCCTCCGGCAAGCAACCTCTCATAAACCTCATCCGGATTGCCAAACCTCACAAGCAGGAAGTTGGCGTCACTTGAATATATACCTTTGACTTCCGGACATCCGGCCAGTTCTTTCTCAAGCCTGAACCTCTGGCCCGCAATCTCGGCCACCGCCTTGTCCTTGGCCGCACCGTCCAGTTTCATCAACGCCATCTTCTGCGCCACGACATTGATGTTGTACGGGTACTTGACCTTGGACATCAAAGAAATCACCGCAGGGTCCGCAATCGCAAGCCCTATGCGCAGCCCGGCCATTCCCCAAGCCTTTGAAAGCGTCTGAAGCACAATGAGGTTCGGGTGCTTCCGAACCAGCGGAACCAACGAAGGCCTCACCGAGAAATCGATGTAAGCCTCGTCCAAAACCACCACACCTCCGAACCTTTCGAGAATATCCTCGACCTGGCCGACCGGAAAGGAGTTCCCGGTCGGGTTGTTCGGGGAGCAGATGAACATCAGCCTTGTCTTGGAGTCGGCTGCGGAAAGCATCGCCGCGGAATCCATCGAAAAGTCCGGCCTTAACTGGACTTTCCGGAACTCCACGTCGTTCATCGCCGCAGCCACCTCGTACATCCCGTAACTCGGGGCGATGGACACGGCATTGCTCACTCCGGGAACGCAGAACACCCTGAAGGTCAGGTCTATGGCCTCGTCGCTCCCGTTGCCGAGGAACAGCATCTCGGGAGCCAAACCCTTGATCTCCGCCATCTTGGCTTTCAGAGCCTTCTGATGCGGATCAGGATAGCGGTTGACGCCGTTGTTGTAAGGATTCTCATTGGCATCCAGAAAAATCTCCGGGTGATTCGAGCCGCAGTCATCCCTTGCGGTCGAATAGGCCTCAAGATCCAAAATGTTGGGTCTTACAAGTTTAAGGACATCTTCTATTTTCATTTCCGATTATTTTTCAAACGTGAAGCCAAGTGACTGGCCGAAGAGTCTGTCGGACCGGCGTTGCCACAAAGTCTAACCTCAACCGCAGCGGCGTGGGCGTCAAGTCCTTCGGCCAATGCCATTGTCCGGATTGTGTCTCCAAGCCCTGCCAGCCCGTCCCGCGTGATCTCCTGAATGGTCATCTTTCTCATAAACGCGTCCAGAGCCAGTCCGCTGAACGAATGTCCCCAACCGCTTGTGGGCAGCGTGTGGTTCGTACCGGAAGCGTAATCCCCCGCACTCTCAGGCGAATAATTTCCTATGAATATGCTCCCGGCGGAGACTATACGGTCTGCAATCTCCCAGGGTCTGTCCATAGAGACGATGAGATGTTCGGGAGCATATTCATTGGCGAAATCTATGATGTCAGTGCGGCTTGGAAAGACAATCACACGGCTGTGTTCCAGTGCCTTGGCGACAATGCAACCCCTGCTCAAGCCTTCCGTCCGCCTTGCGACAGCCACTGCGACAGCCCTGGCCACAGCCTCGGTTGTACAGACCAGAATAGACTGGCTGTCCGGCCCGTGCTCCGACTGCGAGAGAAAGTCCGCTGCCACGAATTCCGGAACGGCTGTCTCATCAGCGAGCACCATAACCTCGGAAGGGCCGGCCGGCATATCGACCGCAGTCACGGACAACCCCACCATCTGCTTTGCTTTCATCACATAGCGGTTGCCGGGGCCGAAAATCTTGTCACACTTCGCCAGCGTTTCCGTTCCATACGCCATCGCCGCTATGGCCTGTGCGCCACCGATTTTGAAGATGTTCCTGACACCGCAGACCGAAGCTGCATAGATGATGGCAGGATTAGCTTTGCCTTCCCTGTCAGGAGGCGTGCAGAGGACAGTTTCCGGACAGCCGGCGACCTGGGCCGGGACAGCAAGCATAAGGACTGTCGAGAAAAGCGGGGCGCGGCCTCCGGGGACATACAGTCCGACCCTGCGGAGCGGCACGGCCTTCTGGATGCACAAAACTCCGGGCGAAGTCTCAACCTTGACAATTTCCGGCACCTGAGCCTCGTGGAATATCCTGATGTTCGAATATGCCAGCGCTATGGCATCCTTCAACTCCCGAGGGACGGAAGAAGCCGCTTCCCTGATCTCTTCATCGCTGACCTTGAAGGCTTCAGCCGAAGGGAAAGTCACATTGTCATAGCGGGACTCCAGAGCCAGAAGTGCCTTGTCGCCTCCGGTTCTGACATATTCAAGAGTCAATCTGACACTGGACTCAATGTCCGTATCGCTTTCTCCTGCCCTTGCGAGCAGTTCAGGCCATTCGCTACGAGGCGGATTGTTGTATATCGAGGTCACTCCTATCGTTGGTGAGCCTTGACGAACAGCGGCGGCCGGTTGGTAAGTCTGCCGCACCACAGTGACCGCACAATCTGATTTACGCATAGAAATTATGAATAAATACGCAAATCTACAAAACCATCTTCTCGACCGAGAGAACAAGAATTCCCTCGGCTCCAATCTTCTTGAGGCTCTCTATCTTCTCCCACAGCACGCTCGCATCCACGACAGAATGAAGTGATGACCACCCGTTTTGCGCAAGCGGAAGCACTGTAGGGCTCCGCATCGCCGGAACAATCCGGATGGCATCCTCGATCCTGTCATCCGGGATGTTCATCAGAAGATATTTCTTGCCCCTGCTGTCACGGACCGCATTAAAACGGAATCTGATCTGTTCCAACAGTTTGGCCTTGTCGCCGGACAGTTTCCCGTCCGAGATGAGCACAGCCTCCGAAAAGACCACCTGCTCAACTTCCTTCAGACCATTGCTGACCAGAGTGCCGCCGGAAGACACAATGTCGAAGATCGCATCGCTCATTCCGACTGTGGGGGCAATCTCCACCGAGCCGGCAATCACATTGATCTGCGCCCTTATTCCTTTGCCATTCAGGAATTTACCAAGAATATTAGGATAAGATGTGGCAATGCGTTTACCATTGAAGTATTCCAAACCGGAATATGTTTCCGCCTTGGGGATGGCCAGGGAAATCCTGCACGCCCCGAATCCCAGACGGTCTTCAATCACCACATTCTCTCCCCTCTCACAGACCTCGTTGTACCCAACGATTCCCAAATCGGCAACCCCTTGGGCCACCGCCTGCGGGATGTCGTCATCCCTCAGGTACAGAATCTCAACCGGAAAGCTGCTGGAGCGGGACAGGAATTTACGTTTTGTGTCATCCACCTCAATACCCGCCTCGCGCAGCAGCAAGAGGCTTTCTTCACTTAAACGGCCTTTGGCCTGAATCGCGATTCTTAACATTTTTCGTTCGTTTGTTATACAAAAAAAGACCCACTACCGATACGGAAGCGAGCCTTGACCAATATCCCTGACAAACAGATACCCACGACAAAGTCACCTCCGTTTCTGGCGATGGTGATGATGATGGTGGATATGATTGAAACCTCTCATTTTTGTTCAACGCAGCAAATATCGGAATAATATTTCAGAACGCCAAGATAATTTGACAAAATATTCATTCAGCATTTCCTTGTCGGGAATAATGAGAGACGCTTGACCTGTTCCACGAAATCAGGGTAAAGATTGAGGAACGCCACGTCAAACAAAAGTATATACGAACAGCGAACAAATATCCCGAAGTGGAATATTTCAGGACGCAAAAAACACACGAAACACCCGTGACCGGACGGGGAACCGTCCCTGATCACGGGTGAAAACAGCTTCTAAGAGACGGGCAAAAGCTCAGAACATTTTTCAGGAATCACCTAATACTCCAGACGGATGTCATCAACCCACAGGATGGAATCGGGGCTGCCGGTGAAATAGTCTCCGAGCATACTGGCGGCGCAGGAGACTATGATGTGGGTCGGCCGGCGCGAAGTGGAGACATATTCAAGAGGAATCTCCACCTTTGTCCAGCCCATATCCTGGTCGGTGACGAACTTGCCGTATGCTATGACATCCTTGCCGGAAGGATCGAAGAATGTGGACTTGTCGGTGGTGTTCACCTCGACAGGGCAGTCCTCCGTCCCACCATATTTGTGGAAATCCCAAGTGCCCAGGGCGACCCAGACGATGCCGCGGTCATTGTCGCCGATTTTTACCACATCGCCGTCCGGATAGCCTCCAAGTGTCCTCGATTCAATCTTACCGCACTTGTATTTGACACAGGCGGTCAGTTTCCGAGGACGAAGGGTGAACGGACGCCCCATACGGATCTTTCCTCCCGCCGTGCCGACATTCCCGACATATTCACCGGAGAAGATGTTTCCGGCGGCGAACTTGATGATCACGTACTGCGACTCCATCTTCAATGAATATTTTCCCTCAACCTTTTCTGTGTCATCCGGTTTGGTGATGGCGAACTTTGAACCGACAGTTGTGGAGCCTTTGTTGCCGCTTCCCCACCATTTGGTCTGAAGTTCAGGAAGTGACGAGGCCGGATCATAGAACGAGCAATACTTGTCCGACTCCGCATTGGAAAACGTCTCGAAACCGGAATTCGGCAATTGGGCGGCAGCTTCGGTCGTAAACTTCAGAATCTCCGAAGTGTCCTCGCCGCTGTAGGCCAGGCATTCATATTCAGTCAAAGGATCAAGACCTTCGGCGGCTGCGGCGAATGATCCGCCGTCGGAGGTGATTCCGTCAACCTCACTCCAACCGGGATCACCGGCCTTTCTGATGCGGAAGCCGTTGTCACGGCCTTCGATTCCGCTGGCCTTGAGCCAGGCGACGCCGGTCCAGACATCCGGCTTGGAAATCGAGACCGCCGCCTCGACCTCCTCTGCGTAAAGTGTCCAGACCTCATTGACATCCCTGTAGGAGACATTCAGCTCCACCGGATTCTCAAAATCATTCAGAGAAGAGATGGCCGGAGAATATGCGGTCTGCCCCTCGGGGCCGAGTTTTATGGAAGACACACTCAACTTCGTGAGGTCGATTCCGGATGGAACCTGAACCACGACACGCCTGTTAGGGGCGTCTATCACCGCACCGCCTATCTGACCGGAGAGGGAAAAATAGCGTTCTATTGGCTGCTCTGCCTTGATTGCCCACGAACGCTCATTCTCGTAGGCGGAAAGCCTCACCGAAAGCGGCTCGGACAGGTCTTTCGTGCCGACAATCGGGTCGGAAGCAATGACAGCCGAGTCATTGAACGACACCTTCCGGATGTTGACCTTGCTGATGTCCACGGTCTCCTCAAGGGTGAGGATTACTTCCCGCGCATCGGCGCTGATGCCCACAGACTTGGCGCCGTCAGCCTCAAGGCTTGTGATGGCGGCGTCTATCTCCGGGTAAGGGACATCGTTCCTGATACACGACAGCACCGGAAGCGAGACAATCATCAATATGGTCAAAATCAATCTGTTCATAGCCCTATATATGGAAACTCAATCCGAAAGAGATGTCAAGCACGTCAAGCAGGAAACGCACCTTGGAAAAATCCCTCGTGCCGACAATCTCTCCATTCTTATAATAGTCAATATGATTGTAGGTAGCACCTCCGATGCCGATTGACACGTGCGTGCTGACGCTGTTGGTCACGAAGATCATCAGGCCGGGGTGCACCGCTATCTTGACCCTGTTGGCCGCAGCATAACTGTCAAGGCTCTCCTCGTTGTAGGAGAATGAAGTCCTGGTGTAGGAATATCCAAGCGACACATCGGTGAACACACCGATCCTGCCCCGCTTGTCCAACGGAGCGTAGGAGCGATGGAAAACCTCCGCCTGAACCGCACGCGAATCCGCTTGGATGTCATTCAACGAGACAGCCAGGTCATCGCTCAGCATCGAAAAGTCAGCGTTGGAGATTCCTCCTTTTGCCGATGAATACTTCGCCCTCAAACCGACAGCCCTGTTGTTCTTGTACGTGTAGCCAAGGAAAGGCGACAACGTCATCATCGTGCCGCTTGCATCCAAATGCTGAAGCAGCATAAGATATTCACTGTCCGTGCTGTACAAGTCCGCATAGAAGAACTGCACACCGGCGGAGAAGTCACCTTTGGGCATAAACAGCCTGTCGGGCCCGCGTCTTTCCGCAACGGACAGGCTATCCCTTTCCGCAGCCATCACGCCGAATGCGGAAAGAAGGATGGACAATATCAACGCTATCTTTTTCACCGGATCACAAATAATAGTACAGGCTGAATCCTACGGCCAGCAGATTCACCTTGAAATTAATGAAAGTCAAACTTCTGTCTCCTTCCGCCACCCGGTTGTGACTCTGGTCGGTCCAGTCGAAATGGAGTCCCATCATATTCACGCTCACGTCGATGGCGAGTTTGTCGGTGACAAAGGCCATAAATCCCGGACAGACATTGATTCCCAGAGCGTTGGAAGTCTCGTACGATGCGTTCACCTTGTCGCCGTGTCCGTCCAGCACCTTTCCCTGACCGTATGAATATGACAGCTGCAGCTCGTTGAACAAACCCAGCCGCTTCAACGATCCCACAGGAATATAGTAGCGTCCAATTCCTTGAATCTCAAATGAATGGCTAATCTTATGATAATCGGACATCTCCAGATTGATGTCCTCGAAATTCATCTTGGCGGAATCCAGCTGGAACATATTCCTTTTATACCCTACCCTGACGCCGACCCCCATATTGTCCTTGAACATATAGCAGAATGCCGGGCTGACAGAAAGGGTGTAACCGGTGGATTTTATGCCGTTGACCACCAACAGACGTGAATTGTCGTTGTCGTGCAGCATATAACTGGCTCCGCCGCCCACCATCCAGGTGCCTTTCCTGATGAAGCAAGGCTGGGATGACAGGTCAATACCCCTGTCCAATTTCTGTCCCTCGGCATTGAACTGGCCAAAGAACAGAGAAAGGAGTGAAAGTATTATGAATGAACACCTCGACATTATTCGTAAAGAAGTTCCATTCCGTCAAGCCAGAGCTTGCTGTCATCGTAGCCGGAGAAGTAGTCTCCGTACATACTGGCGGCACAGCTGATGATGATGTGCGTCGGATATGTCGTCAGACTGCTGTATTCGAGAGGAATAGTCATCTGGATCCAGTCCTTGGCCGGATTGGAATCGTCTGAGGAGATGAGTCTCTCACCGAAAGCGATTGTGGACTTGTCAGTGGAGAAATCCACGAATGTACTCTCATCAGTGGTGTTGATCAGGACAGGGCTGTCAGCGTCGCCGCCATATTGCCTGTAGTCCCAGGTGCCGAGAGCGACTCGGATGGAGGCCTTGTCGTAGTTGCCCTTCTTCCCCTCAGAAGGGACATTGGAGGACTCGCGGTTGATGACGCCTCCCGAATATTTCACCCAAAGTCTCAATGCCGTAGGTCTGGCGGTGAACGGTCTTCCAAAGTAAACCGTTCCGCCCGTGGTCCCTATGAGTTCTCCGAAATGCCCGCTGAAAAGGTTTCCGGCGGCGAACTTCACGACAACCCAGCGTGACTGGAGGCATACTGACTGGGAGCCTTCCTTGAAGGAAGAAGCGTCAGGATAGCAGATCACGGAGCTCGAGCCAACAAGCGTCGCTCCATAATTGCCGTTGCCCCACCATTGTGTCCGCAGTGACGGATCCGAAGAAGACGGGTCATAGAACGACTTGTACTTGGAACTTTCGTCGTTGGATGTCGTCTCGAACCCTCCGTTCGGCACAGAGACCGCCTTGTCGGTGGTGATGTCGGACGGGGCGGCGAGAATCTCCTCCTCTCCTGACTCAAGAGAGGTGAGCACAAGACGGTACTCGTAGGTGGTTGAAGGGGTCAATCCCTTGACATCAGAGCTGAACGTCCCCTCGGACTCCCTGACCGCCTCCACCTGCGTCCAGTCCTGAGTTCCTTTCTCACGGATTTCGAAACGGACCTTGTCCTTGTCATACTGGGTTTCGTCAACGTCAGCGTGGGCGGTGAAGTGGCCAGCCCAGATTTCGTATCCTGCGGACTTGGCTATCCCCGTCGAGGAACCATCGAAAATGATGTCATCGTAGATGTTGTTCGTAGAGTCATCCACCAGAAGACTGAAGGCCAGAAGACCGTCTTTCTCCGTGTATTTGAGGTTCAGCCTATACCTTTTTCCGCCTTCCGCAGACTTGATCTCCCCGGACTTTGCGAACGCGCTTCCGTCCTTCTTCAAAGTGCCGGAGAAAGTCCAGTAAAGCGAAGGCTCGAAACCGGAAGCGATGAAATAGCCGTCCGCACCGCTTCTGGAAGCGTCATAGACAAGCTGCCCGCCGGCCTCCCCAAGGCTGACCGTACACGTAAAACCATCGGCGAAAGCCTCTGTCACAGTCTGGTCGAAAATGACATTGGAGACCACATTGCAGACCTTGGCAACGACTGTCACGCTGCTTGACGTCCCGGCCGTGACAGTCACAGCGGAAGATCCTTTGTAGCTTTTCTGTTCCCAGGAAGCCGCTGACGGGCTGTCCTTGGCCAACTCTCCAGCCACAACATCCACGCGGTACTCGTCCGCCGGCAGGTAGATTGCCTCCGGCATCTGTGAATATACATATTCACGGACCTTGCCGGAAAAATCGCCTTTGTAGATGCTGACTCTCGCGGATGAAAGAAGCTCGTCCTGACTCATCGCTGCCTTCGTGGCCGGTTCGCTCATCCTCACATCGAGGCTGAACGCACCTTTCCCGGCCGGTGTCTCATTGTAGTCGGCACACGCTCCCAGAGCGACAGCAGAGAGAGCCAATGTTATGATTGACAGTTGATTCTTCATATTCATTCCTCCTACTGCACTTCAAGGGTGATAGGAATACTCTTTCGGCAGCCCTTATTGTCGATCACGTTCATCGTGAATGTGTGCGCGCCTTTGAAAGCCAGAAGAGGTGTCTGCGCCCCTGAAAGGTCGAAATCAACCTCTGTCTTGCCGGCAAGTTCAGCCCCGTGAGGGAACGGGACGATGTCGAACACACCCATCGCCGCATCGGAAGGATTGATAAGATCAAGCGTTGTTCCTCCGACCGTGTTCACGGAATTGATGAAATCAGCGTTTGTGGATGCGATGTCAACTGTGAACTTGCGGGCTCCGTTAGGTATCTTTGCGGTCATCGTCAGCGGGAATGATCCGACCGACGGGACCACGACTGTCTCGGATATGTCGTATGAGCAGGTGCTGACAAGTTCGATACCTCCGTCACCGGCCGGAGCGTCAGGGTCATAACCGTCGCCTTGCTCATCGGCCGCCACGGAATTGTCCAGCTCAACGTCTTCAATCAGGCCATCTATCTCGACAGAGAAAGAGGCGTTCCCGGAAGCGTCCACTTTTTTCAGGATGGTGACGATGTGCCAATCCTGCGCCTTGACGTTTGTGATGGTCGCTCGCATTCTCTGGGTCTTGCCTTCCACTGACCCCTTGAAGACCAAGGCTATCGTGGCGTCAGTGCCATTAACCGCAAAGTAGCCCAGACGGCGGTCATACGTAGGATTGCCACCGGAATATTCAAGTTTATACTCCAAAGGATATCCCGCGGTCAATTCGACCGTGGCTGCGCCATCCCCGGTCACAGACTTCAGGAAATCATCGTTATACCCGACCGTGACTACAGCCTGAAGCAGGGTGCAGGTAATGGTTCCAAGCGTGGTCGTCACCCCGGCCTTGATTGAGAAACTCTTTGAAGCCCCATAAACAGGCGATGTGAATTTAGCCTGAGGCACATCCGCACTTGTTGATCTGGCGTCAAGCGTGTAATTGCCGGCAGGGAGGGAAATGCTCGCGCTTCCCCGGACCTCCTGATACGTTTTCTGCCACACAAGCACTCCGGCATTATCATAAAGGAACAACACGTAGTCGTCGCCCGCAGCCTCGGTTCGTGTGACGACCTTATGGACTTCATCAGAAACCACCAAGGATAGCCCGTCGAAAGACAGCACCCCGGTCTTGTCACCTTGGGCATAATTAAAATTGTCCTTCTTGCAGGACACTGTCAGAAGCATAATGACAGCAATGAATATGTAAGAAATCCTTTTCATCTCGTCAGCCGTTAAGATCAACATCCATCAATTCAAGATCTTCCACCGTGTCTTCAAATGTGACAGTGATGGAGTTCCCTCCCACATTTGACACATCAAACCTGATGGTGTAGCAGGTCTTCGGGGCAAGGGATTTATAATCTTTGGAGAAAGACTGCGTCTTTCCTCCCTGGTTGGTCAGCGTACCGGACACTGAAATCGAGTAGGCATCGACAAACGCTGCCCTTGTCTCACCTTTAGGGAAAGGTATTTCGGTTCCACCTCCGGTCTTGACGATGAAGGAATAGTCCGTGTAATAAGACTTGAATCCATCCGTACACTCTATCCTGATTATCGAATTCGACAGAGAGACCGGAATGGAAACTGCAGTTGAGCCTCCGCCCGTGACGGCGAACGTCTTCTCTCCAAAAAAGCTAGGCTTTTCAAAGCCTTCATCGTACACGGAACCATAACTGGCCTTCACGGAATAGTTGCCCGCCTTGAGAGCGGTGGATGTGACGTAACCGTCAAGCAGACCGCTGTAGATTTCATCGCCACTGCTGTTTGTAAGGACAATCGAAAACTCCCCTGCGCCAGGAAGGTCTGCATAGTCGGACACGTTGCTTCTGCTCGCGACCGCAACATTGCAATCAGCATCCACCGAAAACTCGACGTTTCCTTCGGATTCAACCAAATGCCGGGAACACGACACTGACAAAGCGGCCAGCGCCAGAATCCCGATCATTTTTCCGTTCACATTCATATTCTTTCTACTTTTTGATTCTCACTTTTATATTGTCCAAGTAAAGCCAGCAGGTGTTGTTGTTGGCTCCCCAGTTCGTCTCAGGAACAGTCCTCCAGCTCAACCTCAATGGAGCGGTGACATCTGAAAGGACCACGTCGGCAGTATGGTTGACGTTGTCATATGAACCCGTAGTCTCATTGATGTCAAAGTTTGAAGTGAAGGTGCCAGTGTCATCGCCGCTCTTGAGGTTGTCGCTAGTCGTGATGTAGCCGAAATAAACCGTCTGAGCGATTTTAGGAGTGCCTTTCCTGTCCATTGAATAGTCATATACCACATTCAGGCTCACGGTTTTGCCCTCCTTCAATCCGGAGAGGAACGGGGAATCGGCCCTGGCTGAATAGTTGGCAAGACCTGTCTCCCTGCGGCAGGCTATTCTGATCGCGGTTCCGGCCTGTGCTCCGGCTCTTGCGGCGCTCCAGCCGGAGAGGAATGTGTGAGGTGACTTGCTTCCGGCACTGGAAATACCATATTCATCATTGGAGCTGAAGCTCTCGACACCGCTAAAATCCTCGTAGAAGAGATACGGACAGTTCAAAGCGCAGGTGTCGTTTGAGACCGAAGTCAAATCTCCGAGCGTCAGGCTTTCCGCCACCAAAGCATTCTCCGACTCGTAACTTACGGTCAACTGCCTGGAGGACAACGCCCTGAACGCCGCCTCATCCTTTGTCTCCACGACGAAGGTGTCTCCAGTCTTTATCAAACCATTGTGCGTTCCTGCCAATTCAAGCACGTTCGACCCGCTCCCCGGCCAATTCACCCCATCAGGAAGAGCGAGTTTGATGTCATACGGATCCTCACCAAGATTGTTGGAGGCCAAAGTGAATCTCAACTTGTAAAGTTGCCTGACCTCGGACGGCCTCAGCGGGACAGGTGTCAGATGCCCGGCGGCAAAAGATCTCCCTTCAAGCGAGACAGGAGCCAACGAAGCCCATTTGTTCTCCGAATATACCGTCACAAGCATCTGATCCGCCGATGAATACTCTGTTTGAGGTGGGAATATTCCGGCGACAGCAGCCCCATTTTCACCGACAGGCTCCTTAAGTTCAAGAGTCATTGTTTTTGTCCCGGCATCAAGTGTAGCCGCAGCGGCATCTGAAATATCAACAGAAACCTTCCCGGCAACCGCCTTCGGCATTGAAAACTCAATCCTGGTGACTGGCTCACCGAGTGCGTTGCACCCTTCTGGGATATAGAACTTCAGAAAATGAAGGAGATGCTTCATTCTGAATTTAATCACATTGTCCGGCAAGAGAGGCGAACCGGCCTCTATCGGCCTCAATGCCTGTCCTTCTACGGGTCCCGCAACGATGATGTCAACTCCATCCGAAGCAATGCCATTCTGGACAGCGGGGACAGTGAACACAGCCTTGCCTGCCTCCGCAGAATCAGGAAGCGGATAGGTCATATAATAGGAATATGTTCCCTCGGTCATCCCGGATGCGAGCGTCGCTGAAAAATACGCCGAAGACTTGTCCAGCCCCGTGGCCAACAGACTGAAAGCCTGGCCATCAAGCTCATATGTGCCACCAGCCGATTTCGCCCAGACAGAAACCGCGTCACCACTCTGCCAGACGAAACCTCCTGCTTCCGCATCATAGGCCGTTCTGGATTCAGGGTCGCCGCCAACAGCAAGAACAACCTTGACAGGTCCGTGTTCAGGCAACGTCCCGTTCGTCTGAAAATCACTGCACCCACATATCGTGACACCGGCGGCAAAGAGAATAACCTTATGTACTATTTTTAGATACACTGAATTCGTATTATGGCGGACAAACAAAGGCAGACCGCACGAATAATCACAAATGTAATGTTTTTTAGCCACATACAAAAATGAAATTGAGAGGATTTCACCGTGAACACCGGCACAGAAACCAAACAATGTACAAATGCGGGAGATGAATGACGGCTTTAGAAGCTGTTTAAAAATAATTCATCTTTTTTCTTACGCGGCCTTTCCGGCCATTTTCATCTTTGTCATCGGTCACGT
>CAVCPY010000111.1:14108-14229 GCA_963604245.1 Eggerthellaceae bacterium
TCCAAAGCCGAAACTGTCACGAAAATTCCGCATAATAAAATGCGGGAACCATTTTTAAACAGCTTCTTTAGTAAGCGATAAAAAATAAGTTGGTAGAGATTTATGCAGGATTTTTGAGGCT
>CAVCPY010000112.1:0-9695 GCA_963604245.1 Eggerthellaceae bacterium
CGTGACCGATGAGAAAGATGAAAATGGCCGGAAAGGCCGCATAAGAAAAAAGAGGAATTATTCTTAAACAGCTTCTTAGAGAGATTGGAGGCTGAAAGAGACGCTATTCAAGCAGAACTTGATGAGAGGCACAAAGAAATATTGAACCTCGATAATTACATTGATTTTGGACTTGGGCTTAAAGATAATATGTTGAAATTATGGCAGTTGGCAAGTCTTGGTCAGAAACGCCACATCCAGAATCTTGTCTTTCCGGAGGGTTTTGTCTGGAGCAAGAAAAATGACGATATTGAACCTCTTTCCAAAAATGAATTCTTCTTTCAATATCCTTTGAAATCAGAGAGTTATGAGGAAAAGAAAAACGGACAAACCGTCATTCCTGATGATTTGTCCGCTTTGGCTCCTCAAGCAGGACTTGAACCTGCGACCCCCTGATTAACAGTCAGGTGCTCTAACCAACTGAGCTATTGAGGAATTTCTGTCAACCTTCTGGAGGTTGTTCCTTTCGGGAGTGCAAAGGTACAACAAAAACTGGTTAATGCAAATTTTTTTGTAGTTTTTTTTGTGTACCTTTGTGACGATTTCTCGGAGGAGGAAAATGGACATAGATTTGTTTTCAGAGATGGTCAGGAACTTGATTCTTGACAATGATGAGGTTACATTGCCGGGCTTGGGGACATTCGTCTCCGAGGTGATGCCTTCGTCATTCTCTGACAAGGGGTATACGATCAATCCTCCTTACCGGAAACTGTCTTTCAGGCAGCGCGGCTCCGGAAACGACGGGATGCTGGCGGAGTTCTATGCCAAGGTCAACGGGATGGAACTCGACACTTCCGGAAGAATACTGGATGAGTTCATTTCAGGGTTGAAGGAAACACTGCAGACAAAGAAAGTTGTGGTTTTCCCCGGGCTCGGACGCCTGAGGGCTACCAAGGAGAACGCTTTTTTCTTTGTAGCTGACGAGGATCTGGACATTTATCCTTACGGAGTCGGACTTGAACCTGTCTCGTTGAAGACGCACGAGGAGACCCCGGCCGAGGTGGCGAAGAATGTGGCGGCGCTGCGGGAGCTGGTGGAGGCCCCGACACCTGTCAAGGAACCGGCGGCATCGGTGGCCGAACCCGTTGAAGAGGCCTGTGGGGGAGTTTCGGTTGCCGAAGAATCGGGCGTTGCGGCAGACGCAACCGCTAACTATGCCTTTGATAATGGCAAGGAGGCTGACAAAACAGACTTCGGTACGGTGAGAGTTGAGGCAAGGAGCAAGGCGAGGAACCGTGGATGGAGAGCTGCTATCATCGTGGTGGCAAGCGTCATAGGTCTGGCGGTGATGGCTATAGGAATATTCCTTCTTCTCGCCCGCATCGCTCCGGACTTCATCGACTCCATCCTCTACACTCCCGAGGAGTTGAGGATAATCAATCATTAAGACTATGGAAAGAGTTAGCGTCTCGGACAACAGGTTCAGCACCGACATAACGGTTCCGTGCTACGACACGGACGCTTCGTTCCGTCTGAAGCCGGCGGCGTTTATGGATCACGCCCAGGAGATGGCTTATCTGGCCGCCAAAGCTCTTCATTTCGGTTACGATGACCTCCAGAGGCATCACACGGCCTGGGTCTTGTCCCGGATGCGGATTGACTTCCTGAATCTGCCGAAATGGACGGACGAGACGACGCTCTACACTTGGCACAAAGGTCAGGACGGACTGTTCTTTCTGCGTGACTTCGAATTGCGAAGGCAGGGAGACACCGATTTTGCGGACAAGTCAAAGGCCTTGGTGCTGTGCACGTCGTCGTGGATAGTGATGAATGTGCAGACCAGAAGGCTGGTGCGCAGCGATGAGGTTCTGAATATGGTTCCGGCGACTACCCTATGCCCCGACGATGCGATTCAGACCCCTTGCGAAAAGGTCGTGATGCCGAAGAATATACCCGCGGAGGAGGTCGGAAGCCACAAGGCGGCATATTCGGACATCGATGTGCTGGGTCACACCAACAACGCCCGCTATGTGGTGTGGGCTATGGACAGCATTGACTATGAGGAGGTCTCCGGAAGTCCGGTCAGGAGCATCGGCATCAATTTCATCAAGGAGACAAAACCCGGTGAGGTTGTGAGAATATTCAGAAGCGTCGTGGAGAAAGACGGAGGCCGGACATATTTCATAGAAGGAAGAATTGAAGACAAACCCTGCTTCTGCGCGCGGATAGATTTTTAAGCGTATAGATTTTAGATTGATATGCGAGATTTGTTTCTTGGGGCGGGAATCGCCCATTCCATCCTGGTTTTCGCCGTAGTGGTGGCGACGGGACTGTATCTTGGAAAGTTCAAGGTCAAAGGTGTTTCCATCGGTTCGACCTGGATCTTGTTCGTTGCCATCATCCTGAGCCATTTCGGACTCAGGGTCGATCCGACGGTGCTCAGTTTTATGAAGGACTTCGGCCTGATTCTGTTCGTGTTCTCGGTCGGACTTCAGGTCGGCCCGGGATTCTTCCATTCGTTCAAGAAAGGAGGACTTCAGCTCAACCTGCTGGCTGTCGTGCTGGTGCTTCTCGCTGTCGGCGTGACTGTTGCCATTCACCTCATAACGGGTGAAGACCTCAGGACGATGGTCGGCGTGATGTCAGGAGCCGTCACCAACACCCCCGGACTCGGAGCCGCACAGCAGACGATGGCGGATTCGATGCGTGCGGGGAATTATCTTGCGTCCGACATCGCCACGGCGACCTCCGGACTGGCTTCCGCATATGCCGTGGCCTATCCTCTGGGCGTGCTTCTCGTGATAGGTCTCATTATGTTCTTCAAGGCGATATTCAAAGTTGACCTTGACAAGGAAAAGGAAGAGCTTGACAAAGCAGACGGCGGCGAGGATGTGGCAAGGCGGATGCATTGTGAGGTGGAGAATCCGGCGGTCTTCGGGCTGACCATCAAGGAGGCCACGAGAGACCTGGGCAACTCAATTGTGATTTCACGGATGCTTCGGGATGGGGTTACGTCGGTTCCCGGGCCGGACACTGTTCTCCGGAAAGGTGACAAACTCTTGTTGGTCATCTCGCAGAAGGATGTTGACTCCGCCAGGATAACCTTCGGCGAGGAAGTCCCGATGCACCTTCAGGACTGGGAGCAGATGGACACCAAGATGGTCAACAGGAAAATCACCGTCACAAAGTCCTCCCTGACAGGAATAACGTTGAGGAATCTCAACATAAGGGCTAACTACGGGGTCAGCGTCACCCGTGTCATCAGAGCCGGTGTCGGACTTGTGGCAAGGCCTAACCTCATCCTCCAGATGGGGGATGTCCTAAGGGTTGTCGGGCCGGAAGTCGGAATCGGTGAAGTGGCCAACCTTGTGGGCAACCAGACCTCCACGCTCAACCGTCCGAACCTCATCCCTATCTTCTTCGGAATCGCCCTCGGTGTGATCTTCGGCTCGATTCCTATCGCCATCCCGGGCATTCCGCAGCCTATCAAGCTTGGACTTGCCGGCGGACCTCTCATCATCGCGATCCTGCTTGGCTATTTCGGGCCGAAGTGGAAAATCACGACCTACACGACGCAGAGCGCCAACCTGATGGTCAGGGAGATGGGAATCTCCTTCTTTATGGCCGCCGTCGGTCTGGGGGCCGGACAGAACTTCGTAAGTTCCATCCTTGGCGGAGGTTACTGGTGGATTCTTTACGGCGCCCTCATCACATTCATTCCTGTCTGCACAATCGGTCTTGTGGCGAGGTATGTATGCAAGCTCAACTTCTACCAGATCTGCGGTCTGATTTCCGGCGGCACCACCGACCCTGCCGTCCTTGCGTTCACCCAGGGAGCTTACGGAACGGATTACCCTTCTGTGAACTATGCCACGGTTTACCCTCTGTCGATGTTCTTGAGGGTGCTTGTGGCCCAGTTGCTGATTCTGGTAGCCATAGCCTGACGCCATGTTTGACCTGACCTATCCGGTTTCTCCGGCGCCGCTCCTGCCTTTGCCTTCGGCAGACAATCCCGGAGACCGCCCGCGCCCGACAGGGGAGACTGTTCCGGTCGTGGAGGAGAACGGCCTTGTCGTCGGCCAGGCCACAAGGCAGTCCGTACACGACGGGTCGAAACTGATGCATCCCGTGGTTCATCTTCACATCATCAACCGCGAGGGGTGTCTGTACATCCAGAAGCGCTCGATGAGCAAGGATCTTCTTCCAGGGCGTTGGGACACAGCGGTGGGAGGTCACGTGGATTACGGTGAGACACTGGAGGAGGCTCTTTACCGGGAAGCCTCGGAGGAATTGGGGTTCAGGGACTTCAATCCGATATTCCTGAAATCCTACGTCTGGGAGTCCGCCCGGGAGAAGGAACTGGTCAATGTTTTCGCGACAGTCGGCAACTTCACTTTGAGACCTGACAATGACGAGGTTACGGAGGGCCGTTACTGGAGAATGTCCGAAATAGGGTCGAATCTTGGCCGCAGACTGTTCACCCCGAATTTTGAGCAGGAGTTCAAATCAATCAAAGACACTTTGTTAGCATTGCTCTGATGGATAATCAAATTGACAAATTCATAAATGACCAGCTTTCGGTCTGGCCGTTGGCCGCTGAGAATTACCGCAATCTCAAGAAAGCGGAGGTGAAAAGCCTGAACATAGGCGGGCTTGACGTGACGGTTCAGTACAACCCGTGCCGCAAGAATTCTTCCGAAGCGGCGCTTGACCCGAAGTCCCTCAGCGAGAGGCCTTGCTTCCTGTGCCCGGAGAATCGCCCGGCGCAGCAGACCAACATCGAATTCGAAGGCCGCAAGGGACGGAAATACCGTGTCACGCTGAACCCGTACCCTATCTTCCCGTCGCACCTTGTGGTCTCCAGCTTTGAGCACACGAGACAATCCATCTGGCATCGCTATCAGGACCTTCTTGACTTTGTCAGGGAGCATAATGAATATCTCGGATTCTATAACGGCCCGATAAGCGGGGCCTCGGCGCCGGACCATATGCACTTTCAGGCCTGTCCGCAGGGGCTGATGCCGCTCCAGAATAGGGTTGACGGGCTCCTGGCCGCCGGCGAAGGAGAAAAACTGGAATTCCTCACCAACGTCAAGGAAGCCAGACTCTTTCATCTTGATGAATATGCCCGCGGAGTCTTCGTCCTTCGCGGCGACACGGCCAAGTCCGTGGCGAAGCTGTTCTACAGGCTCCTGGACTGTGCCCCTGTTCCGGAGGAATCGGACGAGCCGAAAATCAATCTTTTCGCCTGGACGAAAGACGGGGAGTATCGTTCCATTGTGATATTCAGAGAGAAACATCGTCCGCACAACTATTCATCGACCGGGAAGGATCATCTTGCGGTGAGTCCCGGGTGCGCCGATCTCGGCGGCGTGTTCGTGACTCCGAGGCGCGAGGACTATGACAAGCTTGACTCCGGGCTTCTTGCCTCTGTCATCCGTGAGATTACCGTCAGCGAGGAGATTGAGAAAGGCATCATCTGGAGACTGACCAGAACCCAGCGCAGGCTTGAGGTCGGAATAATGTCCGGCCAGGAGATTGAGTTCGAGGTCATCTCGGACGGAGCCGGGAGGCAGAGGGTGGAATATTCGCAGGGACGCATCTCCTACAATGGAGTCCTCTACGACGAATTGGTCTTCGAGGCTCAGACCGAGGCCACGATGTTCGCCGAGCCGTCGTTCATCCTCTATGGGGTGACAATCGGTGTGGACTTCCACTGGGAGCGCAAGGTCACCCAGAAGTTCGCCGGGACGCTCAAGTTCATCGTGGACGGAGACAAGGTCACGGCCGTGAACATTGTCGGGGTCGAGGACTATCTGTTGAGCGTCATTTCTTCGGAGATGAAGGCCACGGCCGGGTTGGAGTTCCTCAAGGCGCACGCTGTCATTTCCCGTTCCTGGGTTATTGCACAGGTGGAACACCGCAGGAATCAGGCTCAAGATCATACTGAAACGGCGGCTCCGGTGGCCGGAGGGCCGGATTCAGTGGCCAAAGACGAAGAGTACATCAAATGGTTCGACCACGACGACCACACCCTCTTCGATGTCTGCGCCGACGACCACTGCCAACGCTACCAAGGCCTTACGATGGCCGTGGGAGAGACCGTCCGCAAGGCCATTGACCAGACCTGGGGACTGGTTCTCACCTCTGAAGGGGAGATTTGCGACGCGCGTTTCTCCAAATGCTGCGGAGGCAGGATGGAGATTTTCAGCACCTGCTGGGAAGACAAGGACTACCCTTATCTCCGGCCGCTTCCTGACACTCCGGACTGCGAGGAGGGAGGTGACGTGTTCTGCGACACGAAGGACGAACAAATCCTTTCCCAGGTGCTTAACGACTACGATCTGGAGACCAAGGATTTCTATAGATGGAGGACTGAATATTCAAGGGCGGAGGTCTCCGGTCTTGTCCGCAGACGCTCCGGGATCGATTTCGGCACGATCAAGGATCTTGTCCCGATAGAGAGAGGCCCTTCCGGAAGGCTCAAGAGGCTCAAGGTAATCGGCGACAAGAGGACAATGGTCATCGGCAAGGAACTGATCATCCGCCGCTGGCTGTCCGACTCCCATCTCAAGAGCTCGGCTTTTGAGGTGAAATGGGTCGGAGACAATCTTATCCTCGACGGAGCCGGCTGGGGACACGGCGTGGGCCTCTGCCAGATCGGGGCCGCCGTGATGGCCTCCAAAGGCTACCCGTTCGACCGGATCCTGATGCACTACTACCCGACGAGCAAATTGGAAAAAAGGTAATTACCCGAACACATAATGAGTAACAACAGTTTCACAAAACGCAATCCCTGGATGTGGATTCCGACCCTCTACTTCGTGGAGGGCATTCCATATTTTCTGGTCAACAATGTCTCCGTCCTGATGTTCGCCAAGATGGGCGTGCCGAACGGGCAGATGGCCTTGTTCACATCCCTGCTTTACCTCCCGTGGACGCTCAAGTTCCTCTGGAGCCCTTTCGTGGACATCATCAGGACGAAAAGGTGGTGGATCATCACGATGCAGGTCATAATGTCCATCGCCTTTGTCGTGCAGGCGCTTACGATGCCGCACCCGTCGGCTGAGTCAATCGCCGCAGGAAGCACGCCGATGAGTCTGTTCACATTCACCCTCATCCTATTCGTGTTCGCGGCGTTCGCCTCGGCGACCCACGACATCGCTGCGGACGGCTTCTATATGCTGGCGCAGAGCCAGAGCAGTCAGGCGGCCTTCGTGGGAGTGCGCAGCACCTTCTACAGACTGGCCAACGTGTTCGGCAACGGTGTGATCGTGGCTGTGGCCGGACTGCTTGAGACCGGGACGGGGAACATTCCGCTGTCGTGGCAGTTGACAATCGGAGGCTCCGGAGTGCTGCTCACGGCGCTGACGCTCTACCACACCTTCGCGATTCCTAAACCCGAGTCCGACGCTCCTAACATTCAGGAAGGCTCCGCCGGCACGGTGTCCGAGATATTCGCCGGGTTCGGGCGCACCGTCACAACCTATTTCAGGAAACCTGGCGTCTGGCTCGCGATCATATTTATGCTTTGCTACCGTCTGCCGGAGGCTTTCCTCATCAAGATGTGCACACCGTTCCTTGTGGCGGCTCCGGAGGCCGGTGGACTCGGGATGCAGACAGCCGAGGTGGGCATAGCCTACGGAACGCTCGGCGTGATATTCCTTCTCCTCGGCGGCATTCTCGGCGGTCTGCTCGCTTCCCGCATCGGGCTTAAGAAATCCATCTGGCTGATGGCCGCATTTATGACGCTGCCTTGCCTTTCGTTCGTCTATCTCGCCGTGGTGCAGCCGACAAGCTTTGCGGTCATCTGCGCCTGCATCGCCATCGAGCAGTTCGGCTACGGCTTCGGTTTCACAGCCTATATGCTCTATATGATGTACTTCTCGGAAGGGGAGTTCAAGACCTCCCACTATGCATTCTGCACCTGTTTCATGGCTCTGAGTATGATGATTCCGGGAATGTTCGCCGGCTTCCTGCAGGAATACCTCGGCTACAGGGGCTTCTTCTGGATGGTGATTGCCTGCTGCATAGCGACCGTCGCAGTCACATTCCTCGCAGACCGCAGGATTGACCCTGAATATGGAAAGAAATGATAATCAATGAATATATGAAACCGCTCATAAGAATATTCTCAGTTCTCCTCTCGGCCACGTTCCTGTCGGCCACCCTTTGCCCGGCTGCGGAAAAACAGATTGTGCGTACAGGGATTGAAGTCCTTGAAGGCCGTGGCTTTGAGGGGCTTGTGGGCAAGAATGTCGGTCTTGTGACGAACCCGAGCGGAGTTGACCGCAATCTCCGCTCGACCATCGACATCCTTCACGAGGCTCCGGGAGTGAACCTCAAGGCGCTGTTCGCCCCCGAACACGGAGTCCGCGGGGATGCCTACGCCGGTTCGCACGTTGAGGATTTCAAGGATCCGAAGACAGGGATTCCGGTCTATTCCGTCTATGGAGCCAACCGTAAGCCAAGCAAGAAGATGCTCCAGGGGCTGGACATCGTGGTCTATGACATCCAGGACATCGGCAGCCGCTCCTACACCTTCATAAGCACTCTTGGCCTGGTGATGCGCGCCTGTGCCGAGAACGACATCGAGGTGATGGTTCTGGACAGACCTAACCCGTTGGGTGGCAACAAGGTAGAGGGGTGTCTCGTGGAGCCTGGCTTCCATTCTTTTGTCAGCGAGTTCAAAATTCCATACATCTACGGCCTCACCGTCGGCGAGCTCGCCCTCCTCTTGAACGAGGAAGGCCTGAACTGTGGCGAGAAAGGCAACGAGACTCCGCTGAAATGCAAGCTTGCCGTCATTCCAATGGAAGGATGGCACAGGAATATGCTCTATCAGGACACGAACCTCCCTTGGGTGCTTCCGTCCCCGAATATTCCTTACCCTCAGTCCGCCGTGAACTATCCGTCCTCCGGCATAACCGGCGAGTTCCAGGGGTATCTGAACATCGGCATCGGCTACACGCTCCCGTTCGAGGTCTTTGCCGCCGAGTGGATTGATGCGGATGCCCTGAAAGCCCGTCTTGACAGCTACAAGCTTCCGGGTGTCGCATTCAGGACGATTCATTTCAAGCCGTTCTCCGGCAGCCTTCAGGGAAAGCTCATCCACGGTGTCCAGTTCCACTACACTGATTATGAGGCCGCCTGCTGCACGCTGACCCAGTTCTATGTGATGCAGGCCGTGAACGAACTATATCCGGACAGGAATCCTTTCGCCCTCTCGAAGGGACGCAACAGTATGTTCGACAAGGTCTGTGGTACGGATTATGTAAGAACGGCTTTCGGGAAGCGTCTTCAGGTCCGCGACATCGCTGACTATTGGTCAAAGGACGTTGAGGCCTTCAGGATGCTCTCCAAAAAGTATTGGATTTACAATTAACCACTTAACACAAAGATGCTATGAGGAATATTTTGAACGTTGCACTTGCGTCAGCAGTCGCGCTGGCCATTATTGCGGCTCCGGTAGATTCATATTCACAGGAAAGACGCTCTTCCACCGCGAGGGGCAACACCACTTCATCCCAGACCAGGTCTTCATCCGGAAGTTCTTCCTCCGCAAGGAACTCAACGACCTCCGCTTCCAGAAGCTCCACCGCCACAAGGAGTTCGTCCTCAACCAGGTCATCCTCATCCGTCAGCGGAACCTCTTCTTCGGCCAGGTCTTCTTCCCGCGGCAATGCGAGCGTAGGTTCTCAGGACAACAAGCGGAC
>CAVCPY010000112.1:9701-19861 GCA_963604245.1 Eggerthellaceae bacterium
TTCTTCCGCCACAAGGAGTTCGTCCTCAACCAGGTCGTCCTCATCCGTCAGCGGAACCTCTTCTTCGACCAGGTCTTCTTCCCGCGGCAATGCGAGCGTAGGTTCTCAGGACAACAAGCGGACCACAGGTTCTTCCGCCACAAGGAGTTCGTCCTCAACCAGGTCGTCCTCATCCGTCAGCGGAGCCTCTTCTTCGGCCAGGTCTTCTTCCACAAGGAGTTCCTCTTCATCGGTCAGGGGCACGTCATCCTCGACGAGAAGCTCCGGCAGCAGGGTAGCGAGGCAGATCGGAAGTTCATCTTCAACAAGAAGCACCTCTGCGCGCAGCTCGGCCTCTGATTCACGCCGGGAGCAGTCCCAGAGGGTCGGCAACGCCACCAGAGGCGGCCTTACCTCTTACGACAAAAACTCGTTCAGCGGCAAGGATGTCTTGAAGGAGAGCCGCAGCGACTTTATGAGGATCGGAGAGGACAGGAACGTCCACAGAATCCCTCCGCGCGAGAGAGACTTCCTGACCTATGACCGTCCGAGCCATTTCTGGGGGCACGAGCCTCACTGCTACGGCTACAGGGTCCACAGTCTTCCACCGCGTTACAGAAGAGCGACCTATTGGGGAATCGATTACTGCATCTATGACGGAATATATTACCGTCCTTACGGCGACATATTCGTGGTGTGCCGTCCTCCTTTCGGAGTCTGCATCGAAAGGGCCATCTCCGACCTGGTGTTCACCACCGTGCGCTTCGCCTACTACAACAACACCTACAGGATGTACCGCGCCATCGACTCCAACAACAGGATCATCGAGGAACAGAACAGGATAATCGCGCAGAACAACGCCACCATAGCTGCGCAGAACAGCGCGTTCGCCTTGAACTCGTCGAGAGCCGACAACGCCTATTCCGTTGCTGACAGGCTTGGTCTTGTTCAGAGCTACGCCTATGCCAACCAGCCTTACTACTATCAGGACGGTGTCTTCTACATCGTCAACTCCAACGGTCAGTACGAAGTCATCGTCCCTCCGGCCGGCGCTCTGGTCGAGGAGCTTCCGGACGACTACGACACCATCACCCTTGGCGGAACGGACTTCTACAAAGTGGATGACACGGTTTACAGGCTCACCCTTGTCGAAGGCAGACCTTATCTTGAGGTTCTCGGTCAGATGTACGGCAAGTTGGCCAACCAATACAATTATTATTCAAACAGGACTGCTTCCTACAACAGTCTCTACTAACGGGGCGGACATTGATGGACAAACTCAGAAGCTTATTTGAAAGTTACACAGGTCAGAGGGTAAGTGACACGGAGGAGCTCAACTCTTCCGGAAGCAACAGGAGATATTTCCGCCTGAAGGGCGGGAATATCTCCATTATAGGTGTCATAGGGACAAGCCGCGAGGAGAACAACGCATTCATCAGCCTCAGCGCACATTTCCTCAGCAAAGGGATAAAGGTGCCTAAGGTACTCTCTGTCAGCGAGGACGGAATGCGCTACATTCAGGAAGACCTTGGAGACGATCAGCTCTACAAAGTCGTCACCCAAGGACGGGAGAGCGGTGAATACAGCTCCTATGAGTGCCGTCTTCTATGCCGTGCGATGGAGATGCTGCCGAAACTTCAGTTCAAGGGTGCCGAGGGGCTGGACTGGTCCGTCTGCTACCCCGAGCCGGCATTCAACGAGAGGATGATCCTCTTTGACCTGAACTATTTCAAGTATTGCTTCCTGAAGGCCACCGGTCTGGAATTCAACGAGGTGAAGCTTCAGGACGATTTCGAGAGGCTTAAGACCGACCTGATGCAGGATATGGGCGACACGTTTATGTACAGAGATTTCCAGGCCCGGAATGTGATGATGAAGGACGGTGAACCGTATTTCATAGATTTTCAGGGCGGACGTAGAGGCCCGATATATTACGACGTGGCGTCGTTCATCTGGCAGGCTCGGTCCCGCTATCCCGAAAACCTCCGCAAGGAGATGATCCAGACCTATTTAAGGGCATTGAGGGGCTACACTGAGGTCAATGAGGAGCATTTCGACGAGAGGCTCCGTCTGTTCGTCCTGTTCCGGACACTGCAGGTTCTGGGAGCCTACGGTTTCCGGGGATATTTCGAGAAGAAGCCTCATTTCCTCGCCAGTGTGCCTTATGCGTTGGGCAACCTGCGACGGCTTCTCCAGAAACCGTTCGAGAACTACCCTTATCTGAACGGGATTCTCACAAAGCTGACGACTATGTCTCAGTTCAACAACATCGCCGAGGACAAGCGGTTGGAGGTCCGGGTTTTCAGCTTCGCTTACAAGAAAGGGATTCCGGTTGACACGACCGGGAACGGAGGCGGCTATGTCTTCGACTGCCGCGCAATCAACAATCCGGGCAAGTACGAGCACTACCGCCAGTTCACCGGACTGGACAAGGAGGTCATCAAATTCCTTGAGGATGACGGAGGTGTCGCAAAGTTCCTAAACAATGTCTATGACCTTGTGGACAATCACGTCAAATGCTTCATCGAGAGGAAGTTCACCCATCTTCAGGTCTGCTTCGGATGCACCGGGGGACAGCATCGTTCGGTCTATTGCGCCGAGCATCTGGCACAGCATCTTGCCGACAGGTTTGACATCAAAATCACGATTACCCACAGGGAACTTGACATAGAAAAGATTCTGTAGATGAAGGCGATGATTTTCGCGGCGGGTCTCGGCACGAGACTCAGGCCGGTCACTGACACGCTGCCCAAGGCGTTGGTCCCGATTGACGGGAAGCCTCTGCTGTACCGTGTCGTGTCCAAACTCAAGGCCGCCGGAATCACCGATTTTGTGATCAATGTGCATCATTTCCCGGACTCAATCATCGGTTATGTCCACGAGCAGAACGATTTCGGTGTGAATGTCAGATTCTCGGACGAAAGGGAATTCCTCAGGGAGACGGGTGGCGGGATACGATTCGCACGTCCGCTGCTTGAAGGCAGTCCGTTTCTGCTCCACAACGTGGACATCCTGTCTGACCTTGATGTGAACTGGTTCATCTCACAGGCTCGCCCTGACGCTCTCTCGAACATCCTTGTCAGCGACCGCAGGACACAGAGATATTTCCTCTTCGATGACGGGATGAGACTGGTCGGATGGACTAATCTAGCGACCGGGGAGGTGCGCAGCCCCTATGGGGACATCGATCCCGTGCGGTTCAGGAAATATGCCTTCGCCGGGATCCATTGCATTTCAGACAGGATATTCAGGGTTTTTGATGAGGATGGCTGGGGCGACCGCTTCTCCATCACTGACTTTTATATTCAGGAATGCGGCAGACATCCGGTCTATGGAATTGTGCCGCAGGAGTTGAAACTGATCGACGTGGGAAAATTCGAGACTCTCTCCGAGGCGGAGGAATTTGTAAGGAACACACTTAAAAACAACTGATTCATATTATGGCAAAAGGTAAGTTTTGGTCCGAATTCAAGGACTTTGCGATGAAAGGCAATGTGATTGATCTGGCAGTCGGTGTGATTGTCGGCGGCGCTTTCGGCAAGATTGTCACATCATTGGTAAACGATGTCATTATGCCGAGCATTGGCGTGCTCATCGGCGGTTTCGATTTCACCAACCTTAAGATTGTCCTTCACAAGGCTGTGATGGAAGGCACCGAGGTGGTCAAGCCGGAGGTGACTCTCAACTATGGCAATTTCATTCAGGAGACGGTCAACTTCCTGATTATTGCGTTCAGTATATTCCTTGCCATCAAGGGATTGGCTAAATTGCAGAGAAAGAAGAAGGAAGAGGCTCCGGCTGAACCGGCCGCACCGGCTCCTAAACCGGACGACGTGGTTCTTCTTGAGGAGATACGTGACCTTCTGAAGAACAATCAGAAGTAATCTGCTCCTTGAACTTTTTCGGGGAGCATCCGACCGCTTCCTTGAAATACTTCCCGAAGAAAGACTGGTTCGCGAAATGCAAGGTCTCGCTGACCTCCTGGACGGTGTAGTTGCCGCTCTTGAGCATAGTCTTTGCGTCCTTGATGACAAAGTCGCGAATCCAGTCTTTTGCGTGTTTGCCGGACTCCTTGTAGATCATCTGGGCGAAGTACTTCGGCGAGATGAATAGCCTCTTTGCGTAGAACTGGACGCTTCTCTCGAATGTGTAGTTCTGGCTGACCTCGATCAGAAACCGTCGCAGCAGTTCGTTGCTTCTCCATTTTGTGACGATTGGCCGCGCAATGTCGTTCTTCAAGTTGGCGATTCTCGCTGACAGGTAACTGGCCAGCATCACGGACGCTCCCTCCAGTGCCTCCTCCTTGAACATTTCGCTCTCATAGAGAATAAGACTCTTCACCGTTCCGAAAAACGACACCATACGTTTGCTCTCTTCCGGGGTAAGAGTCAAGGCCACAGGCTCATACAAGGAGTTCCTCAGGAATCTTGTGCTGCCGTAGGTGAATTTCATCAATTTGCTGTCCGGCATAATCGAGACGGATATCGCCTTGAAATCATTGCTGATCCGTATGCTTTCCGCGATGTTGCCGATGCTGATGGCAAAGATATCGTTCTCCCTGAAGACGTAGTCATTTCCGGAGATTCTGACGTGAGCCTCTCCGCCGAGGCACAGGAATATCGCCGTGAAGCGCATTTTGGCCGGCAGGGACGGGAAATTTCTGATTTTCCTCGGCCATTCCTCGTCAATGGTGTCATTGAGGAACAGTTGTCCGTCATATTCCGTAAGCCCGGGAAACTCCTTGAGCAGTTTGATGTCAAAGTTGTTTATATTCCTGTATTTGTCCATTATGTGCGAAGATTTGTTCAAAAATACTGATTATTGAACAAAGCGGCAATTATTTTTTAGGAATCACTTACTGCTGTAACGTGAACTGATTATTCCTACGGTGAAGCTCTTCAAACGTGTGATAAGGTATTTTATCGCTGGCGCATAGCCACTTGCGAAACTTGAGTTTTGAATATCTTGAATCCGATTATGGCCACCGTTATGCTCATCAAAGGACTGAGCAGGTTGAAGAAGCAATATGGCAGATAGGTCAGAGTCGGAACATTGAGAATGGTCGCCTGCGTCATTCCGCAGCTGCTCCACGGGTAGAGAGGCGAGGTGACGGTAGCGGAATCTTCCACGGCGCGGCTCAGCAGCCGGTTCTCATAACCCTCTTTCTCGTAGATGTCCTTGAACAGGCTGGAAGTCAGGATGATGGCAAGGTACTGGTCTGAAACTATTCCGTTCAGGGCTGTACCTGTCACCACTGTGGAGGTGACCAGACTGGCCCTGCGTTTTGTCAGCGGAAGGATCATCGACGCAAGGTGATGCAACATTCCGCTGGCTTTCATAGCCGCTCCGAAGCACATTGCGCAGATGATCAGATAGACTGTGTTCAGCATTCCCAGCATTCCCTTTGAGGCGACAAGCTGGTCAACCTCCGGATTGCCGGTCTCGACCGAGACGGAATCGTAGATTGTCTCGATGGTGCCTGTGAAAAGAATCTTTGCGGAATTGCCGGAATCCGGGACACGCGACCCTATCTCCATTATGATGTCCGGCTGGAATATTACTGCCGCCACCGCCGCCAGCGCGATGGACAGGGATAGGACAATCAGCGCCGGCATCTTGCGTACTATCATCACCGCCGTCAGCGCCGGCACAACCATCAGCCAAGGTGTGATGTTGAACTTGGAGCCGAGAACAGAGGTGTATTCATCTATCAATGCCGCATCGTTCCCGGTGTGCGAAAGACCGAGGATGAGGAATATGACAAGAGTTATCACGAGGGACGGGACGGTCGTGTACATCAGGTAGCGTATGTGTGTGAACATCGGCACCTTGCTCATCGAGGAGGCCAGCACAGTGGTGTCGGACAGGGGCGAGATCTTGTCACCGAAATACGCTCCGGAAATGATCGCTCCCGCTATCATCCCGTCGCTGAACCCTTCGGCCTTGCCTATTCCCAGAAGGGCGACTCCGATCGTCGCTATTGTGGTCCAGGAACTCCCGGTCATCACGGAGACAAGGGCGCAGATTACGCAGGCTGTCAGCAGGAACACCTTGGGACTGATGACCTTGACTCCGTAATAGATGAATGTTGGCACGATTCCGCTCATCGTCCAGGTGCCGGAGATCGCTCCGATGAGGAAAAGGATGACAATCGCGGTTGTCACATCTCCTATGTTGTTTTTGATCTCTTCCTCGAAATCCTGCCACGGAACCTTGAAGAGCCACATTGCCAGCCAGATCGCAACTCCGGCGGAAAACAGCAGCGCCACCTGGCTTGCCCCAAGGATCGCATCGCTGCCGAATATGCTGATGTTCAGTGCCAGAAGCGTCACAAGAATCAGAATCGGAATCAAGGATATCCCCACTCTGAACAAGGTTGTTTTCTTCATCTGCGTAAGTCCGTTTTTTGTTTCTGTTCCAAAATGGAGCGCAAGTTAATTTTTTTTTCGCATTTTTACGCAAGAATTCAGTCCCGTAGGATTTAGAAATGTGTTGAATGAATATAATAATATCAAAACAAATGAAAAATTTCAGATTTAAATTTGCCGCTTTGGCCTTTGCCGCCATACTGACGGTTCCCGCCGTGTCGTCCTGCTCGCTTGACGACAGTTCCTACGATATCGATTCCTCCCGTCCGAACGCAATTGTGACCGTAAAGACTCTTGAGTCCGGGGAGACCTATTTTCAGGTGGACGGGAAGACAACCCTTCTGCCGGTGGATTGGAAGAATCCTTACAAGGGAGAGACCAGGGCTCTGCTGCGTTTTGAGGAGCTTCCGGATGCGAACAGCGGCAGTTTCTCCAAATCCGTGAGGGTTGTCTGGATTGATTCTGTACTGACCAAAAAAGCTGTGCTCTACACCGATGAGTTCAAGAATGGGGCAGATGACCCGATCGAGCTGATAGGCGACTGGCTGACCATCTGTGAGGACGGCTATCTTACCCTCCACTTCGCCGCTTGGTGGGGAGTTGACAACAAGAAGCCTCACTATGTCAACCTTGGAATCGATCAGGCGACCCGCAACCTTTATCTGAGGCACGACGTGAACGGCGATGTGACCAGCCTCCGTCCGGCCGAGGGAATAGTCTCGTTCAAAATCGACGAGCTGCTGACTGATGCCAAGGACGGAGACGAGATGACTCTGCACTGGACTGCCACCAATGGAGAGAAGAAGGAGGCCAAACTTAATTATTCAGGAAGGTTCGAGCTGTCCAGATAGTCTTGATGGGAGAGCTGACAGAAGATAAGGAACGCAGTCTTGTCGAGCTGGCAAGGAAGGGTGACCGTGGGGCGATGAAGCGGATTTATGACTGCTATTCGCGTTACCTTGCGGCCACTTGCTCCCGTTACCTGCCAGACAGCGGAGACTTGCGGGATTTGCTTCAGGACAGTTTCGTGAAGATATTCTCATCATTGGACAAGTTTGAGTTCCGCGGGGAAGGTTCTCTGAAGGCTTGGATGAGGCAGATTTCGGTGAACGAGGCTCTTAAGCTTCTGCGCCGTAGAAAGAGGACGGACACCGTGGAGTACAAATGGGATCTTCCTGACACGCAGGAAGAGGATGACGGACAGACTGGCGCCGCTGACGTGCCGGCTTCCGTGATCCAAAAGATGATAAAGGCTTTGCCCGATGGCTATAGGACGGTGCTTAACCTCTATGTTTTCGAAGAGAAAAGTCACAAGGATATAGCCGGGCTGCTCGGGATTTCCGAGAGCACGTCCGCATCCCAGCTTCACAGGGCAAGGGCGTTGCTTGCCCGTCAGATCAATGACTATAAGAAAAAGAACGGAGATAGACTATGAGAGAAGACGATAGATGGCTGAAAGAGATAAAGGACAAGCTGGACGGACTCGAGGAGCCTGTCCCGGATGGTCTGTGGGAGGGTATCGAGACTTCAATGCTCGCGGGAAAGAAAAGGCGTACAGTGATTGTCTTGCCTTGGTTCCGGTGGGGAGTGGCCGCTGCCGCTGTCGCAGTCGGCGCTTTTTTAGGGGTGAGGTTTTTGGATTCTCCTGTCTCTTCCTCCGAAGGTCAGGTTCAGGTCGTGGCTGTCGCTCCTGTGGCTTCATCCTCCTCTGAAGCGGCGTCCGATGAGTTGGCGACACTGACCACGCATCCGTCAGATAACCTTCTTGCCGATGGCGGATCTGCCATTCTGGCCGCAAAGCGGGCAGATGGCCTGAATACGGCGGAAAACACATCTTCCGTTCAGGAGACTTCGCAGGTTCCTGGGATAACGGAGGTCAATGAAGTCCCGGCCACATCTCCTGACAGGTTGGTGGAGACGCCTTCGCCGGAGCCGGAATGCGAGGTGATTCCGGCTCCGGCAGCCCCGGAAGTTAAAGACGAGGCCGGTGACAGTTACGAATATGACAGTCTGGACAAGTATCTTTCCGAGACTTCTCAAAACGAATCGAAGGGTAACCCTCCAGTTGCTGTGAATATGTCCTTTTCCGGAGCCGCGACTTCAAGCAGTGATGTGAGGTCGTTCAACCCGATGGTGTTCTACCGTGGCTCCGACCCCGCCTTTGACAGCCCGGGAGCCTCAGGTAACGGATCCATTACGGACAACAACCTTCAGACACGTTCGATGTCGCCGATGCTTCTGATGAGTTCTTCAGATGTCACGACAGCGGTTGATCACGAACGCCCGGTAAGGATGCGGCTTACTGTCCACAAGTCTCTGGGCGGACTCCTTGGAGTGGAGACCGGTCTGTCATATTCAGTGCTGCGCAGCACTTTCTCCACTGATTCGGGAAACACCTTGAAAGAGGAGAAGCAGACCTTGAGGTATCTTGGCATACCGCTGAACCTCACGGCTTCCGCATTCAGAACCAAGCGTTTTTCCGTCTATGTCAGCGGAGGCGGGATGGCCGAGAAATGCGTTTCCGGCAAGGTCAGGATAACCGAGACCGTGTCAGGCGTCAGGAAAGGTGACGCTCAAGGTGTGGACTTGACCGTCAAGCCTGTCCTGTGGTCTTTGAACGCCTCGGCAGGAGTTCAGGCCAACATATCCTCCAGATTCGGGCTTTATGCGGAACCTGGCGTGAGCTATCATTTCGATGACGGCTCGTCCGTGGAGACGGTTTACAAGGACCGCCCGCTCGATTTCATAATGACATTTGGAGCAAGGCTCAGAATTGGCCAAAAATAATCACCCCCTCGGGGCGAGGCATCTCAACCAGGCGATAAGGACGGCTGCGATCCTGCCGTGTCCCTCATCGGTCGGATGGAGTCTGTCCTTGTCCCGAGGGAAATATTCTTTCTGCGAGCGGTTGAGCGGGAATATTCCCGAGATTGCGTTCAGATCGACCACGGGCACGGCCCAGACGTTGCCGGCTTCCTTCACGGCATTGACGTAGGCATCGAAATATTCCCCGCACCTGTTGGTGTAGTTCTCGTCCGGCTGGATGTTGGTCTCGCCGAATTTAGCGTAGCCTCGGTGAAGCGGAGTCATCAGGATGATCTGCTTCTGAGGGTACATATTCTTCAATGAGTCAAGGGCTATGTTGATCCTGCCCTTGAATGTGTCAGGGTTGAAATCCAGTGACCGGTGTCTCCTGACCTGCATAGATTCCGACCCTCGCCCCGTACCACGGATGCGTGGTGTCAACTGCCGCGCCGCCGTCCGTAGCCGCGCCAGTTTTTTCCTGTGCGAAGGCCGTGTTGGCCGCAAGTGTCCCCGCTGCCAGCAAGGCGATGATCCTGATGATGAGTGATGTGTTCCTTTTATTCATTTTGTCCAGTCTTTTTTTGAGTCAGCGTCTTCGTTTCCCGACCCCACGACCGGGCTCTTTTTTGCGGCGGACCAACACGGTGCAAATATACAACTTGTCCCGGAATGTCCAAAAATCACCATTTCGAGTCCGGCACCGGAATGTCTCCACCGGAATCTATTTTGACAAGAATAGAACCAACTTTGTCCGGTGAAACCATTCCCCCGCCGGATAAAGTGTACGATTCCGCCAATTTCTCCGGTATATAAGGCTTTTACCGGACATTCTATTGATTCAATATGAGGTGATAGCCTTCCTTTGCTCATAAAAAGCTTTGAGACTCAACTCCTGAATTTGCCTCTGAATTTACCGATCATTTCTTTTGCGAAAAATCCTGCAAAAATGTAAGTCCTGACTTTGACAGCCAGAAATCCACTCCTCTGCAACCATCTGAATATCCGTCC
>CAVCPY010000113.1:0-2296 GCA_963604245.1 Eggerthellaceae bacterium
GAGGAGGATGACACCTACAAGGGCACTGGACTGCCGTAGCGGCGTGAGCCGCGAACAATCCTGCGATTCCCCTCGGTGGGGGCTGGACAGAGAGGGTAAGCGCCAGCAGGACTTCTTCCGGTTCGACTCCGGCGCAGGATCCATTATGAGAAAAGGATGCATATACAGTGAATGGCAGAACAACCTTGGGCGTGGTTGCACACGGACGGGGCGGCTGCGGTGGGTGGCGGAAATAACCATCAGAGGGAAAAGATACCGCTTCCGGTCAACGAACTACGCCAACGCGGTTCACTGGCTGGAGAAAATGTCGGAGACAACAGTTTAACCATAATTACGGAGATAAGGAGCTCCGGGCGGTGAGAGACCGTCTTGCCTTTACGTTTGCGATTTGATCTGACAGCCGGGAAAGACCGGCCAACTCCCCGAAGGGCCGGATACTGGACGCTCCGGCCGCGTCTCAAAAGCGTAGGACGGCAGGACGGTTCGAATCCGTTCCGGGGAGCCACATACTCGAAGTCTTGGCAAACTTTAAGCCTGAGGCCCTAGGAAAACCCACAGGCAAGGGAGCGGAGCAAGGATTTGGCCGATGGCCAAGGGGGTTCGATTCCCTCCCGCTCCCCAAGGAAAAGCCTCGCAAGGCCAAGGTAGCCCAGGAGTTACCTTCCAACCCGAGTAGCGGCGCGAGCCGCGAAAAGCCCCGGGAGAACGCCGTCACGGGACGGCAGGAATACGTAGCCGACACCAAAGGCACGATGAAATGTTGTTGCATCAAAGGCGGTCCGAATCCGCGCCCGGGGTCCAAACAATATACTTTTTGAATATGTCAAACAAGGTGAGATTCGTCGTCACGGCGACGTACTGCCACATCGTCGACCAGTGGTGCTTCGACACGGTCGAGAAGGCGAGGGAGAAGTATTCGGAGTTTCTGGCCACAAGGCCGAAGTGGGACATCAGAGCGGAGAGACAGGAGACTGTCCGGCAAGGGTCAGGATCGCCCGGTTGATGAATTCGGTCTTGTTGCCTTGATAGGAGGAGAGGAAGGCGTCAACCTCGGGGGTGGACTGGAAGGTGTAAGACTTTCCGTGGGGCTTGGACTTGCGGCCGGCACCGGAACGGGCACCACCCCAGGACGGAGACTCGGAAGGAGTTTGTGAAGATGACAGATTTTTGTTTTGCATACAAAATGTGTTAAATTTGCGGAAGACAGCCAAACGAGAGGGGATGTTCCTGATCCCCTCCCTCGGAAAACTAAAGTGTAAGCTCGACTAGCGTTATCACTATTTTCCAAATTCTGATTTTAATGATCTCGAGTTTCATCGCTTTCAGAAGTTTGGCTGTTTTTTCTTACTCCCTTTCAAGCGTTTCAGATTCCTCTTTCGCGGTTCTCCCTGAACCGCAATACAAAGGTACGCATTTATTTTGAATTATACAACTATTTTTCAAGATATTTTCAATTTATTTTATTGATTATCAATAATTAAAACAATGGAACCGAAACGAGAGAAGCAGTATAATAAATATGTGGCCGCACTATGTAGTTCAGTGAAAGACTATGCCACTATCGGGAGGTATGTCAAGTACACATTAGACTTTATGGAGAACGCCACAAGTGTGGATAGACGAGGATATATGAGATACCGGAAGGATAATGTTGACATCATCGGACGCACCCCTCAAGCATCGGATGCCATTTGTGATCTTCTGTCGTTTCTCAGGATAGGATATAATCGACAAAGGAAAGAAGCCATAAAGCCGCTGGAACAACCTAACCCGGTCACAGATAAGAACCAAAAACTGATAGATGATTTTATCGTTTGGCTGACAGGATGTAATGACTATTCCCCTTGCACCATAGACATCTACAGAACATCCTTGAAATCATTCTTCTCGTATGCAGCAGAAATCAATATGGACAATTGCAAACGATACTTGAAAACACTTGAGCAGAAAGGGTTCGCGCCTCAAACCATAAGACTACGGATAACAGCCATAGAGAAGTTTTCAAAATGGATCAAGAAGCCCATAGAACTGAAGCGTCCCAAAATGAGACGCACTCTGTACGTGGAAAATGTGCCTACTGAAAAAGAGTATAACAAACTGCTTGACTACCTCCTTGCAAAGGGCAACAAAGATTATTACTACCTGATTAAAGTTCTGGCCACAACCGGCGTGAGGGTGTCAGAATTTCTTCAATTAACCTGGGAGGTAACTACTCAGGAGCCCCTGACCTGACTATAAACTGAGGGAGACGCGAGGCTTTCGCCACCCTTGTGTAAGATATTCAAAAATTTTTCAT
>CAVCPY010000114.1:0-16081 GCA_963604245.1 Eggerthellaceae bacterium
TCCTACATATCTTTACACTTACCTCGTTGTAATCTCTCAGTATTGTCAATGATCTTGTTTTTTTGCCGCTTCTTCCGAAACGGGCTGCAAAGATACGCATTTTTTCTTCCCCTCCAAACTTTTTTTAAGAATTTTTCATAAAAATTTTACTGCTGTGCGGATTCTAACCTTAATATAGTATATTTGTCTTTGCGCCGAAAAGTTCGGCGCTTCGTCAGGCTCGGCGGCCGATATGCCGGGGTCTTCGCCTGTCGAAGGGACTGAATGATGAAGAAAAGAACAAAATAACGACCAATGGAAGAAAAAAGGAATTCATTGCCGGAGAACGCTCAAAGGGAGCTGGCGCCGGGCGAAGAGTACAAGCCGCTGCTGGGGGCGGAAAGGAAATGGGCGGAGGTGACGCCATATTCAGTGACCCTTGGACTGCTGATGGTGGTCATCTTCTCCGCCGCCGCGGCCTATCTGGGACTGCGCGTGGGGCAGGTGTTCGAGGCGGCGATTCCTATCGCGATCATAGCGGTGGGTCTGACAAGCGCACTCGGCAAGAAGGAAGGTCTGGGGCAGAATGTCATCATCCAGTCCATCGGAGGCTGCTCCGGGGCCGTGGTGGCGGGCGCGATATTCACTCTCCCCGCCATCTACATCCTGGGAGTGGATGTCAACTTTATGCAGATGTTCCTCTCGTCGCTGCTTGGCGGGGTTCTGGGAATATTGTTCCTCATCCCTTTCCGGAAATATTTCGTCAAGGAGATGCACGGGAAATATCCTTTCCCTGAGGCGACTGCGACAACTCAGATCCTTGTGAGCGGCGAAGGCGGCGGCAAGGGTGCGGGCACGCTTGCGGTGAGCGGCCTCATCGGCGGTCTTTACGACTTCATCGTCAGCACTTTCGGCGTATGGGCCGACACGGTGGGCACAACGGTTCTGGGATTCGGACAGGCCATCGCCGACAAGGCGAAGGTCGTTCTGAAGCTCAACACCGGAGCCGCTGTCCTGGGTCTTGGCTACATTGTCGGTCTGAAATATGCCTTCATCATCTGCTGCGGCAGCTTCCTTGTGTGGCTGGTGATCATTCCGCTGATGAACCTCATCTGGGGCGGACAGGTGATTGACCTGATGAACACCGGAGTGACGATGACAATAGGGGAAATGAGCCCCGAGCAGATATTCAAAGACTATGCAAGGCACATCGGAATCGGCGGCATCGCGACAGCGGGGATCATCGGCATCATCAAGTCGTTCGGTGTGATCAAGTCGGCTGTCGGTCTGGCTGTCGGCGAGTTCGGCAAGAAGGGAGGCAAGGTGGAGACAACCGAGAGGACACAGGAGGATATTCCTATGAAGACCATCGTGTTCGGCATCGTGCTGACGCTTCTTGCGGTGTTCGCTTTCTTCGCTTTCGGTGGGGTTGTGGACAACGTCTGGCAGGCGATCGTGGGGCTTCTGATCGTGGCGGTCATCTCGTTCCTGTTCACGACCGTGGCGGCCAACGCCATCGCCATCGTGGGTACGAACCCGGTGAGCGGAATGACGCTGATGACACTGATCATCGCCGCGCTCATCCTTGTGGCCGTGGGACTTAAGGGCAACGCCGGAATGGCTGCGGCCCTGATCATCGGCGGAGTTGTCTGCACCGCGCTTTCTGTGGCCGGTTCGTTCATCACCGACCTCAAGATCGGCTACTGGATTGGCAGCACTCCAAAGAAGCAGGAAGGCTGGAAGTTCGCGGGAGTGGCCGTCGCGGCGGCGACTGTCTGCGGCGTGATGCTCGTGCTTAACAAGACTTACGGATTCGTAGGCGACCAGGCTCTCGTGGCCCCTCAGGCCAATGCGATGGCGGCCGTGATCCAACCTATGATGAACGGTGGCGGCGCTCCGTGGCTGCTTTACGGAATCGGTGCAGTGCTGGCCATCGCGCTGACTTTCTTCAAGGTGCCGGCTTTGGCGTTCGCTCTCGGAATGTTCATCCCGATTGACCTGAACCTTCCGCTCCTTGTAGGCGGTGCGATTTCCTGGTACGTCAGCACTCGTTCAAAGGACAAGGCGACCAACGAGGCGCGCCTGAACAAGGGGACGCTGATCGCTTCGGGATTCATCGCGGGCGGCGCTCTGATGGGAGTGGTGAGCGCACTTTTGAAGTTCTTCAACGTGGACTGGTTCCTGACTGGATGGAACGCACAGTACGGCGAGGCGCTCGCCATCATTCCGTTCATCGGAATAATCGCCTACACGGTCATCTCTTCTTTGAGGGTTAAGGAATAACATTCAATGAATATGGAAAAAGTTTTGGACAGGTTTCTGAGGTACGTCAGCATTGACACCCAGTCAAACGAGGAATCAGAAAGCCAGCCATCGACGGCGAAGCAGCTGAATCTGCTACGGATGCTTTTCGATGAGCTCAAGGCTCTCGGAGTGGAAGCCACTCTTGATGAATATGGTTACGTGATGGGGTCGATCCCTTCGAACATCGGGGCGAAGGTGCCGGCGATTGGCTTCATCGCCCACGTGGACACCGCTCCGGACGCATCAGGCGCGGACATCAAACCTCAGATAATCAATGAATATGATGGTGGAGATATTCCTTTAAAAGGTGTGCCGGGCCTGGAGCTGAAGCCTTCGGAGTTCCCGGAGATGCTTCACTACGTGGGTCAGACGCTGATCACCACGGACGGAACGACTCTGCTCGGTGCCGACGACAAGGCCGGCGTGGCGGAGATTATGGACGCGGTGCAGTACATTGTGGAGCATCCTGAGTTCAAGCACGGTGAGATCAAGATCGGATTCACGCCGGACGAGGAGATCGGGCGCGGAGTCGTTAAGTTCGATGTCAAGAAGTTCGGGGCTGAATATGCATACACGATGGATGGCGGCGAGATCGGAGAGCTGGAGTTCGAGAATTTCAATGCGGCCTCGGCGAAGATACATATTCAAGGAAGGAATGTGCATCCTGGCTACGCCAAGGGCAAGATGAAAAACGCCACTCTGATCGCGACGGAACTGAACGGACTGCTGCCGGTCCAGCAGAGGCCTGAATATACCGAAGGGTACGAAGGGTTCTTCCACATTGTCGGGTTCAGCGGGACGGTCGAGGAGGCGGATGTCACGTACATCATCCGTGACCACGACCGCAAGGAGTTCGAGAGCAAGAAGGCTATTATGCAGAAGTGCGCGGACTTCATCAATGTGAAGTACGGCGAGGGTACGGCCACGGCCGCGGTCAAGGATCAGTACTACAATATGCGTGAGCAGGTCGAGCCGCACTATCACGTTGTGGAGAAGGCGGTGAAGGCTATGGAGATGGCGGGGATCAAGCCTAAGATCCAGCCGATCCGCGGCGGCACCGACGGGGCGAACCTGAGTTTCAAGGGTTTGCCTTGCCCGAACATCTTCGCCGGCGGCCTGAACTTCCACGGCAAGATGGAGTTCGTTCCTCTCCAGAGCATCAAGAAGGCCTCTCAGGTCATCCTCAACATCATCTCGCTCTACGCGGAGTAAGGAATCCGTTGGCAGATAACCAACTGGTTTTCAATAAGACAAACATTCTCGTGGTACGGTTTTGCCAACCACAAGAATGTTTAGTTTATTGATTGCAAAGCAATTAAGACCACGACACACCAACACAAATAATATTATAGAGACAACTCCTCTTTTAATATATTGTGTTACGAGTTATAACCGATCAAGTAAGAAGCTGATTAAAAAAATCTTGATAATATTTGCATATTTAGAAAAAACGTTTTATATTACGATTGTTCGCAATCTAAATTTCAAATAATGAAGCACACAAACATTTTACTAATTGGTCTGATGATCATTTCAGTGATGATTATCAGCAGTTGCGAGAGGGAACAAAGTACCTCTACTGATCGTCCTCAATTCGAGTCCATCAACTCTCCAGAGGCTAAGGCATACTTGCATAATGCAACGATCAAGTCTATTCTCTCCATTCAGACTAGAGCAGACAACGATGAAGACACTGATCTACCTGAAGACTACATCGCTCTAACTTGTGAAGTACTTGAAGCACAAGCAAGTGAATTAGGCTTTGAAGTAAGTCTGACAGACGAAGATGTCGAAAACATCAATGATTACGTAGATGACTTCAACTTAAGGATCTCAAACTCTCTCCGCGGAACAATTCTATATTACATTTCATTGATGCCTTTTGAGTCTTCAATCAAAGATACCATTTACGATTTAAGTATTGAAGACATAAAAAACGGGACTCACTCTACTTTAGATTATATGAATAACTTACTGTTAGAGAATCAACACTCATCCGATTCTGATCTTGCCCAATTCTGCTACATAGGCAATGCGTCTTTCGAATTATGGGAAAGCTTAGCAACAAGAGGGCGTATAGACGGACGCGGTTGGCTTTCAACGTTTGCAGATATAGCAGGTTCTTTCTTAGGAGCAGGATATTTTGGAATAGCTATATCGGCGGTATTCTCACTGAATATGAATTACGGTGATTGTATGAGTCTTGAAGACGCAATGGACACCAATTGCGACTAAAGCATCAGAAAGAATGAAAATGAAATACTTGAGCACTTTTATGGTGGCGCTTGTGGCGAACACAATAACATTGGCTTACGGACATCTACTGACTTTAGAAAGGTTTTTGATCTCAGCGGTGATTATTGCGGGCACACTCGGAATCATCTTCGGTATAATCTTTCTATTCAGAAAAGTTGCTTCTCATAAGAAAGCACAATAAGACTTCGAGAAAGCCTTAGAGGTCATCCTTAATCTCGCTTTACGCAGAGTAAGAAGCTGTTTAAAAATGGTTCCCGCATTTTATTATGCGGAATTTTCGAGACAGTTTCGGCTTTGGAAGAGGGAGCGTAGCAGTAGCTACGTGACCGATGACAAAGATGAAAATGGCCGGAAAGGCCGCATAAGAAAAAAGAGGAATTATTTTTAAACAGCTTCTAACAAACCGTTGACAATCAGGGCAAGGATACTTTTACGCTGAAATCTGGGACAAATCACGGCCAATGGCACGGATTTGTTCCAGAATTTGGTTTAAGCGGGCTTCTGAAGGCTTCTTGGCGCCACTGATATACTGGGCAAAGAGGCTTTGGGATATTCCCAGACGGCGGGCTATGGCAGAAGCGTTAAGCTCGGGGTGTTCAATGAATATCCTATAAAGGATTGTCTGGTCTTTCTTGTCGAAAAAACTTTCAAAGCAAAGATCCTCGTCCAATTCCGGCCAATGGATCCCGTTCGCATCAGACACGAAATTACACCGCTGCTCCTCTGTGGCATATTTCAACCTCGGATAGCCAGAAAAACGCTCTTTCGCCTCCCTTCCATCCTCTGTACGAATCCACACAGCGGAATCAGTCAACCATATTTCTGTCACATTAATCATTTATCACTCAATTTATTGAAGAAGCGGTTTCAATGTTCCGCGATCACTTCCACATTCTCTTCTATCACAGCTTCGACCATTTTCAGTTCCGTTGGCTTCAGGCCATTGTTCTCTATCAGACTAACAGGGAATATAGTAAACTTGGCACTGATGTTACCTTTCACAACGTGTACGTGAATAGGCCAGTGATCATTGGCACATAAATCTGAAGCCAAAGAAGTAGAATATTGTCGGCATCCTCTAATAGTTTTCTCATCGGTAAATATGGGTAATAATTTTATAACCTGCAAATATATTTCACAAAACAAGGCAGCCCTTCGACAAGCTCAGGGACTGCCTTGATTTTGGTCGCTGAGCCTGCCGAAGCGATGAGGTGGCTCAGGGGGCCGTCGGGATATTCAAAGAATGGTTATTTGATCACTCCGAGTTCCTTGCCGACTTTGACGAAGGCGGTGATGGCCTTGTCGAGGTGCTCGCGCTTGTGGGCGGCGGAAAGCTGGACGCGGATGCGGGCCTGACCCTTCGGAACGACAGGATAGTAGAATCCGGTCACGAATATTCCTTCCTCGGCCATCTTGGCGGCGAACTTCTGGGAAAGAGGCGCGTCGTAGAGCATCACGGCGCAGATTGCGCTCTGGGTCGGTTTGATGTCGAAGCCGGCGGCAATCATCTTGTCACGGAAGTAGTTGACATTCTCCTGCTGGCGGTCGTGGAGCTCGTTGCTCTCCTTCAGCATCTTGAACATCTCGATGCCGGCCGCGACGATCATCGGCGGCAAGGAGTTGGAGAAGAGGTAAGGACGGGAGCGCTGGCGGAGCATTTCGATAATCTCCTTGCGGCCTGTGGTGAATCCTCCGACGGTGCCGCCGAACGCCTTGCCGAGAGTGCCCGTGAATATGTCGATGCGTCCGTAGCAGCCATACTGCTCGGCGACTCCGTGACCCGTCTTGCCGACTACTCCGGCGGAATGGCTCTCGTCAACCATCACGAGGGCGTCATATTTCTCGGCCAGCTCGCAGATCCTGTCCATCGGGGCGACGTTGCCGTCCATCGAGAAGACTCCGTCGGTGCAGATGATGCGGAACCTCTGGGCCTGTGCCTCCTGAAGGCAACGCTCAAGGTCGGCCATATCGGCGTTGGCATAGCGGTAACGCACTGCCTTGCACAGACGTACTCCGTCTATGATGGAGGCGTGGTTCAGGGAGTCGGAGATAATCGCGTCCTCGGCGGTCAGGAGAGGCTCGAACACTCCCCCGTTGGCGTCGAAGCAGGATGCGTAGAGGATTGTGTCCTCGGTGTGGAAAAAGTCGGAGATCGCGGCCTCAAGTTCTTTATGAAGATCCTGTGTCCCGCAGATGAAACGGACAGAGGACATCCCGAACCCTCTTTCGTCCATAGCCTTTTTCGCAGCCTCGATGAGCCTCGGAGAATCAGCGAGACCGAGATAGTTGTTGGCGCAGAAGTTAAGAGCCTTGCTGCCGTCCTGAAGGGTGATCTCGGCGGACTGGGCCGAGGCGATGTTTCTCTCGTTTTTGTAGAGGCCGGCTTCCCTGATGGAGGCAAGTTCAGCCTTCAGATGTTCCTGAAATTTTCCGTACATATCAATGAATTTATAAAACGTTTTCGATTTCGCTCTGACAAATATATATCTTTTTGACAAAAACTATAATATTTCATAATAAATAAAGGCTCTTGTCGGAAAAAAATGTAAATTTGCACCTGCTAATTTAGCAATAAACAAGCGTTCCGCAATGAAAAATGTACTAGTGATTGGTTCGACCGGACAGATCGGTTCGGAACTGACAATGAAAATCAGGAATATGTACCCGGAGGGCAACGTTGTCGCCGGCTACATCAAAGGTGCTGAACCAAAAGGTGTTCTGCTTGAGAGCGGCCCCGCAGAGGAGGCTGACGTCTGCAACGGAGAGCAGCTTCTTGGCATCGTGAAGAAGTACAACATCGACACCATCTACAATCTGGCCGCCCTGCTCTCCGCAGTGGCGGAAAGGAAGCCGCAGCTGGCGTGGCACATCCAGATTGACGGGCTTATGAATATTCTCGAGATTGCCAGAGAGAACAAAGTCGCCGTGTTCACTCCATCCTCGATCGGTTCGTTCGGTCCGGAGACCCCACATCTGAACACTCCTCAGGACACGCTCCAGAGGCCTCGTTCGATGTACGGCGTGACCAAAGTGGCGACCGAGCTGCTGAGCGACTACTACCACACAAAATATGGAGTTGACACCCGTTCAGTGAGGTTTCCGGGGCTTATCTCCAACGTGACCCTGCCTGGAGGCGGCACGACAGACTATGCCGTGGAGATTTACTATGCGGCCGTCAAGGGCGAGGAGTTCGTCTGCCCTATCGCGGCCGGAACGTTTATGGATATGATGTATATGCCGGACGCACTGAAGGCTGCGGTGGACATAATGAACGCCGACCCCTCAAGGCTTAAGCACCGCAACTCTTTCAACATCGCCTCGATGAGTTTCGATCCGGAGATTCTGCGGGCGAAGATAGAGGAGCATATTCCGGGATTCAAGATGCGCTATGAGGTGGATCCGGTGCGTCAGGCCATCGCTGACTCCTGGCCGGACAAGATGGATGATTCCTGCGCCCGCGAGGAATGGGACTGGAAACCATCCTATGACCTGGAGACGATGACGGTTGATATGATCGACGCTCTGAAAAAGAAACTCCTCTAAAAAAAGTTTCGTAGTATTTCAAAAAAGTTTCACCATAAGGTAAAGGACTGGCCGCACTCGGTCAGTCCTTATCTTTGACTTGCGCTCCGACGGTTGGTGAAGCCTGCCGAACAATAGTTGGCAAGTCTGCTGAACAACGGTTGGGAATCTTGCCGAACAACTTGGGCGGTGCTTCAACAAACTCGGCTGCCGGTCAGATCACTTCGATTGACCTCGCGACCTGTACGGCGGATTTGCGGCCGGCTTTGGCGTCTTTTCTGGCCTTCTGCCTTTCGTAGCGGGCCTTGTAGCGTTCAAGCATCCTCTCCTCTTTATCCTTGCGCTTTTCCATCGCCTGGAGCGTCTTCAAAGTCTTGGCCCGTTTCTTTTTCAGGGCCTTTTCCTCCTTCGCCTTGGCTTTGGCGGCATCCCGGGCATCAAGCTCAGCCCATCTGGCCTCCTTGGCCGCCTGGCGTTCCTGGCGAGTCTTCTCTCTCTCAGCCTTCTTGAGAGCCTGTTCGGCCTTCTTTCGCTCGCGCTCCGCCTTCTTTACTACAGAAGGATCATTAGCCAAGACAGTGTCTGCTTTGCTGACCGCCAAGGAATCCGTGACTGCAAGACTGTCCCTCAACTCAAGACTGTCTTTCCGGACAGACAAGGAGTCCTGACCGACTGCCAGACTGTCCTTCAGCGCAAGACTGTCCGCTGCGGCCACCATCTTGAGACTGTCAGCGATTCTGACAGCCTGCGCCTCTCTTTCCGCCTCAAATCTCCTGCGCTCGGCATTGCGGACGCGTTTCAACGAATCCTGCTGCGCAAGCATCTTATAGACGCTGTTCATATAGCCCGGAAAGTAGATGTCAGTCTGGTGGAACCCGGCTCTCGGCACTTCCTCATAGGCTTTCCTTTGAGACGCACGAGGTTTGTAAGCAGTGATGTCCTCCGGCCCTTTGGGACGCTTGTCGGGCTGCCAGTCGAAGCCTTTCAGAATCTTATCGTCCTTTTTCATCTGGACAACCGGGTAGGCATCCGACTTCACGGCATCGAAGTAGTTCAAATCCTGAATGTTCCCGTTCTTCAAGGTAGCGGTCAGCATCTTCGCCTCGAATTTGTTGACCGTGGCAAGAGTACCGTTCTCGTCGATGAAGAAGACCCCTGAGGCACCGCCCATCGAATCGAACCGCTTCAGTGTGCCGGTGCTGTCGAAGTAGGCCATCATTTCGGCTCCCCGGATCTGGTCGTAAGAGAGACTGTCCTCCTGCACGATGATGAAGGCATTGGACATCAGGCTGGCCCGGTCAAGTGACCTGTTTCTGACGATGACGGTGATGCTGTCGGCGGTGTACTGGCGCTTTATCTCGTTCCACACAATCGGGCTTTCGTACAGCCTTATCAATGAGTCGAGATCAGAGTAGGCAAGAGAGTCGCAGGAAACCTGCATATCACTGCGGAATACCTTGACGTTCTTGATTCCATAGATGAAATTGATCTTGGTGGAGTCCTTGGGGACCAAGGCAAGGGAATCCGCCACTGACAATGAATCCGTCGGGACGGCAAGAGAATCGGACGGGGTTTTCAGGCTGTCACTTGCGACAGGAAGGGAGTCGGAAGGAGCCTTCAAGGACAGGGAGTCTGACGGGTGATTTCCGATGGCTTCCGGGAGCTTCGACAAGCTCAGCGAACGGGTCGTGTCGGCCTGCGATAGATGATTGCGTGACCGGGTAGTGTCGGCGGCGGCGGAAACTGTCCGGGAACGGGTCGGGTCGGTCACAACCGAGTTTTTGTGCTGGATGGTCGTGCCGGCGGCAGGGAATGACCATAGCGGGAAATCAGGCTCCGCTCCGTCATCAGACGGAGCCGGAAGCTGACGCTTCTTGGCGGGAGGGCCTGCCATAGATGCGGATTCGACCTTGCCGGAAGATTTCTCAGATACGGCGGATACGGCGGATGCGGCGGATGCGCCTTGATTTCCGGCAGGTTTTACCGCAGCCGATGAACCTTTATCAGATGCACTGGCCGCATTCGGATCTTCCGACTCAAGTTTCTTGCGGGCTTCCTCGGCGGCAGCTCTGGCAGCCTCCAAGGCTTTGCGGCGATATTCAGTGACGGGATCGACGTTTATCTCTTTCAGCCTTGTCTCGGAGCCGGCGATTTCTTGTTCAGGGATGTCACATTTAGGGATAGACCGCAGAATCAACGTGTCCGCCCCGACGTAAGCCGTGTCCGCCTTCTCTCCCTGCACGCTGACCGCTATCACAGCCGGGTCACGGGTCAGTTTTATGAAAGACAGCGAATCAATGTACTGCAGACAACCGGCGACCGCCGCCACATTACGGGTCGTGTCGAGAAGTTCCACATTCCCGAACATCTCGACATTGTTCAGTCCCCTGTAGTAAACGAGAGTGTCCGCCCAAGCTTCCTGATTCTCCGTCAGTATGTGCACTTGTCTGAAGAAAGTGAACTTCTCAAGATTCCGTTCATACAGCCCGGCCTGGGAAGACAGCATATTGTTGTCCTTCCACGCATTGGTTCCTGTCCCGAAAGTAGCGGTGTTGGTGCCGGTGTTGTAATCCAGATCATCAGTCTTCACGAAAATGGAGTCGGTGTACATATTGACGTTATTCGTGAAGCTGAAAGTCTTGAGCTTGGAATAATAATGGCCGTCGTCGCTCTCGATGATCTGACCGTCCTTGTCACGCAAAGCACCGCCGTTCCTGAACACAGCCACACTGTCCTTGGTGTTATAGTCCAAGTCTTTGGTACGCAAGGTGTTGCCATCCTTGTCGCTGAGCTGCACCAACGCTCCCCTGAACTGGGCGAGGCTCTGGTCGATCAAGTAAACAAGGCTTTCGCTGCTGAGCACCGTGTTGTTCTGGATGATCCGGACATTGCCGAACGCGTTGATCACATTCCTGTTGACGTGCCACAGAGCCGTGTCGCAAATCAGAAGGGTTGAATTATGCTCGAACCTGGCATGCCCCAAAGCCTTCCTGTAGTTCTGGCCATATTCCTCAATCTGCTGAAGCTCATCACAGCCAAGCAGACGGACGAGACTGTCCCTCTGCTCATTTTTCTGGGCAAAGAGACTGAACGAGACCAGCAGAAGCTGGAATGAATATGCCAGACGTCTTGCGAGCATCAGTCTTCAGAGAACTTTGAAGCCCAACCCGAACGGCGGAAATCACAGTCCTTGAACAATGGATCGATCACGATGTGCGTCTCCTTGATCTTCTTCGCCAGGAAATCATCGATGGCCTTGATCTGCTTGTCCTGACGGACCTGCTCCTGAAGCTGGCTGAAATCCTCGTCGAAGGATGCGGTGTGCGCCGGAATGATCTTGTCAACACGGAGAATCTTGTAGATGGTCTTGCCGACTACGTAGTCCTTGATCTGGTCTTGACGGCCATCGTTGTCTGTGGACTCGACAGGGGCGGAGATCTCCCCCTCCTTCAAATCCTTGATGGCCAGATAGTCCTCCGGCTTCAACTGGTCAATCTCGAAATATGCCGAACCGGTGTTCGGGTCGGACATCTGACCTCCGTTCGTCCTGGTGGCCGGATCCTGCGAGTAGAACTTGGCGGCCATCTGGAAAGTCACGGCGTTGTTGAGAATCTCGGTACGGAGGCTGTCAAGCGTCTTGAAGGCCTTCTCCCTGTCCTCATCGGTGTATTTAGGCTTCATCAGGATGTGGCGGGCATTGAACATATCGCCCTTCTTCTCGATGACCTCGATGATGTGGAATCCGTCCGGAGTCTCGACTATCTGCGAGATAACACCCGGCTTCAGAGCCATCGCGGCATCCGAGAACACCGGCCAGAATATTGATTTTGAAGCCATTCCAAGCTCACCGCCTTTACGGGCGCTGCCCGGGTCTTCTGAATATATGCGAGCCAGTGTGGAGAACTTCTCCCCGTTGATGATTCTCTCGCGGAGTTCCAGCAGTTTCTCGCGCACGGCAAGGTTGGCGGCCTCGCGGTCCGGATAACGGCAGATCTGGCTGAGCTGGTACTTGATTGGAACAATCGGAAGATTCTTGGCGTCAACCGTGTCAAGATATTCCTTTACATCATAAGGGGTCATCTCGGGGATCTGCTTCATAATCTCCTGCTGCGCCTGCTGGGTAAGGCTCATATCCTCGTACTGCTTGCGCCATTCCTGGCGGAGACGGTAAAGTGGCTTGCCGAAATATTCCTCTACCTTCTCCTCGCCTCCGAGATATGTCAGCATCCTGTCCGCCTGCTGGGAAAGACTCCCCTCCACCATATCCTGATTGACCGTGAGGGAGTCAATCCTTGCCTGCATCAGGAATATCTTGGACTCAAGGATGGACTCCAATACCTCGCAACGGACATTCCTGTCGGACGACAGGCCCTGGGCTCCGCGGTCCTTGACCGCTCCCTCGATGTCGGAAATCATAATCGCCTCGTTGCCGACAACCGCCACGGTCTTGTCGATGTACTTGTATTTCTGGGCTGAAGCCATCGAGCAGGCCGCTGCGAGGGCAAAGATGGTGATTGCTATTTTCTTTATCATCTCGAATAAATTTCAAAATTTTCCTTGACTTTGGCGTCTTCTATCAAGTCCCGTTCCAAACCAACCAGAAGGTCGTGCTTTCTTCCGCTTATGATGATGTCTCTGATCCTCGCCTCGCAGTAATCCTCGGGAGCAGTCTCGCCGGCCTTCATATATTCCACTATGAAGGCGATGGAGACGTTGCTCTCCCCATCCGGAATCTCGATGAAATGGCCTTCGCGCCGGGAAAGCATCTGGACATAGTCCACACCGAACTCGGCGGCAAGTTTCACCGCATCTATCCATTCTTCGGAATAGTCGTGGTAGCGTTGGGTCGAGTTGAAGGCGATGCTGTCGGCGGCCACCACGTCCTCAACCTTGTCAGAAGACATCAGTTTCTTGATTTTCTGCAGATTCGGGGAATCTTTCGGGATGTTCATAAAACGGGCCTTGAGGATTGGCCGCTCAAGCTTGAAAGACTCTTTATGAGAGTCATAATATTCATCAATCTGCTTCTTGGAGACGGTGGTGTCGAGACGCTCGTTGATGTAGCGCTGCTCGTAGCGGTACCTCAGGAGCGACTGGCGATAGGCCTCAAGTTCCTTTGAGACATCCTTTTCCTCCTTTGACAAACGCTGTTGGGCGATGTCAAGGAACGCTTTGTCCTTCACCCAGGAGTTGATGTAGAGGTTGGCAAGGTTCACGCTGTCCTCCGGAGACGCGCCTTTGGGAATCACATTGTCAAGCTCGGAGCGGTAAAGTTTGTGATCCCCCAGCCTTGCGACCACCTCCCCGTCGTGAATCAGGGAGGAGATGGCCTTGCAGGACGGCAAGGCGGCAACGGCGGCGGCCATTATGAATATGCAGAACCTCTTGTACATCAGTGGCTAACGGGAATAATTAGGAGCTTCCTTGGTGATGGTGACATCGTGCGGATGGCTCTCAAGGAAACCGGCGTTCGTGATGCGCACGAACTGTGCGTTCCTGAGTTCCCCGATCGTGTGCGCTCCGCAGTAGCCCATTCCGGCCCTCAGGCCGCCGACAAGCTGGTAAACGACCTCGGAGACAGTCCCCTTGTAAGGCACCTGCGCCACGATTCCTTCCGGAACGAGTTTCTTGATGTCGGACTCCATATCCTGGAAATACCTGTCTTTGGATCCCTGCTCCATTGCTTCGAGCGAACCCATTCCGCGGTAGGACTTGAAACGGCGGCCGTTCATTATGATTGTCTCGCCCGGGGATTCCTCCGTCCCCGCAAGCAACGAGCCCGCCATAATCGTGCTGGCGCCCGCAGCGAGAGCCTTTACGATGTCTCCTGAATATCTTATGCCTCCGTCGGCGATGACAGGCACGCCAGTACCCTTGAGGGCCTCAGCGGCCTCCATTACCGCGGTGAGCTGAGGCACACCGATTCCGGCGATGATTCTGGTGGTGCAGATCGACCCGGGGCCGATCCCGACCTTGACGGCCTTGACCCCTGCCTCAGCGAGAGCCTTGGCTCCGGCCGCCGTCGCGACGTTGCCGGCGATGATCTGGAAATCCTTGTAGGCGTCGCAGGCCTTCTTGATCATTTGGAGAACACCCTCGGAATGGCCGTGGGCAGTGTCGAGAACAACTGCGTCGGCGCCGGCTTCAATCAGCATTCCTATCCTCTCCACGGTGTCGGATTTGATTCCGGCGGCGGCGGCCACCAAAAGGCGGCCCTTGCTGTCCTTCGAGGCTATCGGGTTGTCTTTGATCTTCATCAGATCCTTGTAGGTGATGAGACCTACAAGTCTGCCATCGTTGTCAACGACAGGAAGTTTCTCGACCTTGGTGTGCTGAAGAATCTTCGTGGCCTCGGCAAGGGTGATGCCCTTAGGAGCGGTCACGAGGTTCTCCTTGGTCATTACCTCGGCAATCGGAAGCTGCATATCTTCCTGAAAACGGAGGTCGCGGTTCGTGACGATGCCGATGAGGAATCCGCCGGCGTCCACGACAGGGATGCCGCCGATGTGATGTTTCTTCATCATCGCGAGGGCGTTGCCCACGGTGGCTTCCGGACTGATTGTCACGGGATCGTAGATCATTCCGTTCTCGGCCCTCTTCACGCGGCGCACCTGGTCGCACTGCTGCTCGATGCTCATATTCTTGTGAATCACACCGATACCGCCGGCCCGGGCCATCGCTATTGCAAGATCGGCTTCTGTGACAGTGTCCATCGCCGCCGACACGACCGGGGTGTGGAGCTTTATGTCTGTCGTGAAATCTGTAGTGACATCCACGTCACGAGGAAGTACATCGGAATGTGCCGGAACCAGCAAAACGTCATCGAAGGTGAGGCCTTCGGAAATCTCTCGGTTAACAAACTTCGCCATTGTAATCAAATAAATTTGACAAATATAAGAATTTTCACGCAATAATTGATGTGGTGTATGAGGGCGTTCTGCCTTAATGGCCTTAAATAATCCCGATTCCGGCCCCGGAGCCGTCCTTCGGGCAACCGGTCACATTGAGAAGCTGTTTAAAAATAATTCCTCTTTTTTCTTACGCGGCCTTTCCGGCCATTTTCATCTTTGTCATCGGTCACGTAGCTACTGCTACGCTCCCTCTTCCAAAGCCGAAACTGTCTCGAAAATTCCGCATAATAAAATGCGGGAACCATTTTTAAACAGCTTCTGAAATGAGTTGGGACAGTTTTTATCTATTCGCCATTCCCGCCCTGATTTGCTGGGGATCGGGAGCTGCCCTGGCCTGGAAAGGCAGGCGCAGCATATTGATATGCGGAATCACCCTGACCGGTCTTGCTGTCTTTTTCAGTTTTATCGCTGCTATGTGGTTTTCGCTCGAACGTCCCCCGCTGCGGACGATGGGTGAGACCCGCCTGTGGTATTCTTTCTTCCTGCCGCTGGCCGGACTGATAACCTACATCCGCTGGAAGTATAAATGGATTCTGAGTTTCAGCACAGTCCTTTCGGCTGTATTCATCTGCATCAATCTGTTCAAGCCCGAAATCCACAGCAAGACGCTGATGCCGGCTCTCCAGAGTCCCTGGTTCGCCCCGCACGTCATTGTCTATATGTTTGCCTACGCTATGCTGGGGGCGGCAGCGCTTATGTCCGTCTATCTGCTTTTCCGGAAGAAAGCCCCTGAACGCAGGGAACTTGCATTGTGTGACAATCTGGTATATTCGGGACTTGCATTCATGACCCTCGGAATGCTGTTCGGAGCGGTCTGGGCAAAAGAAGCCTGGGGACATTATTGGGCTTGGGACCCGAAGGAGATCTGGGCGCTTGCCACTTGGCTGGGCTATCTGACATATGTCCATTTCCGTCTGGACCGTCCGTCGGATTACAGGAAATCCCTCCTTGTTCTCTTACTGTCGTTCGTCTTGCTCCAGATGTGCTGGTACGGCATCAATTATTTGCCGTCAGCTCAGGGGACAAGCGTGCATACCTACAACCTTTAAAGATATAGAAACTGTTTAAAAATGGTTTCCGCATTTTATTATGTGGGATTTTCGAGACAG
>CAVCPY010000115.1:0-21200 GCA_963604245.1 Eggerthellaceae bacterium
CGTTACCCCCTCCCTAAATCCCTCCCCTCGGGGGAGGGACTTGCTCCGTCACCGCCGTGACGGGAAATGAGGTGTTCCGCATATGCGAAACTTAAGTCAGATAATGAAAGAAGAGGGCGGCCAAAACAGGCCGTCCTCTTTTCGTCAGTCCGCATCTGTCAGCGATGAATGGTTGAAGTCCGTGATATCGCTCTCTGTTTTTCTTCAAATGAGAAAGCGTGACCACCCAAACCGCGGTCACGCTTTCATTATCGGAACAGAATCCTGTTACCAGCCAGGGTTCTGGGTGAGGGTCTTGCCGGCGGCCTGATACAGGTCGATCTGTCCTGATGGAATAGGATAGAGGTACTGGCGTGACTCATAGAGCCTTGATTTGCCGGATGAGAAGCTGATGTAGCCATCGGCGTCAACCGCTGCACAATCATCTGTGCCAACCTTTGGTTCGGCTGCTATGTAGGCACCTTTTGTCTGCTCCGGGTACTTGCTGGTGTCCAGCTTGTCAAGCTGATGCCAGCGGATGAGACACCAGTACCTGTCATCGTTGTCGTACATCAGCTCGACGCGGCGCTCGCGGCGGATCTCCCAGATCAGGTTGCTTACACCCATATTGTTGGCAGGGTCGGCGGCAGGTGACGTGGTGAGATGAGGCATCCCGACACGGTCGCGGAGTTTGTTGATGGATGCGTCGAGGTCGGCATCTGTGCAGGAGCCAAGCTCTGCGCAGGCCTCGGCGTAGTTCAGGTAGATGTTGGCAAGCCAGAAAATAGGAGCGTCTGTCTCGTTTGATCCACCCTGGTTTCTACGGGCTACCTCGATGTCGTCGTTGTCAAACTTGTAAACCCCGTAGCCTGTGCTTGAGGTTGTCTCCATTCCGCCTGATCCGACAGGGTCAAAGCGTGCGTAGCCATTGCCTTTGTACATAAGGACAGGGTCAACGGCAGCAGACAGACGCGGGTCGCGTACGGCAAGAAGATGCGTGATGCTGAGATGACCGTTTTCCAGGACCGGATGATCGGTCTTGTCCAGAGAGGTGGTTGAAAGCGGCTTGCCGTCAGTGAAAAGGTAAGAGTCAAACGCTGCCTTTGACATTCCGTTCTGCATTGTGGAAGAACAGGTGTAGTCAATCGTGGAGTGTCCGTACACGCCATAGAGATACTTCTTGTAAAGAATCATCTCTGTGTTCTTCGCAAGATCGACAGAGTTGTAATTGCCCTGATAGCTGGCATTGAGCGAGTACATAGAGTTGTCCATTATAGCCTTGCTGGCCGTCTTGCTCTCTGTAAGGAACTTCTGTGCGCGGGTGTTGTCCGCGGCTTTCTGCCCGTCTGCCGTCGAGCGGTACTTGCAGAAAGTACCTTCGTAGAGGCAGATTTCGGATTTGATGGCCTGGGCTACAGCGGCATTGAACGCTGTTCTGGAGCTTGAGTTGATGTTGATGTTCGCGACAGCGAAGTTGAGGTCTTCAAGTACCTTGTCCATAACGGCGTCGCGGTCCAGACGCTCCCCGTAGAGGTAGAGATTCTTGTCCTCATCCGTAACATCCAGAAGCTTGTCAACATAGATGATGTCTCCGAATGCCCTGACCAGTTCATAGTGCTTGAGAGCCCGGTAGAGCCTTGCGACTCCGATCCAGTTGTTCTTGCTCTCTTCACTCATAGATGAAACGTTAGGGACACGTTCTATCATAAGGTTGGCTCTGCGGAGCGCCTGGTAGTTGCTGTTCCAAAGCGAGCTGGATGCCGGAACCGTCTTGTAGTTCCAGTCGCTGAGTCCGACCACGCCCTGATTGTCATTCAGGGTAGGGAAGTAGAAAGCTCCGCTGTAACCAGAGAATGTGTCGTAGAATCTGTTGGCGAAAGCCTCGACATTTGACTCGCTTGACCAGAAGTTTCCGTCAGTGAACTGGTCTATAGGCTGCTTGTCCAAAAGGTTGTCGCATCCTGAAAGGATCAGTGTGGACAGCGCTACTGTTGTGATTACTATTTTTTTCATGATTCTTTGCAGTGTTTGAAATTAGAAGGTGATCTGGATACCACAAGAATATGTACGAAGCATAGGGTCGGTACGTCCCCACACACCGTTGCCGGCGGAACCCTCACCTTGGTTGATTTCAGGGTCAAGACCATATTTCTTTGTGTGGTCGATAATGTTGAATGCATTGTAGATGCTGGCGTAAACCCTAACCTTGCTGATGCTTGCCTTCTGGGTCAACTGTGAAGGAAGAGTGTACCCGAGGGTGATGTTCTTAAGACGGAGATAAGCCATATTGACAAGGTACTTGGACTGAGGGTAGAAGTTGGTGCTACCGTTCTCAAGAACAGAGATTGTTCCTTTGGCCGCACTGCCTGAACTGAGTCTAGGGTAGGTTGCGCTCTGGTCTATAATGCCGGCTTCGGCGTCCTCATTCGTGATGTAGGATGTCTGATTATTGTAGATGGCGTCGGCTCCGCGCATGAACGGCATCACGAATGCGGACTGTGTCCACATACTTCTCTTCCCTACTCCCTGGAAATACAGGTCAAGGTCGAAACCCTTCCAGTCACCGCCGATGCGGAGGCTGTACTGATAGCGAGGCTGGCTGTTGCCGATAACCACCAAATCTCCGTGGTCGTCAGCTGTTCCTTTTCCTCCGTCAATCACGCCGTCATTGTTCTGGTCGACGAACTTGATGTCGCCGGGGCCATAAACGAATTTGCCGGTTTGGAGGTTAACCTGACTGGCTACACCTTCAACAGGAATATAATTGCCTTTAGCGTCAACTCCGCTGAAATCAGAAGCCTCGAAGTAGCGGTCTGTCTCAAATCCCCAGATGTCGCCGTAGCGTTTGCCGGAATAGTTGGAGTTCAGCAATTTTGATTCGTGTTAGAAAAGCAAATGAATCCGCCGATTATTCCTTGAATCCGCAACTTGGAAAACGATTTAGATATTGATTTATCTATGGAGCGGACGATGCTGTGAACGGCGAAACTCCTTGCTCCTTGCGTCAAGTTCCGGAAACTCCGATGAAGAAATGGCGAAAGAGGCGAACCGTGACCAAAGATAGTCCACGGTCTGCTCCGAAGGGTGAACCATATCCGGGGCATAGAAACGGTAGTCCCGCAGCTCGTCCAGCACGATCTCGTAGGCGGGGAAATAGCCACAACGGTCCGGAAACTTTGTCAGGACCTCGTCCAATGCGAGCAGAAGGGTGCTTTTGCTGAGCTGGTTGCCGTGTGCGCCGTCCTTAAGGTGACGGATAGGGGAGACGGTGAAAATGAATTCCTTGTCCGGATGCCGCTCGACCATATTCATAAGCAACGTTGCTGTCCAGCGGACGGTCAGCCGCCGGCGCGAGAACTCTTTTGCGTCGATTTTCAGGCAGTTGGAGACTACCTCTCCCGAACGGACGTATTCATAAATCCACGCCGTGCCGAGGGTTATGATGACTTTGGCGGCGGCTTTCCAGCGGCGAGAGGCTTCCTCCAGTGATGCGTTTGCGACATTCAGGAACTCATCGTCGGTGCGGCGGGCGAAGGAGGTATGGTGGCTGAACGAGCAGACGAGCCCGGCTCCCGCGCCCATCGGGACGCATTCGTCCTTGCTGAACGGGATGCCGGAGGACAGTCTGGCGATGGAGTTGCAGACTGAGACCGGGTTGTAGATGGTTCCGAACGGGTTGACGCAGACGTCGAACCCCAGATCCGACATTTTCCGGCCGATGTTGTCGGCGAAGCAGCTTCCGAGTACGAATATCCTGTCTTTCAGCGAGATGCTGACAGAACTGCGGCCGGCTTCCACCGGAGTCTGTAGTTTGAGTCCTTCCATATGGGTGCGAAATTACAAAATAATCAGTATTTTTGCATCAACTGCCCCGGAGGCGGGATTTTTCCTTCCGTGGCCAATGAATATGAGAAAAATCTTAATTGTAATGTCGCTGCTTCTGGCGCCGGTTCTCGCCGGCCTCGCCCAAAAGAAGGTGGCATTTACCTACGGGGCTGATTTTCAGTATTATTTTGACAACAAGGAATATGACCGCGGCGGCAACCTTTACGAAAGTTCCGGCACAATCCACGCCGCAAGGCTGACTCCGACCGTCGGCGTGACGGTCGGGGGGAACGGAACATCCCATAATCTGGCTCTCGGAGTTGATGTGATGAAGAATATGGGTGAGTCACCTACTTCGGGTGACAACGACGACCTTCAGAACAAGGAACTCATAAGGGAGATGATCTTCTGGTACAATCTTGAGAGAGGACGTGCGGGACGGAAACTCTCGATGTATGCCGGAATATTCCCGCGCCGCTTCTCTGTCTTCGGCGGACAGTATCCTTATTGGGAATATTCCGCCTTCGAGAACATTCCGACGCTCTTCATCTCCGGCTCCAACAGGTTCTACGACAACAACATCGAAGGTGTCCTGCTGAAGTACAGAACCCGCCGCGGCTACTGCGAGGCCGGGCTGGACTGGATGGGTATGATCGGGCATCAGCGCAGGGAACGTTTCCAGATTTTCACTTACGGTGACTTCGGCCTCGGGGGAGACTTCTTCCACGCCGGCTGGACCTGCACTATGTACCATTTCGCCAACACCCTTGAGTACAGGGGGGTGGTGGACAATGTCCTGATGTCACCTTTTTTGCTGTTGACCTCCGGCCTGAAGGACTTCCGTTGGAGCGCTAAGCTCGCATATATTCAAGGAATACATCAGGACCGGGTGCGGGAAACGGGACTGGATCTGTCCTGTGGAGGCCAGTTGACCCTCAACTTCGCATACCGGAGTTTCGGAGTCTTGAATGACACTTACTACGGTACCGGTCAGATGCCTTATTTCGATTGGGTTGACGCCGGCGGCAAAGTCTATGGGTCAGACCTTTATCCCGGCAGCCGTTTCTACCGGATTCAGGCGGACGGCAAGAGCTGGAGACATTCGGGATGCTACAACAGGTCGGAGGTCTATTGGCAGCCACGGATAGCGGATTTCGTCAGCCTCAGGCTTTCGGCGGTATTCCATTTCACCGGTGACGGATTCCAGGGAAGCCAGCAGAAGCTGGGTGTCGTGTTCGATCTGGAAAAGGCAATGAACGGGAAGGATTCTTGGAGGGCGGGCAGTTCTGACGGAATCCGAAAGAGAAGGAACATAGAGATATACCTATAATTTTATGCGAAGAATTTATTCGTCAATCATCGTAGCGACCGCCGGCCTTATGCTTGCGGCGTGTTCATCCGGACCCGGTGACGGGGATTATGTGATCCATCTTCTGACTACCAATGATGTGCACGGAACCTATTTTGATTCCACTTACGTCGGCTCCGGAGTGAAGAAGTCGCTATATGCCGTCAAGACCGTCGTTGACAGCGTCCGCTCCGAGGCCGGTGCGGAAAACGTGCTGCTGATTGACGCCGGGGATTTCCTTCAGGGGGACAACGCTGCGTACTATTTTAATTATGTCGATACGCTTTCGCCTCACGTCTATCCTCGTCTGGCGGCCTATATGGGCTACGACGCCGTCACTGTCGGTAACCACGACATCGAGACCGGTCACAAGGTCTATGACCGTGTGGCCCGCGAGCTGGAGTCGCGCGGGATTCCGTTCCTCGGAGGAAATGCCATCCGCAATGACGACGGTGAGCCGTATTTCCCTCTGTACAAGGTTTTCAAGAGGGGAGGACTGAAGGTGGCCGTCCTGGGGTTCACCAACGCCAATATGAAGAACTGGCTGTCGGAGAAGCTTTGGAGCGGAATGACGTTCGAGAGCCTTGTGCCTCTGGTCCAGGAGGATGTCGACAAGGTCAGGGCGAAGGAGCGGCCGGATGTCGTGATAGTGTCCGTGCATTCGGGAACCGGACACGGGGATGGCTCGATGCTGGAAAGTCAGGGTCTGGACTTGTACAAGAGCTTGAGCGGAGTGGATTTCGTAGTCTGCTCCCACGACCACAGGCCGCTTGTGGCCTGCCGTGACAGCATCGGACTCATCAACTCCGGAAGCCACTGCCGCTATGTGGGGCACGGAACGGTGCGCCTGACCGTGGATGGCGGCAAAGTCGTGAAGCGGAAGCATTCCACGGAATTGATTCCGGTTAATCCTCACAGGATTGACACCCGGATGGAAAAGGACTTTCACGAGGACTATCAGGCCGTGCAGGTCTTCACTACCCGCGAGGTCGGCGAACTGAAGGCGGACATCCGCACCCGTGACGCCTACAAGGGAATGTGCGACTATGTGAACCTTGTCCACACGCTTTGTCTCGGCTGTGCGCCGGCTCAGGTCTCGATCGCCGCTCCGTTGACCTACGACGGAGCCGTCAAGGCCGGAACGCTCATCTACAAGGATCTGTTCACAATCTATCCTTACGAGAACCAGCTCTATGTCATCAGGATGACCGGTCAGGAACTCAAGGATTATCTTGAGGCTTCCTATAACCGCTGGATTGTCACGGCCGCGGGCCCGGCCGACCATATTTTGAACATCGTCCGGAAAGATGACCCCCGCACCGGTCAGGAGGGATGGTCGTTCGTCGAAAGGGCGTACAACTTTGACTCCGCCGCCGGAATCGACTACACCGTGGATGTGACAAAGCCTTTCGGCTCAAGGGTCGTGATCTCATCAATGGCGGACGGTGCTCCTTTCAGTCTTGAACAGACCTATAACGTTGCGATGACCTCCTACCGCGCCAGCGGAGGCGGCGGGTTGCTTGCCGAGGCCGGAATAGACACGGACAGAATCGCCGAAAGGACTGTCGAGTATTATCCGGAGATCCGCGAGATTCTGTATGAATATCTCAAAGCGAACCAAGTCATCGACCCGGCCGTCATCGGCGACCCCGGCAGGATCGGTCATTGGTCATTCGTTCCCGAGAACATCGCCGGGCCGGCCATTGAGCGCGACCTTAGCTTGATATTCAAAAAGTAACACTAATAATATTCAATTATGGTCAAAAAAATTTTAACTGCATTTGCGGCGCTTGTCGCCGCCGTCTCTGTCGCCGCCGCTGAATATGACGGAAAATGGATTGGCTGCAACTACGATGGTGATGTGCTGAAAGGCAACACCGTGCTTCCGGCCCGTTACCTCCGCAAGGAAGTGAATCTGGACGGGACGGTGAAGGAGGCTACTCTCCGGATCAGCGGTCTTGGAGTTTATGACACTTGGATCAACGGGGAATACATCACCCGCGACCAGGAACTTTCCCCGACCGTCTCCGAGTACAGGAAGCGAGTCTATTTCAATGAGTTCGATGTCAAGTCCGCATTGAAGAAAGGTCAGAACGCCCTTGCGGTGAGCCTTGGATGCGGACGTTACACGACGATGAGGGAGCCTGGGATGAAGGGTTTCGGAGTTCCGAGGCTTTGGTACCGGCTGGACATTGTTTATGCGGACGGCCGCACAGCTACAGTTGTCAGCGATGAAACCTGGAAGATAACCTGCGAGGGCCCGATCCGCGCCAACAACGAGTTCGACGGCGAGACCTACGACGCCCGCAAGGAACTGACCGGATGGACCAAGGTCGGCTATGACGACTCCTCTTGGACCAAAGCTTCATTGATGGATGCTCCGGGCGGCAGACTGGTGCTTCAGCCGAATCCCAACATCGCCGTTCAGGACATCGTGAAGCCGGTCTCCATCACCAGGACCGACCACGGCTACATCCTTGATATGGGGCAGAATATGGTCGGCCGCCTTCAGATCAAGGCCAAAGGACTCCAGAGAGGAGATACCCTTACGATGAAGTTCGCCGAAATTCTCAACGCCGACGGCACTCTTTACCTTGCCAACCTTCGCACTGCCAAGGTCTTGGACACGTACGTCGCCAAAGACAGCAAGCCGGTTGTCTGGCATCCTGAATATGTTTACCACGGTTTCCGTTTCGTGGAGGTCAAGGGCTTGAAGAAAGAGCCGAAACTCAGCGATTTCGAGGGACAGGTGATGTACGACAGGATGGCCGTGACAGGGCATTTCGAGACTTCCGACGCTGTCATCAACAGGATCTATCACAACGCTTTCTGGGGAATCCGCGGCAATTACCGCGGAATGCCTACCGACTGTCCTCAGAGGGACGAGAGGCTGGGCTGGCTCGGCGACCGCACTATGGGCTGCTACGGCGAGTCTTACATATTCGACAACCACGCTCTCTACTCAAAGTGGCTGACCGACATCCACGACGGGCAGAACGAGGCTGGAAGCATCTCTGACGTGTGCCCTACCTATTGGACTCTCTATAATGACAACTTCACGTGGCCGGGCGCGTTCTTCACGGGTGCAGATATGGTGTACCGCCGCTTCGGGGACGACCGTTCCATCAAGGAGCATTACGGCGCGATGAAGAAGTGGCTTGAGCATATGAGGTCGAAGTACCTTCAGGACGGCATTATGACTAAGGACACCTATGGTGACTGGTGTATGCCGCCGGAGTCTCTGGAACTTATCCATGCGCAGGATCCGACCAGAAAAACCGCGGCTCCCCTGATTGCCACTCCTTTCTACTGGTTCCTCCTTCACAAGATGATGGAGTTCGCCCCGATCGCCGGTCATCCTGAGGACGTCGCGACATTCAATGAATATGCCACCGCAGCCAGGGAGGCGTTCAACGCAAAGTATTTCAATGCGAAGGAAGGCTTCTACGGCAATAACACCGTGACCGCCAATATGCTTCCTCTCTTTTTCGGGATGGTCCCGGAAGGCCGCGAGGGTGACGTGTTCGAGCATATCGTGCGCAAGACCGAAGTGGACTGCAACGGTCACGTGAGCTGCGGAGTAGTCGGAATGATGGTTCTGATGCGCACCTTGACCGAGTTCGGCAGACCGGATCTGGCTCTCAAAATCGCCACGAACGAGACCTACCCGAGCTGGGGCTATATGGCAAAGAACGGCGCCACCACAATCTGGGAACTCTGGAACGGCAACACGGCCGACCCGGCGATGAACTCCGGCAACCACGTGATGCTCCTTGGCGACCTCGTGACCTGGTACTATGAATATCTTGGCGGCATCCGTCCGGCCGAGCCTGGCTACAAGTCGATCGAACTGAAGCCTTACCCGATCGAAGGCCTTGACTGGGTGAACTGCTCTTACGATTCCCCATACGGCAAGATTGTCAGCAACTGGAAGCGCACCGGCGACAAGTTCGAGTGGACCGTCGAGATTCCTGCCGGCACCACCGCGACCGCCCTCGTTCCCGGTCCGGACAGCTCCCGCGAGACCAAGACCCTTACGCCGGGCAAGCACCGCTTCGTGACCGGACTGTAGTGTTGGATGACTGTGATTCCCCCTTCCGCTATTCTGCGCATTGCCGGAATCGCGGAGGGGGAAATCCTTCCCGGTTCTGGTCGCAGGATGCTTGGCCGGACACTGGCTCAATGGCCGGACGGGTCTTTCCAATGGAATGATATGTAGCTTTGAAGGGGCCTGCGTCTGTTTTTCGGCGGAAGCCGCATAAAATCACCGTATGAGTCGTGCAGAATCTTGTCATAACATTTCCAGACATAGAACTCACAGCCTTCGAATTCCAGTCTGACATATTCATTGATATCCTCCTCATCAAAAAATTCGTAGGCTTCATCCGGGCAGGTGAGTTGTGACCGGTGATGGCTGTCCGTCCGGGAAACCAGCGAGATGAGTGTGTTCATATCCTTGACGATTTCGGTGGGATCGCACTTGATGAGGCGGGGGTGCATCCTTTTCAACATCCAGATTTTCAGCTTTGCCTTTATTGAGAATCCTGATGACGAGATTGTGTGTACCCTGCGTATCCCGACATTGAACTTCACCAGCAGATGCAGGGAGTCGTAGATTCTCTCGAAGGTTTCCTTGTCGTCAGGGACCCTGTCAATCGGGAATATGTCAATCCAGACGCCGACGCTACGCTTTACCCGGGGAATGCTGCTGGAGGATATGGTCATCTCGGTGTCGCAGACCCTGCCGAAGGCGATGTAGCAGTCCGGAGTGTTGCGGCTGTCGATGAATGAATATCTGTCCGATTTGTAAGTGGCTCTGAACCTCTCATAGTCTTCCCTCGGCATCATTATGTCAACGTCGTCGTCCCAAGGGATGAAGCCTTTGTGCCGGACCGCGCCAAGCAAAGTGCCGTAGCCCAATGAATATCTTATCCCGTTACTTTCACAGAATCCGGCCACGTCCTTCAGTATATCAAGACTGAACTGTTGAAGCTCGCGGAGAGTGAGTTGTCTCATTGCCGTTTAACTCAATTTATAGACATTCTTCCCGTTGATGTAGTCCTCCTGGATCTGCGTCATCTTCAGTATTTCGTCTTTCGACAAAAGGTAGAGGCTCTGCTCCGGATTGAGGATGTGGGAGATGAATTCCCGGATTTCGTACCTGAGCCCCTCGCCCATAAACGGGTAGAAACACTTTCTGTTCTGGTTCTGGTCCTCGAACCTCAGCTCAAAATAGTCGGTCTTCCACCACGGGGCAGGGACATAGATGTAGCCCTTTGTGCCGGAAATGACCATATTCCCTTCTGTCTTGGCTCCGAGTCCGACCTGAAACGAGGCCGTCGCACTGTCGTAGCGGAACACCGCCTTGGTGTACATATCGACATCGTTCTTCATTATCGAATAGAAGTTGATGTTCCTTACATCACGCCCGAGCAGTTTGATGATCGGCAGGAGAGGGAAGCAGGCGTTCTCGTTCATACTGCCCCCGAACCTTGCATGGTCCAGTTTGGAAGACTTTTCGTTGGTGAGTGTGGTGACGGAGGCGTTGATGTCCACAATCTTTCCGACCACGCCGGATTTCAGCATTGAGACAAGGTGGCGGAATGCAGGGCAATAGGCTGTCTTGTGCGCCACCATAATGATCTTTCCATTGGCCTCGGCGATGGATAACAGCTCCTCCGCCTCCGAAAGATGCAGGACGAAAGGGGTCTCGCACAGTACGTGTTTCCCGGCCAGAAGAGCAGCCCTGGCATATTCAAAATGAGTGTAGTGCGGCGACGCGACATAGACCGCGTCGCAGTTGGTCAGCAGCTCGTCAAGTGTTCTTGCGGCCAGCGGTACGCAATAGGCCGAGCTGAACGCACCGCATTCCTCCAAATCAGGATTGTAAACGGCGCTTATCGTGTTGCCGCTGACGAATTTCGCCTCCGGAACGAATCTTCTCGCTATGCTTCCTGTGCCGATGATCCCTATCTTGACCGAAATCTGCTCCTCCCGGAGCATTGTGCTTGAGATGCCCTGTGTCCGGGGCAGATAGACAACCTCGCAGTATTCCTTCAGGTAATCAAAGTAACCTTCCCAGTCAGAGCCTATCGCGAAGACATCCACGTTGTATTTCTGTATGTCGTCGATCTTCTGCCCTTTGTACTCCTCGATGATCACCTCGTCGGCATAGCCTGTCTCCTTCACGGCCAGGACGCGTTTCATCACGCTGTCCCTTGTGTTCATCTTCCCGCGCTCAAGGTCGAAATTGTCTGTTGTCACTCCGACAATAAGCCAATCTCCAAGTTCCTTTGCACGGCGAAGCAGATTGATGTGTCCCTGATGCAGGACATCGAACGTCCCGTATGTGATAACTTTTTTCATCAAACAAAATCAGATTCAATCAGATGAATGCGTTCGGCCAGAGTGCGGAGTTCCCCGTCGGTCTGAAGTCCCATATGGGAGATTCGGTAGAATCCCGGCAGCGAGCCCGGCATTATGTAAGTCCCGTAACGCTCGATAAGACCTCTGAATATCCAGCGTTCGGCCGTGTCGCGGGTCTGGATTGCGGTGATGGCGTACGAAGGGTTCTCGGCCGGCATCGCCCAGCCGTATTTCCGGCATTCCTCACGGAAGACTCCGGCGCGGTGACGTACCTGTGAGATGTTGAAGGCTTCTCCTCCCTGTCCCTCAAGCTGCCTGAGCCTCGCATTGAGCTGGAGGTAGATGAGTGTGGCCGGACTGAACGGGGTCTGCCCCCTTTTGAGATTATCCAGGTTGTCCACGAAGTCCCAGTAGTAGCCCCTATGGGCATATTCATAGCCTTCCAGCCTTTTGCTGATGAACAGGATGGACAGTCCCGGAGGAATGTTGAGGCCTTTCTGCGTGCTTGTGACGCAGATGTCGATCCCGAGCGCGTCCATATCCAGAGGTTCGGCCAGGAAGGTGCTGATCACATCGACTACCAGAGAGACATTGTGCCTGTGGCATATTTCCGAAATGCGCTCAAGGTTGAAAAGCTGCCCCGTCGAGGTCTCGTGATGCTGGCAGAGGAAGACGTCGGGGCGTTCGGCCTCCACAGTGCGTTCCAGCACGTCATAGTCTATGTCCTTTGCGAAAGGAACCTTGAAGTCAGTGACCGGAATGCCGTAATATTCGCAGAGTGACACCCAGCGTCTGCCGAACGAGCCGCCGTTGACCGCGAAAGCCTTTTTCTTTGTGCTTACGTAGTTCTCCACGACAGCGCTCATAGCTCCGGTGCCGGAACCGGTGTAAATGATTGACCTTCCTCCTTGACAATGAATGAGGTCCAGCAGGATTCTCTCTGATTCGAGATTGATTTTCGAGAACTCGTCGGTCCTCATATAGGGGATCGGCTGTGATCCGACCGCCGCTATTTCACTGTCCAGATCGCCTGGAAATACATAAGAATGCATATTCGGTTTGCTACAGATTTCGCAAATTTAACAAAAATCAGTTATATTTGTAATAAGCTGTTTAAATTTTGTTAGCGAAAAGATTTATGAGGATAGTTTGAGCTATTTTTGCGTCCTGACAAAGGAGCATAGCGGTGGCTATGTGACTGCGAAAGGGCGGAAAAAGAGCCAAAATAGACCATAAAGATTGAAGCTGATAAAATTTAAACAGATTCTAAATATCGGGCTATATTTTGAACGTATTATGCAAAAATTGTCACACAGGGAGATACAACTTTATCTCCTTGACATCCTCAAAGCCGTTGACTCCTTCTGTGTCAATGAAGGAATAAGGTATTCGATGGCCTACGGCACCCTTCTCGGCGCGGTGCGCCACAAAGGCTTCATTCCTTGGGACGATGACATAGACCTTTTGATGCCAAGGCCTGATTATGAGCGTTTTGTCGCAGCTTTCGGCAAAGAGCCGGGCTCGCGTTACCGCTGCCTCTGTCACAAAGAAGGAGAGAAAGGTGACCGGTTCGTCCACTTCTTCGCAAAGGTGGAGGACACTCGTACGAAAAGTCTTCAGGGCAGGGGATTCGACTATGATTTTGGTCTGAACATCGACATATTCCCGATGGACGGCAAGCCGGAGGCACCCGAACTTCAAAAGAAAAGGGAACACAGGTTGACGCATTGGGCGCACCGGCTCAACATCTGCGGCACAAGGTTTGACCTGCTGAATTTCCACCAGCCGCTGTTCTCGAAGTTGGAGGCGCACGCCAGAGGGTCGGAATATTGGTGGAATAAGATTGACACTGAAGTCCGGAAATATCCTTACGAGACCTCACGCCTCGCCGGGGCCGTGTCCGTCACTTACAACGGTGCGAGGGAAATATTCGAAAAGAATATGCTTGAGGAATATGTCGGTCTGGAGTTCGAGGGCTGCCGCTTCAAGGCATTCCGCCGTTGGGACGGTTGGCTGACGCAGATGTTCGGGGACTATATGACCCTGCCGCCTGAGAAGGACCGCAAGACGCATGATCTGACGGTTTATCTACTTGACGATTAATTCTATGGATGCAGTCATAACCTATGTCAACGGTCTTGATCCCGTTTGGAGGGATGAATATTCAAGGGCATTGAACATTCCCGCTCTGGACAAGCGGTTCCGGGACTGGGGGACTTTGAAGTACCTCCTCCGGGGCATTGAGACCCATATGCCGTTCATCCGTAACGTCCATCTTGTCGTATCCGGGAAGTCTCAAGTCCCCCTCTGGGTCTCGGACAGACTCAATGTCGTGACCCACAGGGAAATCATCCCTGAGCAGTTCCTTCCGACATTCAACAGCACCACGATCGAGATGTTCCTGCACCGGATTCCGGGGCTCGACGAGCGGTTCATCTATTTCAATGACGATATGTTCCCGGTCGCTCCCTGCAAAGAGGAGGACTTTTTCCGCGGCGGGAGGATCGTGATCGGATTCTCGCTTCATCTTTTCGCCTGTGGAATGTACAAGCGCCAGTGCCGGAATTCCGACCGTATGGCCAGGAAGTGCCTGGGCCTCGGGAACAGCCCGTTCTTCATCCGTCCGCAGCACATCTGCTCGCCGATGCTCAGGAGCGTGGGCGAGGAGGTCTTGGCCAAGATGTCGGACGAGATTTGCGCGACCCTTTCACGCACCAGAGAGATGTCCAATCTGAACCAATACCTGTTTCTTGACTATATCTTCCATAAAGGGATGGCTGTGCGTGAACGTCTGTCGGGGAAGTTCTTCTCGATTGCCACTTCATCCGCTTCCAAGATAGGGGAATATCTTGTTTCTCCCTCGCGTAAACTTGTCTGCATCAATGATGTGCATCTGAAGGAGGAAGCCTATCTTTCGGAAAGGGGAATCCTTCTCAAAGCTTTTGAGCGGGCTCTCCCTGTGAAGTCAGTTTTCGAGAAGTAGACTTTCGGCGTCGGATGGTCTATTTTCCGGCGATTCCCTTGAACAGGGAGTCCCACCTTTCCATTATCCTTTCCAGCGTGAAGTATCCGGAGCGTCTTTTGGACTCCGCTCCGAAGCGGTCCCTGAGCTCCTTGCTGTTGATGATGCTGCATATCCCCTGTGCCAGGGTCGCCGTGTCCCCGACTTTCGCAAGGAAGCCGTTCGCCCCGATGGTGACAATCTCTGACGGCCCCTTCGGGCAGTCGTAGCTGACAATCGGAAGACCGGTCGTGAGAGCCTCCAGAAGAATCATCGGGAAACCCTCGAATCTTGAGGACAAGACCAGGCAGGAACTCCCCAGCATTTCTGTACGGATGTCATCCGTGTTCCCTTCCAGGATTACCTTGCCCGTCAGTCCTTCTGAATCAATCCTGCGACGGAGAGCCTCTTTCTGACTTCCGTCCCCATAGATGCCGAGCGTCCAGTCAGGATGCCGGCTGTCCACTGTCTTCCAAGCTGTTATGAGGTCGTTGAAATTCTTCTGGCTTTCCAGTCTGCCGGCTGCAATGCATCGTTTGCACGTGAGCGGTGAGACTTCTTCCGAGACAAATGACAGCGGATTGTAGATCTGTTCCACATCCGGACGGACTTTTTCCCAGTCCTCCTTGTCGGCCTTTGTCAGTACCACGAATCTGTCAAGCCTCCGTACTGCGTTCTCCAGCCTCCTCGTCCTGAAGGAGGCATACAACCTCCCGAAAAAGTTCGTGCCGTATTTCATCAGGAACTTCTCGTGGGAGAAATGGAACTCACCCAGCTTCACGCTTCCGTCGGTGCATCTAGTCAGGGCGTAAAGCCCGTTGTCGCAGACTGTCACCGTGATGTCCGGGCGGATCTTTACAAGCAGAGAGTCCAATTTTCTCCTGTATTTCAGCAGAAACAGCCGGTCGTTGGCGTCAAGGTCGTGAAGGACAACCCTTTCGCTCAAAGGAAAGAACGTTCCCCGACCTTTTTGCCGCGCGGTGACGATGTGAACCTCATAGCCCAGGACATCGGCCAGATAGTTGGCCTTCGTCGTGAGCACCCTTTCTATGCCTCCGGAAAGATTCAGCGCGTGTATGCAGTAAGCCAGTCGCATCGTTATCGGTTTCCGGCGGCAATTTACGAAGATTATGGTGAAATACAAAACGTCCTGACTTGTTCTAGTTTTCGTTCACGCCTTTTCCCGCCGGCCAACCTTCGTGACTCCGATGTAGAGTAAAAGCAAGTTCGAAATTTGAGTGGATACCGCGGCAGAACGCCGCTTAGTGTTGTCGTGAATCGGTGTCCGGTCGGCCTTCAGGCGGGATTAGGAAGCTGTTTGAAAATAATACCTCTTTTTTCTTACGCAGCATTTCCGGCCATTTTCATCTTTATCATCGGTCACGTAGCAACGGCTACGCTCCCTCTTCCAAAGCCGGAACAGTCTCGAAAATTCCGCATAATAAAAATGAGGGAATCATTTTTGAACAGCTTCTAAAGCGTGAAAAGAATCAAGTCGGACATTCTCTGCCGGACAAAACCCTGATGCAAAGATAGTTCTGGAGCATAAACGGCGGTCTGGCCAAAAAGAAAAAAGATGAAAAAGTTTCTGTTTTTTATCGAATTGTGGCGAAATCGCAAAATAGATTGTAAATTTGGGCCGTCACAAAAAAAGTTTATTGAGTATAAGAAAATATTTATGGGTCTTTTGAAGAGAATGAGGATGCTGTTCCGTAGCACGCGGCACGATTTCGTCCCGATTCTTGCGCAACAGACAGATTTTCTGTGCAAGACATCGTCACTTTTGGTGGAGATGTTCGGGACGGATGACCTCGAACGCAGGGCGTCAATCGAGAGGGAGATAAAGTCCTGCGAGGCACAGGGAGACGCTCTCCTCACGGAATTTCACGAAATGTTGTCCGGCCGCATTCTCGTGCAGGTCAATAAATTGGACTTGCAGTCTGTGGCTATGGCGATGGATGACTGTCTTGATGTGATCAAGGACACTTCCAAGGCAGTCCTTATCTACCGTCCCGCCAAGTTGGACGACCAGCTGAAGGACCTTGCCCGGATGGCCAAGTCCCAGTCTGAAGTTCTCCACGACACCATACCGCTTCTCGTCGATCTCAAGAAGAACCTCCCTGACATCTCGATGGCCTGCGAGCGCGTGACTGAGTTGGAACACGCCGCTGATGACGCCTACGAGGAGTATATGGGGTACATATTCAGCAATGAGGAGAACACCAGGGAACTGGTCAAGTATAAGAATCTGGCCGAGATGCTTGAGAACGCCACGGACGCGCACAAGCGCATTTCCGACAACATCCGTAAGCTTCTGCTCAATTATCTGGCGGATTGAGATGACTGTGCGGTGAAGCCTGATTGCCTCTGGTGTGGTTTTGAATGTCCTGATATTCAAGGATATCCGTAGTTGTATTCCTTCGCCGTCGATTGCATCTTGCCTCGTTTGACATTTCGGCAAGGCGGTAATCCGGGCTTAATAATTGTAATTGTCTTTGATTATCATTAAATTTGTAGGATTATCAGAGACATTTGATTTTTTATGGCTATAGCTAGTATTCTAAAAAAAGTGTTCGGCTCGAAGGCCGACAGGGATCTCAAGCAGATTCGACCTGTCCTGAACAAGGTTTTGGAGGCTTACGGCCCTATAGACAGGCTCTCCAACGATGAGTTGAGAGCCAAGTCTGAGGAGTTGAAGGCAAGACTGCGTGAGTGCGAGGCTCCATTTGAGAAGAGGATTGCCGAGATCAAGGCCAAGCTCGGCGAGGATATTCCTGTGCATGAGAAGGAGACTCTCGCAACCGAGTCCGACAAGCTTGTGAAGGATGAGGACGCCGAGATAGAAAAGGTTCTGGAAGAGATTCTTCCGGAGGCGTTCGCAATTATGAAATCCACTGCCCGCAGGTTCAAGGAGAACGCCGCCATCGAGGTGACTGCCAATGACTTCGACCGCGCTCTCAGCATAAACCACGATTTCGTGCACATCGAGGGCGACAAGGCGGTCTATCAGAACCACTGGATTGCCGGCGGCAACGAGGTGACCTGGGATATGGTCCACTACGATGTCCAGCTGATCGGTGGTATAGTGCTGCATCAGGGCAAGATTGCGGAGATGGCCACCGGAGAGGGCAAGACCCTGGTGGCGACGCTTCCTGTGTTCCTGAACGCTTTGGCCGGCAAGGGAGTGCACGTCGTGACAGTCAATGACTACCTCTCCAAGCGTGACTCCGAGTGGATGGGGCCGCTGTATATGTTCCACGGTCTTTCAGTGGACTGCATTGACAAGCACGAGCCTAACAGCGACGCACGCAAGAGAGCCTACAACTGCGACATTACATTCGGAACCAACAACGAGTTCGGCTTTGACTACCTTCGTGACAATATGGCAGTGAATATGACGGACCTCGTCCAGAGGAAGCATCACTATGCCATTGTCGATGAGGTGGACTCCGTTCTCATCGATGACGCCCGGACCCCGTTGATCATCTCCGGTCCTGTGGCCAAGGCTCAGGATGACGAGCAGTATATGGAGTTCAGACCTTACGTCGAGAGCCTCTACCAGAAACAGCGCGCTCTTGTGACCCAGGTTCTGAACGACGCCAAGAAGGCGATCGCCGCCGGCAAGGAGGACGAGGGCGGAATGCTTTTGCTCCGCGCCTACAAGGGTCTTCCAAAGTACCAGCCACTCATCAAGTTCCTCAGTGAGCAAGGTATGAAGCAGCTGATGCAGAAAGCGGAGAACTACTATATGCAGGACAACGAGCGCGAGATGCACATCGTCACCGACGAGCTGTATTTCGTTATCAGCGAACAGCAGCACTCCGTGGATATGACCGACAAGGGTCACGACCTGCTGGCCAACGCCGTTTCCAACCCTGATTTCTTCGTGCTTCCTGACGTGGGAAGCCAGATTGCCGAGATCCAGAAGAACACCGGACTCTCCGCCGAGGAGAAGCAGGAGAAGAAGGACGCCGTTATGGAGGACTACTCGTTGAAGAGCGAGCGTGTCCACACGGTGATCCAGCTCCTCAAGGCCTACGCAATGTTCCAGAAGGATGTCGATTACATCGTCATTGACAACAAGGTCAAGATTGTGGACGAGCAGACCGGCCGTATTATGGAAGGCCGCCGCTGGAGCGACGGTCTGCATCAGGCTGTCGAGGCCAAGGAGAACGTCAAGGTCGAGGCTGCCACACAGACATTCGCCACAGTCACCCTTCAGAACTATTTCAGGATGTACCACAAACTCGCCGGTATGACCGGTACCGCCGAGACGGAGGCGGGTGAGTTCTGGTCTATCTACAAATTGGATGTTGTAGTCATTCCGACCAACCGTCCTGTCATCAGGGACGACCAGAATGACCTTATCTACAAGACAAAGAAGGCGAAATACACCGCTGTCATCAATAAGGTCGAGGAACTTATCAAGGAAGGCCGTCCTGTTCTGGTCGGCACGACTGATGTGGAGACTTCCGAGCTCCTGAGCCGTATGCTCCGTATGAGGGGCATCAAGCACAATGTCCTTAATGCCAAGGAGCACGCCAGAGAGGCGGAGATTGTCGCCCAGGCCGGTCTGTCCAGCACCGTGACCATCGCCACGAATATGGCGGGACGTGGTACCGACATCAAGCTTTCCACGGAAGTGAAAGCTGCGGGCGGTCTGGCGATTATCGGTACGGAAAGGCACGACAGCCGCCGTGTGGACCGCCAGCTCAGAGGACGTGCCGGACGTCAGGGTGACCCGGGGTCATCGGCGTTTTATGTTTCCCTTGAGGACAAGCTGATGCGTCTTTTCGGCTCCGAGAGAATCGCCGGTGTGGTTGACAAGCTCGGAATGGCTGATGACGAGGCTCTTGTGAGCGGAATGCTCTCTAAATCAATAGAGAATGCCCAAAGGAAGGTCGAGGAGAACAACTTTGGAATCCGCAAGAGGCTTCTTGAGTATGATGACGTGATGAACTATCAGCGCGAGGCCGTGTATGCCAGAAGGCGCAACGCCCTTTCCGGGGAGAGAATCGAGATTGACGTCAGGAATATGATGATTGACTCCGCCTCCATCATCGCCGGCCGCGCAGAGGGAATGCCTTATCAGGATTTCGAGGAATATGTGATGGCCCAGCTGTCGATTGACCTCGGCTTTGATGAGAAGTTTTACTCCGATGCCAAGGGAGACCAGCTTGCCGACGCTCTCTGCCAGCAGATGCAGGCGGTTTACGGGCGCAGGATGAACACCCTTGCTGAGAAGGTTTATCCGTTCATCAAAATGATCTTCGAGAAGCAGGGCAATATGTACAAAAACATTGCGATTCCTATCTCTGACGGTCGCAAAATGCTGACACTCAGCGTGGATCTCGAGAAAGCCTACAACACCGAGGGCAAGGAAATCGCCAAGTCCCTCAGCCGTTCGATCATCCTTTACCAGATAGACGAGCATTGGAAGCAGCACCTGCGCGATATGGATGACCTCCGTCAGAGCGTGCAGAACGCAGCCTATGAGCAGAAGGATCCTCTCGTCGTTTACAAGCTGGAGAGCTACAATCTCTTCGCCACAATGCTTGAGGAACTCAACAAGGATGTCCTCTCGTTCCTCCTCAGGGCTTTCGTGCCTCTCCGCGAGGACAGCGAGGCTCGTCCGGCGCAGGCTCCGAGAAGTCAGGATATGAGCAATATGAGAGCCAGGCGCGAGGATCTCACCACCAATGGCGAGCAGCAGAAGGCAAGAACTCCTATCCGCGTGGATAAAAGGGTGGGACGCAATGACCCGTGCCCTTGCGGCTCGGGCAAGAAGTATAAGAACTGCCATGGCGCGGGTCTGGTTTAATGAATATAGTAACTGAATATAATAATAAAGGAATATGAGCGCGAGTTATGGTTCCAACGATTCTGCGGGCGTGAACGACATCAGCAGAATTTCAGCAGGTTCTGTTATCAAGGGTGAGATCACATCTCCCAACGACATAAGGATTGACGGCACATTTGAAGGCCGTATTTTCTCCCAGGCCAAGGTGGTAGTCGGCGAGAAGGCGGTCATTAAGGGTGATGTCATCTGTAACAACGCCGATTTCTGGGGTAAGATCAACGGCAACTTCTTTGTGAAGGATACCCTTTCCCTGAAGGACACCTGCATTGTCGAAGGCGACCTGCACATCAGAAGGCTTCAGGTCGAGTTAGACGCCAAGTTCAACGGCAACTGCAAGATGATCACCGAGGAGGAATTCAACCAACTCACATCCGGAAGTCATCCGGGAATGTACGATGTTCCGGCTCCGGCTCCAAAAGAGGAGGAGGACTTCACCGTGGCTTCCGGCAAATCCCCGTTTGCCATTCAGTCCAACAACGACTTTCCTGAGGCTTAGAAGAGTTGTTTAAAATTGGTTCCCGCATTTTATTATGTGGGTATTCGAGACAGCTTCGGCTTTGTAAGAGGGAGCGTATCCATAGTCCTCTCCTTTGTCAATGTTGAGGTTGCTGATGGAGCGAACGGCTGGTTGTACTTGGCTTCGGGGTTGCCGTTGGGTAATACGAGACCTTTGTAATAGAGTTGTTTTGTGTAGTCCCGAATTAGTGCCGAATCTAACCCTATTTTGTCGCAAAATGTCACACTTTGAACCCTATTTCAGGGGGTAAAATTTTAGAAGCTGTTTAAAAATGGTTCCCGCATTTTATTATGCGGAATTTTCG
>CAVCPY010000116.1:0-13657 GCA_963604245.1 Eggerthellaceae bacterium
ATAATGAGAGGCTTATGCTCCGGCCCCTGCTTCCACCGGAGCAGGTCCTGCATTACATCACGTCTGATTTCCATATTCATTAGCTAAATTGCGTATTTGTCACATTTTTCAAACATTGTTTGTGCAAAAATACACATTTTGCCAATATGTCCAATACTGTCAGTCCCGAAAGGATTGATGTCGCCAGATTTTAGTTGTATCTTTGCCATGTCAGTGAGCCCAATTTTTATATATTTAGCTTCACTAAATTAGGTGAAATTTCTGACATTATCAAGCCCTGGTAAGGGTTTCTTTATCAGGGCTTTTGAAACTTTAGCAGACTATAGGTCTGCGGAATTTAGGTATACCTATAACTCTCGTGACGTATTCCATAATGGTGAAATAACGAAGGGCGGATATTCCAACAACATCGTTGTCGACGAACATTTTGTTGTGAAGATTCCTCATGGCGCCGACCTGAAACGTATAGCTCCATTGCTTTGCGCTGGAATCACCACCTATTCGCCCATCCGTTTCAGTAACGTGAAAAAAGGTGACCGTGTAGGCGTGGCTGGCTTTGGCGGATTGGGACATATCGCAGTAAAATATGCCGTCTCGCTTGGCGCAGAGGTGACAGTCTTCGACATCTCCGAACAGAAACGGGAGGATGCACTGCGCATGGGCGCCGTCCGCTATGTGAATGTGAACAACCCCGAGGAATTGAAAGGATTGAACAACACGCAGGACTTCATCATCAGCACCATTCCCGCTCATTACGAACCGTTGATGTACGTCTCTATGCTGAAAAAGAACGGCGAACTTGCTATCGTGGGCTTGCCATCCAACAAAGAATGTCCTTCCATAAGTATCGGAATCCTGCCCTATATGGCTAACCGCAAAATCTATGGTTCGCTCATTGGAGGTATGAAGGAAACGCAGGAAATGTTGGATTATTCCGTAGTGAACAACATCTATCCAGAAGTGGAAGTCATCCCTGCCACCGGTGCAGCCGTGGATGAAGCTTATCGCAAAATAGCCGCAGGGGAGGTAAAGTTCAGATATGTAATGGATATGTCAACACTCAAATGACACGTCTCTTATAATTCTTGGGACACGAAGTAGCCGTTTGCTACCTGTTCCTACGGAAATCGTTCCGCTTCTCACCGCCGAAGATGGCACCGAGGATGTCCTTGCCCTGATAGAGGAGTTAGACCTGGAAGTGAGAGGAGTGGGGAGGATGGACTAAAAAGCTCTGTCGGCATAATAATGACATCGTGTGCCTAAACGAGGATTTCGATTCCATAGTGGCAATCATCAAGGTGCTGTCCGTGCATACCGTAATAATTTCGAAGAGTTGAAATCAGCACACAACGCCTGTATTGCAGATGCTAAAAACCTCGAAGCACCCATATATGTTTCGGCTGACTTATTCTATGTCGCCAGCTGACAACACTGCGCATTCTGACAATATTGTCGATATTGTCAATATTGACGACGACCTGCCCCTTCCGACATTCTCGCCCCGGCTGCAGGGCGCACTCCCGACCTTTCTCGAAAGAGTCATCGCCCAGTCCAACTCTCCGGAGGACGCTGACATCCTCATCCTCGGCACTATGGCCGTCATCTCCGCCTGGCAGACCGAATACAGCGACCGCTGCGGAGACGAGTTCGTCGCCTCCGTCCGCCGCCTGGGCCTCATAACGTTCCGCATAGCGATGATACTCTCCGCGTTGAGGATGATGGAGGACGGCGACTTTCCTGCGGAACTGCCCTGTCTCGACACCGACTATCACAGCGCGATGACCATCGCCGAAGTCATACTACGGCACAATGCCCACGTCTTCCTCACCCTCCCGAAAGCGGAGGCGCTCCAGACCGCCCCGGCCACGACCTCCACGAGAACCACGCTCCTGCATCGTCAGTTCCTCGAAGCCCTACCGACCGAGTTCGACCGCCAGACCTACACCTCCCTCGCCGCCGCTCTCGGCATCAACCCACGCACCGCCGACCGCATCATCCGCCGCCGGTGCGACACCGGCCAGCTGGAGAATGTCGCCCACGGGAAGTATCGGAAGAAATAGTAAGAAGAGCAGCATCGAAGATTTTTCCCTAACTTTAGCAAACTTTAGGGAATTATGACAATTCACATTATGAAGGAGATTGACAACATACTGGAAGACAAAGAATATCTGGAGTGGATTCAACAGCTCGTTCAGAGATACCGTAGCAGCCAAATCAAGGCCGCCATAAAAGTCAACGAGGCAATGCTCCGCTATTATTGGAGTCTTGGAAAGGATATTGTGGAAAAGAAAGCGGAGAGCCGCTGGGGAGATGGCTTTTTAAAGCGTCTCAGCTATGATCTTCATCATAGAATACCGAGTTCCCACGGATTCTCTGTTACGAATCTCACATATATGAAGTATTTCTACTCGACATATAATCAATGCTTTGCAATTTATCCCCAACTTGGGGATAAATTGGAGAAAGTTATATTCTCCATACCGTGGGGACATCACAAGATTCTCGTTGACCATTTTAAGAAACAACCTGAAAAGGCTGTGTTCTTTGCGCAAAAGATCATTGAGAATGGCTGGTCAAGGCCATTGCTTCAAAACTTTGTTAGTACCGATTTATATGAACGCAGCGGAAAGGCCATAACGAATTTCAGCACCACATTGCCGTCTCCGGACAGCAGCATTGCACAAGAAGTTTTGAAAGACCCTTATAATTTTGACTTTCTCACTCTGACCGAGGATTACAAAGAAAAAGACCTTCAATTAGCGTTGGAGAAAAACATCTATCGTTTCCTCCTTGAACTTGGAAGTGGATTCGCCTTTGTGGGCAGACAGGTGCGTCTAGAGGTCAATGGTGACGAGTTCTTTTGTGACTTGCTGTTCTATCACATCAAACTGCACCGGTATATCGTCTGTGAACTGAAAACCGTCAAGTTCCAGCCAGAATTCATCAGCAAGTTGAATTTTTATTGCACAGCCGTCAATCACCTGATTAAAGGTCCTGATGATGGAGACACCATAGGTTTACTCATCTGCAAGGAAAAGAATGATCTTGTGGCACAATGGACCGTGGAGAAGAATCAGTGGCAGCCATTGGGAATTTCTTCGTATGAGTTAACAAAACTATACCCGAAGGAGATTTCGCAGACTCTCCCAAGCATAGAAGACATCGAAAATGAGCTGAAGGACAAGCAGTGAAAATACTCAATAACGAAAAACTGACAGGACACGCAAAATGCGCGCACCCTGTCAGTTTTATAGTTGCACATATGGCTCTGTAAACTTCCAGGTCGTCATAAGAGATGAAACGTACCGCCGACCGCATCATCCGCCGCCGGTGCGACACCGGCCAGCTGGAGAATGTCGCCCACGGGAAGTATCGGAAGAAATAGAGAACGCAACCGACGAAGCCAAGCAGATTGGTGCGGACACCTCAGACGTCCCATTGAACCTTTCCGCCGTTCATTTCGGCACAATAGGATTCAAAGAAATCAGAAAAATGACTAAATTTGTGAGATTGTTGTTTTTATGAAACGTTGAAATGCGCCGGAAGTTCTGCTGTAGATACCCGATTGCGAATACACTGTGTTCGCAATTGAATCGGTCTGAACCAGGCCTCAGGGATGAAGGATGCAGGGGAATGATAGATTTTGGGAAGTTTTAAGACGGCGATAACTATTTTAGTCCGACCTTTAGTAATAACGAAACGGGAATACAATAATGCCAAAAAGAATAGCATCTTTATTTTCTGGTTGTGGAGGCCTTGATCTTGGATTCATAGGAGGCTTTGACTTTGGTAGCCATAGCTATCCAAGATTAGACACGCAGATAGTATTTGCGAACGATTTCGATAAAGATGCGTTTACTTGTTACAATGCCAACCCATTGTTGACTACAGACGGAACGCAATGCCTTTTGGCGGATATCAAGGATGTCAATGCTGATGACATTCCTGATTTTGACATCCTTCTTGCAGGTTTCCCTTGCCAACCTTTCTCTAATGCCGGGAAGAGAAAAGGCGTTAATGACGATAAAGGACGTGGCACATTGTTCGCCGAATGCGAACGAATTATCAGAGCTAAAGTCAATAATGGACATAGACCGCAAGCCTTTGTCTTTGAGAATGTCAGAGGTATTTTATCTTCAAAGATGCCAGACGGAAAGACCTCTGTTCCTGAGGAGATTATAAACAGAATGCACAACCTGGGCTATAAGATTTCGCTTCAGCTAGTCTGTGCATCAGATTATGGGGTTCCTCAGAAACGATACAGAGTCTTGATAATCGGGGTCGATGAGAATTTGGGGTTGTCTAATTTCGATTTCGACTCTCTCAAAGATATTGTGACCGCCAAGAATATACCTTCAGAACATTATGGAAAGAAAGAGGAACTTCTTATCGGCAGCATACTTCAGAACTTGGAGTCAGTTCCGGATAGTGATGTTTGGGAATATAGTCCTGGAACTCAGCAAACCGTTGATTTGATTGGCGGTTGTAAGCACGGCAACGATGCCCTTAGATACTTCGCTCCCGGTTACAAGATTGAAGATGTCCCGGAGATTTGTTTTGAGGGCCGCTCGTGGAAAGATATCCCTTATGAATCCTTGACTACTCGTTTTAAGAATATCGCAGATGACCCTAAAAAGTATCACGCGCCGAAATTCTTCAGAAGGTTCGCATTTGGGGAAATCAATGGTACGATTACCGCTTCTGCACAACCTGATAAATGTGGAGTCACCCATCCGGTAGATAATCGCAGATACTCAGTTCGAGAGTGTGCGAGGATTCAATCATTTCCGGATAATTACACTTTTGGTTCGATTCCGCTCCAATCAAGATATAAAGTAATCGGCAATGCAGTCCCTCCTGTTTTAGGGTGGGTTGTTGCATCTGCATTGTTAAGTTATCTGCCTGAATAATAGAATTATGGGATATTTAAAGAGAAATGCTATACTACAAGCGTATAAGCAATTATCGCATCTTTCAGAAAACCCTTCGGTTCAAGGTGCAACGCAAAAAGTCAGTGCTATAAGACACTTCTTGGCATTAGACAAGTTCTACAAGGCCAATCACAGAGATTGCAACACCCGTGAAATGAAAGACAAGACTGATTTCATCAATCTTGTCGGCGATGTTTGCAACGTCTGCTCGGGATTATATACCCCCAATTTCTATTACCCGTTAAACGCCCACACTGGCGATTTCAGTGTAGGGAGCAATTTCTATTCGGCTGGTCAGGTCAAAGCCTCTTTAATTAATACGCTCGAAACAATGGATTACCCGAAACGAGGAAATAAGCCTCTGCTTCGGGTTTTGAATGGTGTTCTGAAAAGAGATTCTTCTCTATATGATAACTTCCTTGATTATGTCGAGTCGGAATCGTCAATGGTCGCGTTGGTCATTTGGCTTCTTCGAAAGGAAGATATCGATTCTGGTGGTACTGTCAGTTTTTATGATTCAATCTATGCCTTAATGTGCGAGGCTTATACTGAAGACCTTATAAGGGTTATTTTTAGTAACCCTACTGAATTCAAGAACGAGTTAGCAAAGTACGATTTAACTTTGAACGACAACTTCTACTCAATAAAGGATGAAGACATCAAAACTCTTTTTGACCTAATTCCTCAGGATGCCGACAACGACAATAGAGCGAATTACCAGAAGTATGAGAATCTTTTCCTCGCCAAGAAAAACCTCATCCTTACCGGTGCTCCGGGGACGGGTAAAACCTACATCGCGAAGCAGGTGGCGGCATCGATAGTCTCTGACGGCGGGAAGGAATGGAAAGACCTCGATGATGAGCAGCGCGCCCAGGTGGGCTTCGTGCAGTTTCATCCGTCATTCGACTACACCGACTTCGTTGAGGGACTCCGCCCGGACAAGGACGGCAACTTCTCTCGCCAGGACGGCATATTCAAAGAATTCTGCAAGAAGGCACTCAAGAACTCTGATTTTAACTACGTCTTCATCATAGACGAAATCAACCGGGGAGAACTCTCCAAGATCTTCGGTGAGCTCTTCTATTCCATCGAGTCGGACTACCGTGGCGTTGAGGGACGGGTCAAGACGCAGTATATCAATATGGTCGAGGACGACGACGAGTTCAGGGACGGATTCTACATCCCGGAGAATGTCTTCATCATCGGCACTATGAACGATGTTGACCGCGGAGTCGAGGCTATGGACTTCGCCATCCGCCGCCGCTTCGCCTGGAGGGAAGTCACCGCCGAGGAAAGTGCAAAGAATATGGGCATCACCGGCACCGCCCTCGCCAAGATGAACGCCATAAATGCCATCATCCAGCAGAAACTCGGTGCGGCCTACTGCATAGGCGGAGCCTATTTCCGCAAGCTGGACGGAGACGACTTCAGTGCCCTCTGGGACAACCACCTCTGCGGCATAGTCACCGAATATTTCCGTGGCGAGCCGGAGGCGGAAGAACGCATCAAAGAAATCAAGGCCGCCTACGACCTCGCAGAAGAAAAGAAAGAGGACACCTCCACGGCATCCGGCTCTGAACCCGCCGTGGCCACCGAACCGGAACCTGCACCATCAGCCGAATAATGAGCATCATAACGACAGACAACAACTGCGGCAACTTCATCGTCAGCGACCCACAGGCCCTCCGGGATCTGCGGAACATCGCCGACTGCCGCATTGACTCTCTCGTTGACAAGAACAAGAACGATGTCTGGCTCTTCCCGAGCCGCGAAGACAACTACGATGACAAGATTGACGACCAGCTTATAATCTCCCTCACCGATGACGGCCGCCTCACCACAGGCAACATAATGGGATTCATAGGCTGCGGCAAGACTGAACTTACCATCCGCTCGCGTTTCTCCAGCTCCGAAGACAACGATTGGTTTATGCAGTATATGCTCCAGAAAGTCTTCGCAATCAACATCTTCGACCTGCGTCACAAGCTCGGGCAGGACAGCGCCCTCGACATCGCAGCCCTCCTCTTCCCATACTTTCTCCAGAAGGCCGTCCTGCAAGGCATCTACCGCGAATACATCCGCTGCCGCCACAACGATAGCCGCGTGCGCGGAGCAATAGACATCAGCACCCACATCCGCAGCAACTATCCCTTCTGCAACGGCAAGATAGCCTACACCACCCGCGAGTACAACTACGACAACTCCGTCACCGAGCTGATCCGCCACACCATCGAATTCCTCCGCAGCAACTCCGCCTCCAAAGGCATTCTCTACTCCACACCGGAAACCCAGGGCTACATCAAGCAGATAGTACAGGCCACACCGTCCTACAACCGTGGAGACCTCAGGAAAGTGATGCTCGCCAACTCCCGTCCGAAGATTCACCCGTACTACTCCGAATACCGGCCGCTCCAGAAACTCTGCCTACAGATTCTCCGGCGCGAAAAACTCGGCTACGGCGAATCCACCGCCGACCGCATCCACGGAGTCCTCTTCGACGGAGCCTGGCTCTGGGAGGAATATCTGAACCTCACTCTCATCAAAGCCGGATTCACTCATCCGAAAAACAAGACAGGCGAAGGAGCCATCTTCCCGTTCCTCGACCGCCCCAACAAATACAAACGATTCCCGGACTTCATCAAGGACACCGTCATAGCAGACGCCAAATACAAGAGGCTCTCCGACCCCAAGGACTCCCGCCGCTTCAACGACAACATCCAGCGCGAAGACCTCAGCCAGATGATCTCCTACCTCCACATCACCTCCTCCAAGACCGGCATCTTCATCTGCCCGTCCGAGCTCCTCGTGATGAACCCCGACAACGGCGAATACTACCCCGACACCCAGTTCATCCTCCGCCAGGACGAACTCTTCGTCTACAAAGTCGGCGACCTCTCCGGCGACGGCGGCCGCATCCTCATCATCGGCCTCAACATCCCCCGCTCGCTCACTTCCTACCGCGACTTCGCCGCCGCTATGGCCCTCACCGAATCCGGCCTGCTCAAAACCCTGCAAGGGAAGCTTTAGTAATATATATTAGGGATATACAAGTTAAAACCATAAAGAAATTTTTGTGTACCATCATTTTAGTTATTCTCCAAGTACCATTTTCTGCTTTTGCACAAAAGCTATACGTTTGGTCTCCGGATGCTTCCAATCCGATTCAACGCCCGTTGTTTGAATCTACTGACACGGTTGATATTGTAATATTCGATGGCCGTACCATACCTCAGAAGTCAAAGATTGAATTTTCCTCTGATGAACTCATAGAATACATAACCACCGATTTGCAGCATACCTATGAAGGCGCCACCTTCAATATTCTCCCAAAAGCTAAGTATTACAAAGAGGTCGCTGATAATCATGTTACAATCAAACTTGGAATAACAGCATATCAAGCCGGTTTCGGCGCGGATGTTGATGTCGCAATTGGCAGTGTAGGAGGTAGTTTCTCCTATGGTATCGCAACGAAAGGGAGTTGGAACGCTATTACATCTTTTTATGTCCGAGTCTATGACAGGAGAAATGGTACAAATGTCGAGCAGGAAAAGGAATTTGTTTCAAGAGTGGAAAAACCCAATCTGGGAGGATATAAAACTGCCAAAAAATGTCTCAAAGAATCCTATGCCGAGGCTTCCAGTAAAATGTACTTCTTTATCGACAGCGTGTTCATGTTGTAAAAATAATGTAAGTTTACTACTGATGCCATTGCTGTCCGGATAAATTCTTCCTTTGTCATCATATCAGATCCTTTTTTCAGACAAAGGTAGCCTGACTGGGCTTCAGCTAAAAGATGCAGTTCTTCGGATGCTTACGGGGAATATGATTGCTTTTCTTGTTTGTGTCCGAAATTTGTGCTATATTTCGGACACTTTTAACTACGTGTACTTGATGGAAAGTATTGCTGGTCAAATAGAAAACGCCATATTATCTCTTGGAGGAGGAACATTTGTATTTCCTACTGATTTTGCATCATTGGGGACACCGGAAGCCGTGACGAAAACTCTACAGCGATTAAAGTCAAGTGGTGTGATAATCCGCGTGGCGCACGGAATATACTACTATCCGAAAATAGACAAAAAATATGGGTTGGGAATAATCCCTCCCACAATAGAGGAAACGGCATATGCAATAGCTAAAAGAGACAAGGCAAGAATATGCCCGACAGGAGCTTTTGCCGTGAATGCTCTTGGCTTATCTACACAGGTTCCGGGGAATGTGGTATTCATAACGGACGGCGCACCCAGAAAAGTTAACATCGGAAAAGGTAAAGGCATCCTCTTCAAGCATTCCGACGAATCCAGGAATTTTGCGTATAAATCAAAGGCGATGCAATTGATCGTGTCCGCATTGAGAGAGCTGGGAGAAGATGGCGTAGGCGAAGATGTCATAGAGAAGATTCGTTCAGTTATGGACAGTGTAAATGAGGCCGAGTTCAAGCACGACATTGCCTTGTCCCCAGTCTGGATAAGAAAAATTTTGTTGTCAGTATGAAATTCATAACATTACCGACCACTGCCCAACAGCAGTTTATACGTGTATTAAGTGATAAATCCGGGCTCGATCCTCAGATTATCGAGAAGGATTGGTGGGTTACTACAGTTTTGAGAACGGTGTTTTCTTTGCCATATTCGGACTCGCTGTCTTTTAAGGGAGGCACTTCTCTTTCAAAGTGTTGGAAACTGATTGAACGATTCTCCGAGGATGTTGACATTGCTGTCAGCCGAGAATATTTGGGATTCTCTGGAGATCTGTCGAAAACTCAGATAAGCGATAAACTGAGGCGAGCGGCTTGTTCATTTGTCAGAGAACGGCTTCAGTTTGATGTCAAGGCCGGATTGCTTGAACAAGGCGTTCCTGCTGATTGTTTTACTGTGAATGTCAACATCACTCCGATAACGACAACCGACCCGGAAAGAATAGAAATTCAATATAAATCAAATTTCAACAACAATTCGTATATAAAAAGTCAGGTAATAATCGAAGTTAGTGGCAGGTCAATGTCCGAGCCTCTGAAACCGGTAGAACTTCGCTCTATTCTCGAAGATAGTTTCCCGACGTCACCATTTGTTGAACCTCCGGTAATTGTAAATGCCGTCATTCCGGAAAGGACATTTCTGGAAAAGATATGCCTTCTTCACGAAGAGTTTTCGCATAGCCCTGAACAGATTCGTGTGGATAGAATGTCACGTCACTTGTACGACATCATCAAAATTGCAGGCACTGACATTGCAAACAGGGCATTGTCGGACTGTGATTTATGGAACAGCATCGTCGAACACAGGCATAAATTCATAGGACTGAAGGGTTTTGACTACGCTTCACTTACTCCTGAAAGAATCTTCATTGTGCCACCAGACACAATCATTGACCAATGGCGCAAGGACTATGAATCAATGCGTGAGATTATGATTTATGGAGATTCACCTGCATTTGGTGATCTGATTGACCAGATTAGAGCCTTGAATGTAAAAATCAACAATTGTTGAAAACTTTTTTATCGTTTCATATACTCAAGCAGAAGATAAAACCGTATCTTTGGACAAAACAGATAATTCCCCAAGCGATACGGTTTTTACTATGCACGTGAACGACTTCATACAAACGTTCGCGGGAGAGCGTACCCTCTCCCTTCTCCGATGTATGGCGGTCGCGAACGGCAACACCTCACTTGACTCAACATCAGTCACCCTGCAAGAAGCCAAAAGATACATTGTCACATACGAGACCGACACGGACATATCTGATTACCACGACTGGGACGCACTTCGGGAGGAAATATACACAGCCCTATACAAGTGCGACTCCAATCCACACCGCATCCGCCGTCGCCCGTGACTGTGACCCGTCAGGAGCGACTTCAACGAAGCCGGGGTTCCTGTCCACGCCGGACTTGGACTCCATCTCAATCTGTCCCGCCCTTGCCAGCTTGCAGAACTTCCAGTAGTCATACCCCTCGTCCTCGCAGAACTTCCTCATCGAACGGCCGTGACCGTACCTGCTGTACTGCCGCAGCGCCGCCGCGTAATCCACAACGCCCGTCTGGGCGGTCGTCTCGTTTGTCTGTTTGTTTGATGTTTCCATTTGCCTTGATTTTTTTGTTCAGGCAAAGGTCTCCACTATCTTTCACAGGGCAAGGCGGAGAAGTGAACGCTTACAATTAAAGTTCTACCATACAAGTTTTTGCAAAGAAACAAATCCATGGCCATGAAATCAAGTTCACTTTGGTTCATTTGAATGAAACCGGGCTGTGAAACACAATTTTCTCGATTTTGACCGAGATTCCGGACATGAAAACAACAAATCCACTTTTCGATGCATCCCACCTGACGTCAGCGATAAATGTCGCGGAGTTCGGCATCGGAGAACATTCTGTAACGCGCCTGCCAGTAAGCAGACTTCTCGCCGTCAAACTCACCCCGGTCAATCTCCGATTCTTTGCCTGCGGAATGAAGAATGGTGTTGTTCCCGTCACCCATATGCTCCTGCCAGGTGAGCTCAGCAAACGGAGAATCCTGTCTCTGCCCGATATGATGCAGTTCATAGGGGTCTCCGTTCTCATCGTGTGGAGGATACCCTTCCCCGATGAGGTCGGCATTGTTGTAGTCCACCCACTTGTCATAGTCGGCAAACTTGGTCTTAAGCCATTCCTTGCGGCAGTTAAAAGCACGCCAGTCAATGTCGGAGCGAATCAGAGCCGGGCGACCTCCCACACGAGCCTCTTTCAGACCCGCCCCGATATAAATCTCCGCTTCCGCCATAGACCGGATGCTCCCGACTATCCCGTCCGACCATCCGGTTCTGCGACGAAGTTCATTCTGTTCTGATTGAGTCAGCATAGCCTTTGTACAATCCGTTTATTCCTAATGCAAGTCACAATGAATCAGCTATTTCAAAATGATTCTGACAGACTCTGACATATTTGTCCTGCGAGGTTTGGGATGATTTTCATTGAGATTATATTTCAGATGTCAACGACATTTTCTCCAACTCGGAGGCACGTTCTGCCGATATGCCCAAAGACTCTCTTTCGCGTTCTAAGACTCGTCGTGCGCGGTCTGTAATCTCACCATCAGATACAAAATCCTTGTATATTTCAATATATTCCTTTTCATCTGTTGTCAATGCGCCATCACCCGACACGACTGTATCTTCTATTATTCTAGCTCGTTCCTCCGAAACGCCAAGTTTGGCACGCTTACGTTCCAAGTATTTTCTATCCGAATCAGAAATTGAATGATCTTCCTCAAAGCAGAATTTCACCTCTTCAAGATATTTCTGTTCCTCGTCTGTCAACTCGGCAACGGCCTTGAGTGCCTCAAACTTATCCCCAAGCCGTTCTTTTATAAATGGAAGCACATTCTCAGCGTTTATAATTGACGACGAATATGAGTGTTCTGTGTCTTCTGATTTAAGTTCAAGTATAAGCTTCTCACACTCCACAACAAGCGCGACCTGCTGAACATCCGTCAGAGTTGTTTTTGTCAACAGGCTCACATCAATATCCAACATGAAGGAATGATAATACGACGCATCGACTTTTTCCGACTCTTTTTCGTCATGCTCCTTGCGATTCTTAAAATGCTCCTCTAATAAATCCTTGGCATCAATCAATTTTGAATAGTTGCATTCCTGAACACCCTCATGATATTTTTTCTGCAGAGCACCCCACAATGTGCATTGAATATCAATAAACTGCAATTCATCTTCTATTTCACAAATAGCGCTTAAAACCTCATCGTCGTCCTTTCCAGTACAACGCATCTTCGCCACCTTTATATTATCCAACAGGTCTGACTTTATTTCCTCATCCTCCCCGAATTCAGTGTTCTTATACCACGTCATAAGGATTAAACACTTGTTGTAATAATATGTAGCATTGTACTTATCACTCTTCTTCAATACATCGAGAGCACCACTATAATCACCCCGCTCGATACAAGCATTGGCTTCATCATACATTTTATTCTCTTTGTCGCTACTGTCGCCATCGGATTGAAGCCACCCTCCAACCTTATTGATGACACCAGCGACATCAGTCAAAGTGCCATCGACACCACGTTCTTCAATGTAGCCATCAGCAAATGCGCCTAATATATCCAAAATACGTCCCATATAAGTTATATTAAAAGTTTGACATAGTTTCTATCGCCTCACCCAGCTCGCGCCCTTGTTGGTGGAGGTGTAGAGTCCCTTGGAGGTGGTGGCGAGGAGCTTTGTGCCGTCAGAGGCGAGAGAAAGGAAATCGCCGGCGGAAGCGGTGATGCAGCGCGGAGTCCAGGACATTCCGCCGTTAGTGGAACAGTATATTCCTTTGGAAGTGCAGGCGAGAAGTTCGTTGCCGAAGACAAAAAGGTCGCGAAAAGTTCCTGCCGCAGTTCCGGTGTAGCGCGGACTCCAGGAGACTCCGCCGTTTATCGAGCGCTCGACGCTGTTCTTGGCGGCATTGATGCGGACAAGTTCGCCGCCGACTGAAATGATTTGTGGCATAGCATAGTTTTTTCTATGTCGCAAAGGAACACAATCTACAGCCGCCAATCAAGTCCATTTAAGTTCATTTCAGTTCACTTAATCGGCATCCGCAAGGACTGCGGACACATATTCATCGGGATGGATGCGGAGTTACCCGGCAATGAGTTGCCGACCCTACGCCATCTTCCAGCCGTCGATGGTGCGGGTCTGCGAGGAGAAGTTGATGCCGAGCTTTATTATCTGCTTGCCGGATG
>CAVCPY010000117.1:0-4263 GCA_963604245.1 Eggerthellaceae bacterium
GCCCGTACATTGAAGGGGCCGAGTATCAGGGCTACCGTAAGGGCTTTAAGGCCGGAACTGAGCAAGGCATAGAGCAAGTCGCCAAGTCTTTGCTGTCGTTAGGTATTCCGGTTGAACAGATCGGGATTGCCACGGGATTGTCTCCGGAGCGGATTGAGGCTTTGAGGGGCAATTGAGCCACAATTCCGATTTATGATGGCGGCGGAAGAGTGCTTTAAGTTATGTGGCAGTCTTGTCGCCGCTTCTTGTTTTTCGCTGCGCTCGTTCGCCGGCTCGGAAGCATTCTGAATGCGCCACGTGGCCGTATACTACCTCTCTTCCCATTCCTGTCTAACATCAAGTTTTTGCCGTCGGAATCCCTTTTTACCGGAGAAGTCGAACAACCGTTTATGTTTGTCCGGAGAGAGGCCGTTTGGGCGGATAAATTCTGCCTCTCCTGTAGAATGTCGCTCCTGAGGCCACTCCCGGCTCAAAAGAGATTCTTCATTGAGCCGATGGCTGTTGGTTTTGGCGGCGGGATTTCGCCAACATATTCATCATTTCGCAACGGATTTTGCGGGTTGGCGGATAGGGGAGGACAGCTGCCACTTTTTTTTCGCCGTGTCCGGGCATTCTGATAAATTTGCTTTGTTCATAAACGAAATAACAAATGTCAGAGCAGAAAGGACGGATATTGACGATAGACACAGGTTCGACGTCTACGAAGATCGGATACTTCGTGGGTGGAAAACCGGCGTTTGAAGAGAACCTTACCCATCGGACTGAAGACTTGGCGAGGTTCAAGGATGTGATGCAGCAGGATGCGTTGCGCCGGGATGACGTGCGCTCGTTTATGCGTGGGAAAGGGATTCACGCTCAAGATATAGACATCATAATGGCACGCGGGGGACTTTTCTACCCGGTGGTCACGGGAATATATTCGGTGAACGAGGATATGAGGGAGGTGCTGCGAAGCTGCAAGTACGGGCGGCACGCCTGCAACCTGAGTGCGATCATCGCTGACGATCTGGCGAAGGAAGTGACTGAAAAGAATGCCGCAAGAGGAGTCAGTATGCCCTTCGGTCCTTGCCGGGCTTACATCGCCGACCCGCCGATGGCGGATGAGATGCTGCCGGAATGCCGTGTGGGAGGTCTGCCTGAATTCCAGCGAAGGCCGTTTTTCCACGCCCTTAACTCAAGAGCTGTCGTGAGGCGCTACCTCCGGGATCACGGGCATATTCAGAATGACATCACAGCCATTGTGGCTCACATCGGAGGAGGAATCACAGTGACCCTTCACAAGAACGGGAAGGTGATTGATTCTAACAACGGTGTCGGGGGAGACGGTCCGTTCACTCCGGAGAGGGTCGGTTCTTGTCCTGGCTTCCAATTGGTTGACCTCTGTTTCAGTGGGGAATATTCCAAGGCGGAGATCAAAAAGAAACTTATGGGACAAGGTGGAGCGGTGGCGTTTTTCGGCACGAATGACCTCAGGGAGGTTGCTCGCAGAGGCGAGGCCGGAGATGTCAGGGCGAAAGTCTGGATGGAAGCCTTTGTCCTGAACATCGCCAAGTACATCGTTTCCGAGGCGGCTGACGTGTTCGGCAAGGTGGATGTGATTCTGTTGACGGGAGGAGGTGCCTTCGGCCGGAACATCGTGGAAGGGATCCGTCAGAGAGTCGGATTCATTGCACCGGTTGAGGTCTATCCCGGAGAGTTTGAGCTTCAGAGCCTTGCGGAGCACGGTTACAGAATTCTTTCCGGAGAAGCCGAGATTCTGTCATACTACAAAAATGCCCCTGAACCGGATCCGTTCAGAGGCTGATGTGTTCACTGCGTTTGTTTTTGCACCTTGAGGTCATCCCTTCTATTCCGCTGACCTTTTGAAGCAGCCTTTCACCGGCTTGCGAGACATCACGAAATGGAGTTTTGCTCCGTCCTTGATTTCCGAATATCGGATGATGGGAGAGCCAAGACGCTTGCCGTTGAGGTAGGCGGCTTTGATGTAAACAGCGTCCTTGCTCCAGCCCTCGGTGGTCATCTCCAGCGTGCCGCCATCCGACAGCCTGACTTTCAGACCTTTGACACACGGGGAACCGATGTAATATTCCTCAGACCCAGGGCAGAACGGGTAGAAGCCGAGGCTGTTGAAGATGTACCAGGCGGACATCTGGCCGCAGTCGTCGTTGCCGCTCAGCGAACCCGGCTCGTTGCCGTAGAAATTGTCTGCGATGTAACGCACCCATTTCTGGCACTTCCACGGCTGGCCGAACCAGTCGTAGAGGTAGGTCACGTGGTGGCAAGGCTCGTTGCCGTGCCAGTAGCCGCCGATGCGGCCCCAGATGTCGTGCGCTCCGGGAATATCCTCGGGCAGCTCGACGGTGAAGAGACTGTCGAGGCGGCTCTGGAGCAGTTTCCGGCCTGCTTTTTCGACATATCCTCCGAAATCGTGCGGAACCGTCCACGTGTACTGCATCGTGAATCCTTCAGTGATGTCGCCCCAGCCGTGGACCGAGTTCGGACCCTGATAGGCTACCGGGGCGAACGGGGTGCGCCAGTCGCCATTTGAATCCTTTCCGCGCATATACCCGGTCTCCGGATCGATGAGATTCTTATAGTTCATCGAGCGGTTCAGGAAGAACTCGTAGTCCTCCTCGTGACCCAGAAGCTTCGCCGCCTGTGCTATGCACCAATCATCGTAGGCATATTCAAGTGTTTTTGAGACAGACTCCTTTTCCTTGTCGAACGGCACGTAGCCAAGGGTGGTATATTCAGGAATGCAGTCGTAGTGAGGGTTGGTGGCGGTGGTCTTCATCGCCTGAAAAGCGCGCTCGTAGTCGAAGCCTTGCACTCCCTTGAGCATCATATCGGCCAGCACAGAGCAGGCGTGGTAGCCGATCATGCACCAGGTCTCGCCGCCGTAGAACGACCAGATCGGGAGCATCTTCTCGCTGCTCTTGTCGAAGTGGGCGAGCATCGAGTTGGCGATGTCGGCCTGGAGAGGTTTGTTGACGAGGTTGAGAAGCGGGTGGAACGCTCTGTAAGTGTCCCAAAGCGAGAACGTCGTGACGTTGGTGAAGCCATCGGCCTTCCCGATTGTGCCGTCGTGCTCTCGGAACCGTCCGTCGGCATCCTCGAAGAGGAACGGATGTAGGGCTGTGCGGTAAACGCTGGTGTAGAACGTCTCCCTCAACGCTTTGTCGTCGGAGTCCAGCTCGTACTTTCCAAGCTCCTTTTCCCAAAGAGCCTCGGCATCGGCTCTCACGGTGGCGAAGTCCTTGCCTTCCAGTTCCTTAAGATTGTTCAGCGCACCGTCAGTGCCGACAGCGGAGACTGCGACATTCACGAATATGCTCTCGTCTTTCCCGGTCTTGAACCTTGCGACAGCCTTAAGCTTCTGTCCCCAGGCCTCAAGCGAGCTGCGGAAACGTTTGGTGTTGTAGATTACCGGCTGCCCGTCCTGGAATATGTTGAACTCTTCTATCGGCCTTGAAAACCTTGCCACGAAATAGACATAACGTCCCGGATTCCAGCCGTTGACAATCTTGCTGCCGATGATCGTCCGCTCGTCCAGCAGACGGACGGTTGACCAGAGGCAGTCCCATTTCAGGGTGTGGTCAAGGTCGATCATCACGAACGAACTGTCCGACTGCGGGAATGTGAACTTGAATATTCCGCTTCGCTGTGCGGCCGTCATCTCGGCCTTGACCCCGTAGTCCTTCAGGATGACCCCGTAGTAACCTGGCTTGCCCCATTCCTGAGAGTGATTGTATTTTGACGGCTCCATTCTCGATCCGGTTCCCGGCAAGAAGAGGAAATCGCCCATATCCGGGATTCCGGTTCCGCTAAGGTGCGTGAGGCTGAACCCCTGGATGAACGGCTTGGAGTACTTGTATCCTGCGGCGCAGTCATAGTCCTTGTCGTCGCAGTCCGGGCTGATCTGGATCCCGCCGAACGGCACCTGCGGCCCCGGGTACACGTTTCCAAACCCGTCCGTGCCCACGAAAACGTTCACGTCATCAATCAATTTTCCTTCCGCGGCCGCCAGAACCGAAAACCCGCACAGCGCCGCCATCCCCAAAAAGATTCTTCGAATATTCATAATCCATCCAATTATCATTTTCCCCGTAAAGATACCGAATATTTCAGTGACGTGAAAATGATGACAGGCTTATAAGTGATGATGAAAAAATAAGTTGGTAAGTTTTTGTGAAGGATTTTTGCGGATAAATTTGTTTGTGAAGAAGGAGTGTGCCGGTGGCACACGACTGATGAACAAATAAA
>CAVCPY010000118.1:0-7931 GCA_963604245.1 Eggerthellaceae bacterium
AAAGATGAAAATGGCCGGAAAGGCCGCATAAGAAAAAAGAGGAATTATTTTTAAACAGCTTCTAATATGGGTTTACAGAATTGTGACACCTTGACCGGACACAGTGGATGAGGCCAGTTCCGAACACAGTTCGTGCGCGCGCATCAGCATTCGGGGGATGTGGAACGGACCTTTGAATATGTTGCCCTTGGCAGGTTGAGCGACAGTTCCGTCACGATGAAGGTAGCCGTACCACTCGCCGTGTTCCGAATCCGGGAAGTGGGCGTATATATATTCATTCGCAATCTCATACATTCTACGGTACTTCTCGTCTCCGGTAAGCTTGTAGGCGTACAGGGAAGCGATCACCGCCTCAGTCTGCGGCCACCAGAACTTCATGTCCTGCGAGTAGTCCTGATGAGGGAATCCCTTGCAGTCACGGAAATTGATGATTCCGCCATATTCCTTGTCCCAGCCCCATTCCCAGGACCAGTCGAGGATCTGAAGGGCGATCCTCACCAAGGCCTCGTCGCCGCCGCGGGAGAGCGCGGCATCCATCAAGAACCAAGAGGTCTCTATGCAATGTCCAGGATTGATCGTCCGGCCGGCGGACGTGTCGATGAACTCTCCGCCAGGGCCTACCGTCTCCAGAAGAGCCTTGAACTCCGGGTGTATGAAATCATCGGCTATCTCCCGGACAGACTCGTCTATCTGGCGGTCCAGCGACTCGTCCTGAATCACCTGCCTGATGACCAGCGCCGTGTTGACAAGGATCATTGACAGGGAATGCCCCTTGGTTCTGAAGGCCGGAAGATACTTAGACTCCAGAAGTTCCGGAGTGTTCCTGTACCGGAGAATCAGATGGAACAGGTCCAAGGCCTTGCGGGCATATTCAGAATCACCGGCCGCCAATGAATATTCCGCCATCGCGATCGCGGCGAAGCACTCGGAGAACAGGTAGCGGCGTTTGCGGAGCGGCGTTCCGTCCGCGGTCACCTCGAAGAACATCCTGCCGTCAGTGTCAGTGCAATGGTTTTCGATGAAGTCAAGCCCGCTCCGGCAGACATCCAGCCATTCCCGCCTTTTATCGATGTGATTGAACGCATAGGCCAGAATGTAGGCGAAGCGTCCCTGGAACCACACCGACTTTGTCGGATCGTACAAGGTTCCATCACGGTCCACGCAAGTGTAGTACCCGCCGTGCTCACGGTCAACGCCGTGCTCGAACCAGAACGGGAATATGTTGTCCAGAAGATCGGATTTGTACTTGGCAGCCCAACGGGAGAAATATTTGTTATCTTCCATATTCTTCATATTGTTAGAAACGGTTGCAACGCTCGAAGAAGCCGATGGCCTCCAGTTCGGACCTCATTGCCGTCTCCTCCTCCGCTGTCATATTGCGGAACGGCACCCGGTTAGGGCCGAGATCAAGGCCGATGAGCTTCATTATCCGTTTGCCTCCCACGATATTGCCACGGTAGTTGCAGATCACGTTGATCACGGCCTGCGCGAAATTCTGTTTCTCACGCGCCGCCTCAATGTCCCCACGGTTCCAGGCCTCTATGATGCCCACAAGTTCGCGTCCGTTGTAGTTGGTCGTGCCTCCGATCCCGCCCCGGGCGCCACCCTGGGCCAGCGACGGAAGAATCGTCTCGTCCTGACCGTGCAGCATATCGAACTTTCCGTCCTTGTACAGCCGGCACTGGTTGTACTCGTAAAGGCTTTCGAACGTGTACTTTATCCCGGCGAAGTTAGGGATGCGGCCATCCACGGCCTTCAGGAAATCCAGCATCGGAAGGTAGGCTCCGTTGAATGCGGGAATATGATAGTAGTAGAAGGGCAGCTCCGGCGCCGCGGCCGCGATCGTCTCACAGTACTTGACGAGTTCCTCGACTCTGCCGATCTTCGGGAAAGGAGGGGCCATCGCACCGACGCCCCACACACCGATGGAGGCAGCATGAGCCGCAAGCCTCTGGCTCTCACGAAGACAGCAACTTCCGACATGAACTATCACCTTGAATCCTTGTGGAACAGAAGCGATCCATTTCTCGGTAAGCATGATACGCTCATCAGGAGTGAGCATATACCCCTCACCGGAGGATCCGTTGATGAAGACTCCCTTCAGGCCGTTCTTGGCCAGCATTGCCGCATAGGCGGGAATCGGGTCCGTGTTGACATCACCGTTTTCATGCATCGGCGTGAACGGAGCGTCAATGAGTCCTTTGATCTTTTCCATAAATCGATAGTTTTGTGTATATGGTCTCGGCACAAAACGACAGGACGCTTATGTTGGAACAATCCAGGAAAAAAGCCACTTATCACTCAGTGAGAGGAACAATCCGCAGCAGCAGGAGTCATCGGGGCCTGTCTGCTGGCCAGAAGTAGGGTGTTCGGTGACTTTTAAGCGATGATGACTAAAAAATAAGTCGGTAAGGTTTTGTGAAGGATTTTTGCGGATAACATATTCGTAACTTCCTTCAACATTCATCGCCCCTCAGCCTTCAATGTCCCGCAAAAGCCCCCATTGGCCCGATAATGAGGCGCATAGAGGGACTCAATCGTCACGACCGGAGCGGTGAACACGCCCTCCTGCGTGACGAAGAAGTCCTCGGAAACCGTCGTCTTATCCTCCGGATAGACATCGAACCAGTACTCTGTCCTGTCGGCCTTCACGTTTCTGTAGCCCTGAGGAGTGACAGTCCAGGCTCCGTCCACGGAAAGAGGGCGAAGCCACCAGCCATAAGGGCCGGAAAGTTGGTTGACGGGGCGGAACGCAGCCTCACGCGGCGCGGTCAGTTTCACGAAACTGCGGTTCTCCTGATTCCATATCCGGTACTCGGCGGTCAGTTTGTCTCCGACGCTGAGTTTCATTCCAGGAAAGACCTCGAGACGATTTGCCCTGCCGCCCTCTCCGGCGACTTCCTTGTAGAAATGGCGTTCGACTGTGAAGCCGTTGCCGGCCGACTTAACCTTGTCAAACGGAACGGTATAACTCTTCGTCAACGACACAACCTTCGTGGCAAGAATGTCATCAGAACCTGCCAGCACAGAGTTGATGGCGTCCACGAAAGCCGGATCCTCGTCCCATTTCTGGGTTTCTTTCTGGAGCATCAGCCACAGACGGATTCCGTCAGCGATCTGTCCGGCGGTCACTTCTGTTCCCTTGCCCACTTCGACAGGTCCGGTGACCGGAGATGACAACAGGTCACAAAGCAGGGCGTGGGCATAGGCCTCGCTCTCCAGCAGGCCTCGCCAAGGTATGACCGCATTAGGATAGTACCATCCGCCGTTCTGATGCCGCACGGCGTATTCAAGAATCGACTTTACGTCAGCGGAGAGCGACTGGCTCATCTTCGGGCCGGCGGAGAACTTAAGCCCCCAGTCCGACGCCAGAGCCAGACCTCCCTCGCCATTAACCAGATTGGCCAGGGTCTTGACCCTGCGCGCTTTGGCAAGGATAAGCCCGTCCAGCCCGCGGCCATCCTTCACGGAAGGCAGGAGATAATCCTTCACCGCCTTTCTGAACTCCTTGTAGTTGCTGGCATATTCAGACTTTTCATTTCTGGTCTGCGCGGAGACATCAAACGGCACGGACGAGTACATAGAGCGCACAAACGCATACTGCTCAATCGTCAACCGGCCGCACCAGCGAGGGATGGCCATTCCATATAGGAACTGATTGCGGTCAAGCCATTTGACAGAACCGGTCAGATCAATCCCGCCGAAATCAAGCCCAGCGTCACGCATCTTGGCAAGACGCTCCAGCACAACTGCGGTCACGACCGGGGAGGAACGCATACCCTCGAACCAGCCGAATCCTCCGTCTGCGTTCAGGCAAGCCTTGATTTTCCCTACAAGGTTCCCATCCGCCATCTCCGGCTCAATCTTCGCGCCGAGTGAGGCGGCCACCCTGCGGACGTACAACGCCTCGGTCAGCGACAGAATGTCCTTCCCTTCAGGCTCAACCTTGGACGGGACCGCATCCAGAACCATCCGGCGTATGTCAATCTCATCAATCCCCGCACCCTTGGAACTTGTGCCGGTGAACTCCGACTCCAGACGGCGTACAAGGGCGGCCTTGTCAGCCCCGGCAAGGAGCACGGCGGAGTGGGATTCCGTCAGGGTCTGTCTGGCCTCGCGGACAGGAAGACTGACAAACACACCGTCAGAGAATGTCTTGGCATTGTCGGCGAAGACAACCTTCAATCCAAGCTCATCAAACTTTTTAGGGTCCACATTGAAGCAGACCTCCACCGAACCGCCGGCAGGGACTGTCACCTTCTTTGACAAGGAAGCGGACGGCACGGCCCCTTCATAGTCCTTCGAAGAATATGTCTGCAGAGCGGCCACCCCGCTGACAGCCTTCCCGGAACTGTTCGACACCGTGGAATGCAGGACGAACCTGTCTCCTTTATAGAGGTATTTAGGTTCCGCCACTGACACCTTGACCGGAACAGTCACGGTCAGTTCCTTCCGCACGCAGGCGTTGCTCATATCCTTGGTGTGCGCCCAGACCTGGGCGACAAAAGTCGAAAGCCTGTCGGAAGTCCGGAATTTAAGAACAATTTTCCCGTCGGCGTCAGACCGCAGGAACGGCTCGAAGGCCAAGGATGACGAGAAATCCGTACGGACTTCCACATCAGGAATCTCCTCATCCGAAGCAGTGCCCATCATAGCCGGAGCCGCATCCTCAACGTCCGCCGTAAGAGCCATATTCCGGACAGCCTTGGCTCTGCCCAACCCCCGAACTCCGGCAACGGAAGAACGGTAGCCTACGGTCTCAATATCATTGCACAGTTCACCGCGGATGCCGCCAAACGATGCGGAGAGATAGACAGCGTCAGCACCCCTCTCCGAAAGACGGACAACGGGCCATTCGTTCGGAGAGACAACCTCGGAACTCTTGTCGAACACCGCGGCCACCGCCTCAACGCCCGTCCCGGACTTCAGGGTCAATGAATATTCCCGTCCAGGCAAGGCCTTGTCTGTGAAGGATGTGAACGCAAGGGGAAGTTCAAGAGACTTCCGCCCGCGCTTGAACTCCTTGTCGAACGACCACATCGACCCGTCGCGGAAATAGAATACCATAAGACGCACCGCGTCAGGATACTCCTTCCTGTACTCATAGACAATCTCGGTCAATGAGCCCGTCACCCCAACCTTGCCGTCAAGGTGAACCAGCTTATGCTCAAGCAGCTGACGTCTGTCCCCGAACAATTCCACTACCGCCCAGACGGGGCCTTCGCCGACACCGAACTGAACCCGGATCTTCTCCCCGTCGCAGAGAAGACCGTCTGCGCAGTCGCCGATCGGTTTGAAAAGGTGCTTGATCCTGAATCCGAGCGCAGTGGCCGAATCGTCCACCCGGAGAATCATAATCTGCTTTCTGACCCGAACCTCGCGGCCGTCTTCCCTTGCTATCCCGGCATCGGCTTCGAGACAATAGATTCCCTCTTCCGGAAGATCGAAATCGACTGCCTTGCCCGAAACAGTGCTGCCCGAAATGATTTTATCCCCGGAAGCATCAGTCAATGAATATTTTATCTCTATCGGAGACTTAATCTTGTTACTGGTCAGTCCTTCAGCCGCGAAGAAGACCACAGCCTTGCCTCCCGAGACCATAAACGGAGTTCCGCGCCAGTCACCGGCCGAAAGATTGACCTCGCCGGCGGATGCGTTCCTCACATCCGCAACAAGGTTGAAAGTGTTCAGCACCAAGACATTCGTCGAGAATGCCTTGGTCTCTCCGGTCGGGTCAACGACCTTGACCTCCACTTTGTAGAGATCCCCGCGGTCTTCATTGCCATCCGTAGGAAAACGCAGAGAGAACGAGCCGTCCCCTTCCAGAAGAAGCGGTCCCGAAGCAACGGTCTTACCACTTCCGCAGACAGAAAAGGACAGGGCTGCGGAAGACAGCGGATGACCGCTGAAGGAAGAAACCTTTCCGCTCACCAGGACTGTGTCACCGACTATGAATAGCCTGTCAATGGCGTCAAAGGCTAGATCATAGGTCGGGAGGACGAACTCATCCACGACGATTTCCTTGGACGCTTCCACATCATCGCGGAAGACCCTGATCTGGAACCTGCCGTTCCGCTCACCGGACGGAATGTCAAACGAGCCGGCGACAGATCCATATTCATTGGTGACCAGGTTATCGCTTCCGACCGTCTTGCCTTCCGGAGAGACCAGTTCGGCCTCCACGCCTACTCCGGCCTCGAAGGTGTGCAGACTCTTGCCGAGGTCGCCCCTGTAGAGAACCGCTTTGAAGTTGACCTTCTCACCCGGATTGTAGGCCGACTTGTCCGTGAAGACCTCACAGAATGACCGCTCAGCATCCTGCTGCTCCGGCACAGCGGACGAGCCTCCTCCGCTGATGTAAAGCTCATCGGCCTTGTGCAGAAATCCTTCCGGATCAAGGTACGAAACCGAGAGATAATTGACCGCTCCGTTCTTGATACCTTTCCCGATGACATCAGGCAACGGTGTGAACCCGTCATCGGAAAGCGCGACATCCTTGGTCTCGGCGACGACCTTGCCGGAACGCAGCAGTTTAAGGTCAACCTTTTCCAAAGGCTTGCCGGTCAGGTAGTCAGCGACGAAGAAGCGCCGCTTTTCGCTGTCTGCGCGAAGTGCGACGGAAAGGGTGTTCTTTGTCCATTCGGCCTTCGATGTCACTTTCCCGCTTCTGGCGGTGAAAACGTATTTACCGTCATCGCATTTCGGAAGTTCGAGCCTCAGGGTGTCTTGCAAATAAAAACTTCGCCTTGGATTGTCAATGGTTTTCCGAAGCAGAGACTTCGCTCCTTCGGCGTCAGGAATGAACTCCACCGAGACCTTGTCCAGATTCCGAAGGGTCAGGACCGCGACACCTTTCTCAAAGGCTATTCCTATCTCCTTTCTGTCAAGGGACTTCATCAGCATTTTGAAATCCTCAATCTTGCCTGCGATGCTCTTGTCAACACCGCTTTTGTAGGACTGTCTCTCCTTTTCAGTCAGTCTGCAATCATTGTAGAGGGCTTTGTAAGAGGCCTCAAGGGTAGAGGATGTCCCCTTGGCCCAGGACAGGCTGTCAAACCTGTCCCTCAGGACAGCGGCCTTGCCGTACAGGGAAACCGCCTTCCCTTCGTACCTGTCAATGAATGAACCCAGAGCAGCCGCCCTTGCCGCCCGTCCCTTGCCGTCATAGGAATAATATCTGTCAATTATCTGACGGTACTCCAGATAAGCGGCCTTCGGGTAGGTCTGCCCGAGATAATCTTTCAGAAGAGACATCGCCTTTTCGGAATGTCCGATGACGCTCAGTCTCCAGAGGGTATATTCATAGTCATCCTTGACCATACCGGTCCAGAGGTCATCCAGTCCGTCGCCATAAAAGGCGCAGTTCCTGGCAGCCTGAAGCCGGGACCTGTTGACAAGGACATAGTCCGTCAGCGACTCCACCCCTTCCCGGGACTGTCTGTGGTGGAACGTCACCATCGGTTCGGAATATTCAGACACCTCCTTGTCAAGCCAGGCCTCGTACTCGCCGCGGCGCTTCCAGTCACGGCCCGACATAACCTCCACCTTCCGGGAGGCGGCAGTGTAGAAGTCGTAGTGCAGACGGCCGGCTTTGGCTTTGGAGATGATGGTGTCAAGCACATCGCTCATCTCCTTCGGCAGGTCGGCTTTCCGGGCGGCGGAATACTTCTTCCAAAGATCCGTCAGCACAAGGCCTCCTCCTGCGTCCCCGCCATCATTATCCTTTCTGACCGATGCGCAGGTTGTTATCGCCACAAGGCAGAGAATCGCCATCAGAGCGGATATTATCAGCATATTGGTTCTCATATTTAATGTTGTCTGCTATGTGTAAAGTATATTGAAGCGGTCTGAAATCCCTGCAAAAAATATGCTTCTTAGAAGCTGTTTAAAAATAATTCCTCTTTTTTCTTACGCGGCCTTTCCGGCCATTT
>CAVCPY010000119.1:0-5514 GCA_963604245.1 Eggerthellaceae bacterium
TCAGACCAAAAAGACGAGCAAAAGCACCAAGTTATTTTTTAGGAATCACTTAACACCAAAACTATTATGAAAAAGAGCTGGATTTTCTTGTTTTTGGTATCCTTGATCGGATGCTCCAAGACTATTATTGATGAGCAGGTCATCGATTCCTCTCGTGAGCCTGTAGCCACAAGAAGTGCCGGTTCAGATGCGGCAGATGCCGCCAAAGCGCAAAGATTCACAGAGGAGATGCTTGCTTCTTTGATTAAAGGCTCCTCATTCTAAGGGGAATACACAGTTGAGACAGACATCGAACTTAGTTCTTCGAATGTCAGGAGATTCTCGTCAAACAAAGCGCCAAGTTTGTATGTCGTGAATTTTAAAGAAGGCGGATGGATGATTGTCGCCGGGCATATGCGGGAAGAGAACCAGATTCTGGCATATTCAGAGACAGGGACTTTCGATTCGTCAAGCATCTCGAATCCTGGCGTACAATTCTGGTATGATATGACGAAAGAACAGATGAAGAATGTGGAGATCGTTGAATCGGAAAGAGTTGAACCACATTCCAGCTGGCTACTGCCGTCATAGATTGATATGTATGAACCTTATTATTGGGTGCGAGTGCCTCTTCCTTATACGACAGAAATCATTGATTGTAAATATATCGCTCCAATGCTGAATACAAAATGGGGACAAGGAGCCCCATGGAATAGCAAAACGCCACATCCTTCAAGTTCAAACTACTGTTTGACTGGTTGCGTGGCTGTATCATGTGCCCAGATTCTATATTATCTGAAACAAAATAAGAATTTCAGTATCGGGTTATATGACGTTGATGGATCGTATTCGTATTCCTCAATGGATGGCTACTATTACATAAACCCATCATCCATAAGTAGAACGAATTATCAGTCAGATTCTGATAAATGGGCACAAATGAGAAAACGTGGGACGGAAGACGGGAAGACCGAATATGTAGCAGAACTTATGTTTGATATTGCCGAACATGCCGATATGATGTTCTTTCCATATATGAGCGCTACCGTTATGGTTTCTCCATCAATTTTTACAAATTATAATGTAATATGCGATGAGAGTGATTATGACTTTGATTTGGTAAGGCAATCTTTGGATAATGGAATTCCTGTTGAATTGTCATGCCTTCAAGCTGACAATATCGGACATTCGTGGGTGATAGATGGCTATAATTTTGATGAGAGAAGATCTGACCGGGCATATCAGTGGAGATTAATTCCTCCGGACTCTTTATACTATTATGATAACATAGATTATGACTATGTCTTCACTGAAAATCAGAAACAGCTCTATCATCCTGAGTTAGAGGCATATCAGATAGAACATAATTATTCGTACTATAGAGATAATTACCTTCTGATGAATTGGGGATGGGATGGCGATGGTGACGATGGACATTATTCAATAAGTCCGAATTGGAGTATAAATGGTTACAATTTTAAGTACAATGCAAAAATACTCCATAATTTCCGACAGGAATAATTCGTTAACTTTGTAATCAGAACTATGCGCTTCGATAAAATCAAGATTGCGCTGTTGGTACTGTTGCCGTCGATTGTCTCCTGCATCGAGGATATTACCCTTGATCTTGGCTTGGAAGAGGGGATTGCGGTGAACTGTGTCTTGAGGATGCGCGAGACGCAGACATTGAGGCTGTACAAGCTGAAGGAGATTTATGGCGCTGACGCGAGGTCGATCGAAGATGCCACCGTGGTCCTTTCCGCCTTTGACGAGAAAAGCGGGGAGTACTCTGATGTGGCAGAGTTCGAGCATAAGGAAGGGCTGGAATGGTCCGCTTCGTATTTGCCGGAGTATGGGGTGAAGTACAGGTTGACCGTCAGCATCCCAGGAAAGGATCCGATCACCGCCGAGACGCGGTTCCCTGAGGATCTCAGATTGATGGTAGGACAATGGAATATAGACATCCCTTTCCAATTTGGCACCGGTGGAACATTGGATACAGTGGGCTTTTATATTCCTCGCTTTAGGATTCATAAAGCCAATACTGTCCTTACTCTGAAGAATAAACCCGGGCAACATCCAGAACCATGGGACTTCAAATACGTCAATGGCGAGCCTGTCCCATTTAGGGAGTACAGGGAAGTGTATCAGGACTCCTGCAAATTATGGGTGTTTCCTCATGTCGATTCGGAGTACGAGTACCGTGATCATCCAGACAGTCTTTGGAAGGTAAATCATTTGTATCCGGAATGGTACGACTTTCACGGGGCGTCAAAACCCTATGTGAAATTTGCGGCGACTGACCACCCGTTCGTCGACAGGTTCAATCTTGTTTCCGGAACGGTCTCGGATTTGAGGTGGTGTAATATCCCGATAAAGAAGTATGTCACAGGATCTGAAAATAGCCTATATGAAAACATGAGCCAGTGGCCCATTGCCGTCTGTCCAGACCTGCCTCTGCACGATTCGTTTTTACGAATCGCTCACCCAGCGAATTTCATCAATCAGAAATATAAGCATGAGCTTGAGTATGAGCATCGGATTGGTAAAGAGCTGGTGAAGGATTCTTTTTATATCATTGCGGAATTTTCCGAGTCATTCGGACGAGATGATAGAGACATGAGACTTTATCTCTCTTGTGCTATCGAGACACATTTTGTGTCCGAAGAGTATGACTCCTACCTCAAGGACCTTTGCATTGCAAAAGAGTCCGAGGGTGATTTTATACTTTCAGCCTACGAGGCGAAACACATCTATTCGAATGTCATTGGTGGCTATGGAATATTCGGTGCCGAAAATGTGACTTGGGATGAGACTACGCCATGGCTATACTAACTGTATGAGTATTAATCTACAAATCCATTACTATTAAAACAAAGAATCATCATGAGAAAAATATTGACTATCATTTTCGCGCTTGTCTTACTTCTTCAGTCAACCTCTTGTGACAAGGATGATTACACTGTCGACATGTCGCTGCTCCAAGGAAGTTGGGAATTGGTCAAGCCTCTGGGGGAATCATCTGTACGAACTTTAACGTTTGACGGAAATAAATGTGTGACAAGCGTTGATGGGGCATCCGAGGAAAGCGAGTACCTTGTTGAAGGCCATAAAGTAATCCTGGTCAAGAATATGATTGGGGGCGGATTATACTACCAAGTGACAAGACTGGATTCAGAGTATCTGGTGTTCGACAGCATGCAGACGGTAATGATTCCAAATAAAGAAGATTATTGTGAAGGCACATACACATACAAGAGAATTGAATAGACTGCTCGTCATATTGTTTCTCTCTGTCTTGTCCGTCCTTGAGGCCGTGGCGCAGGAGGTATGCCGTGACAGCATCCATGCTGCCACTGTTTATGCAGACAAGTCGCGTGACGTGGCCGGGAGCCGCATCGTGAGGCCGGCGGAGTTCCTCCGCATGCCCTGCGTGACAGGCAGCGCCGACGCTGTCAAGTTCTTTCAGACCCTGCCTGGCGTCTCGACCGGAGCGGATGGTTCGTCCGCTGTCTATGTCCGTGGCGGCAACCTTGGCAATAACCTGATCACACTCGACGGGGTCCCGGTCTATGGCAGCAGCCACCTTCTTGGCTTCTCGTCCGTCTATTCTCCAGACATTGTTTCGGATGTCTTGTTTCAGGTTGGCGGCTTCACGTCTGATGAGGGCAACCTCACGTCCTCTCACATAAGCGTCAGCAGCCGTGACGGCGACATGGAACGGTTCCGCGCCGGCGTTTCCGTCAGTAATTTTCTTGTCGGTGCGGAGGTCTCCGTCCCCATAGTCAAGGACAGGCTGTCCGTCATCGCCTCCGTGAGGTTCAGCCCGATCGGGGTCGAACTGAGCGCGGTCAAGGGCCTCAGCAATGTGATGGACAGCGTCAGCAACATCAAGGCGGCAGTCTATGACGCGTTCGGCAAACTGAAGTGGAGCCTCGGCAAAAGACAGAGCGCTTCCCTGAGCGTCTTCAACAGTCTCGACTCATACGGTTACCGCCATGGAGTGACATCGGAAGACAGGATGCGTTGGAGCAACTTGATCATAAACGGCTCCCATGACTTTGAGATCAATGCCCGGAGCCGCCTGCACAGCTCTGTCTCTTACAACCTTTTCTCCAGTTATCAAGGAATGCTCAAGATCCTGGGCGAGAACACCAACAACGTTGCGATGCTGAACCCTTTGAGGGAGTGGACCATGCAGTCCACCTACTCCAACACGGTTGCGGACGGGATCGACTTTCAAGGAGGTCTCAAAGCGAGGAGAGGGAAGTTCGCGCCTGGGACATCGACCGCCTACACAGGAGGTCTGACCGGCCCGTTGTCGTTTGAGAATCTCAATGATGTGACAGAGACATGGCTTGTGATGGCCCATGCCCAGACGGAATTCAGCAGGCCCGGAAAATACCAACTCCGCGCGGCGGGACGCCTCAATTACTATTCGTCCAGACGCACGGTGACTGACCATGATAACGACGAGTGTTTCACCCCTGAAGTCGGCTTTCTTGCGAGGGTCAATATTGTCAGGTCATTCGGTCTGGAGGCCACGGCGGACTGGACCACGCAGTACTACCATACCCTGGAGGGAATCCCTCTTGGTTGGTCTTTGGATATGATAGTGCCTACGGATGCGTCCTGCAAGCCAGAGGGGGCCACGCAGTACTATGCGGGGGCGTTTTTCTCAAACAAGAAGCATCGGTTTAATGTCGGCGGCTACTATAAGGAGATGCGCAACCTGACATACTTCGCCGAGGCCACGGAGCTGTTCAACTCGGCGGCGGCCTCGTGGCGTCACAACATAAAGACCGGATCCGGACGCTCTTATGGAGTGGAGGCCCTTTACGAGGTCGAGACGGACCGCATCAACGGCCGCATTGCCTACACCCTGTCCAAGACAGACAGGCAGTTTAAGGACATCAACCGTGGCATGCGTTTCCCGGCACGGTTTGACAGGAGGCACATCTTGAACGTGAGCGCAGAGTACACGCTCCTCCGTAGCGCGCGCCGCGAGATGGGAATATCCACACTGTTCACGTACCAGTCGGGCCATCATGCGAACATACCTGTCTGGGAATATGTCGGGGAACTGTTACCGACCGGCGATGACCAAGTGTCTGTGGAGTACTATGTCGGCGAGAATGCGGTCCGTCTTCCGTCTTATATAAGGTGGGATCTGGGCTGTTTCATGAAGTTCGGGACAGAAACGTCTCATCCGTGGACACTTAATGTGGGCGTTTACAATGTGCTGAACCGTCATAACGTCTATAGCGTCACTTATGACACAGACGAACGCAAATGGAAACAACTCAGTCTCTTTCCTATAATGCCAAGCCTTAGCTGGAGAATGGAGTTCTAACGAATATTTGCATGTTATCCAAGTGGTGTAATAGTTTCAGGCTTTTTCTTCAATAAAATTAAGCCGGTTGATAACCTATCAGCCGGCTTAGAAGCTGTTTAAAAATAATTCCTCTTTTTTCTTACGCCGCCTTTCCGGCCATTTTCATCTTTGTCATCGGTCACGTAGCTACTGCTACGCTC
>CAVCPY010000120.1:0-7123 GCA_963604245.1 Eggerthellaceae bacterium
TGTCTCGAAAATCCCACATAATAAAATGCGGAAACCATTTTTAAACAGTTTCTAAAACATTGACAGTAAGCGATAAAAGTAATGTCCTGGTGAAGTTTCCCGCACCAGAACATTGCTGATTACTTTGGCAGACAGTCAGTTGCCCTCCACGTTATCATTCGGCGAAGGCGTAGGAGAAGCCATCGATCTGATTCCAGGCGCCGCGGGTGAAGTCAGGAACTTCGACAGGGGCGTTGCCGTTCTCCATCGAAATCTTGCCGAGTTCCGTGAGGCAGCACCATTCGGCCATATCATAGACATCCATATCCAGAGGAAGGCCGTTGCGCAGACAGTAAATCAGACGGTAGTCCATAATGAAATCCATCCCGCCGTGGCCGCCGACCTCCTTGGCAAGTGCCTCAAGCTCAGGGGTGAGAATCGGATTACGGTTCTCTTCAAGGAGAGCCTTGAGCCTTTCTCCGGAGTAAGTCACCTCCCGGCCAAGATTCTGATAATCAGTGGATACCCCTTCCGCTGCATTCTCGCGGAGGCAGACCTGCTGGACCGGATATTTCCCTACATAACCCTCGCTGCCGACAATCTGGTACATACGGCTGTAAGGACGCGGGGTCATCACGTCGTGCTCCACGAGGATGGTCTTGCCCTTCTCGGTGGAGATCATCGTCATCGTGAGGTCACCGTTCTGGAAATCCTCGCACTTCTCCCCGGTCTTTGCCTCGACGTGCTTCGGGCCGTTGACAGACCTGGTCTCCATCGCGACGAGAGTCTTGAACCGGTCGCCCCTGTGGATGTTCATCACCTGACAGACAGGGCCGAGACCGTGGGTAGGATAGACATCTCCCTTGTGGGTCTGATTGAAATCAAGCCTCCAGTTGTTCCAGTAGGCATTCCAGTACGGGTCCAGATTGTGGTGGTAGGCTCCTTCTCCGTGGATGATCTCGCCAAGAAGCCCCTTCTGGGCCATCGTCAGAGCGGTCATCTCGAAGAAGTCGTAGCAGCAGTTCTCAAGCATCATACAGTGCTTGCGGGTCTTCTCGGACATATTGACCAAAGCCCAGATGTCCTCAAGCGAAGCGGCGGCCGGAACCTCGACCGCAACATTCTTGCCGTGTTCCATCGCATAGAGGGAGATCGGAACGTGATGCTTCCAGTCGGTGCAGATGTAAACAAGGTCCACATCATCGCGCTCGCAGAGTTCCTTGTACGCCTCGGTGCTTCCTGAATATTCCGCTGCGCGAGGGAAACCCCTATCTTCCAACGACTTCTGCGCCGCTGCGACCCTGTCGGCCTCCACGTCACAGAGGGCTGTGATCTTTACCCCGGGGATGTAGGTGTAGCGCTCCACGGCGCTTGAGCCGCGCATTCCGATGCCTACGAATCCGACCCTTACAGTGTCCATCGCCGGGACGGTCAGCCCAAGCACATTCTCCTGACCGGCGGGGCGGGCAGGAGTCTCAACCTTGATGACGCCGCCTTTGTTCACGGTGGAGCAGGACGCCGCAAGCACAAGCAGCAGAGCTGCTGAAATATTCCTTAATTTCATTGCTTATTAGTATTAAATAATATGTTTCAAAACAAAGATATCATTATTCGGCGGAAAAGCCTTGGTGATTCCTAAAAATCATATCTCATCGACTTCTCTGCGCTCATCACCTTCGACGGGATCAGAGCAAAGCTGAACGAGCAGTCCTTGTCGCTCCAGAGGCATCTGTCGGCCTCTGGTCTGGACCCCCAGCTGTCGTAGCCGCCTATGCCGCTTTGGGCGTAGTCTATGCAGACCTCGACGAAATCCCTCTCGACATAGTCATTGATGTGTGTCTGGCGGCGGAGACGGTTTCTGGCCTTGGCCGGATCGTTTTCGGACAGAGGGCCTTTGTTCTCCCACTGGTAGTCGCGTCCGGCAGCATCCTCGCCGTCCAGGTCCTCAACGGCGCAGCGGAGGGCGTTGAACTCGAAACGCTCCGAGCGGACAGTCAGGCCTCCTATGGCAAGATATTTACAATCAATGTGATGGCCACACTCCTGCGGACGCGTGTAACGGACATAATCCTTCGCCGCTGAAGAGGTATGTTTCCCGATGAGGCTTCCGCTGAAACGGTCGGAGTAGTTCTCCGCCGGCCCCCTGCCCAGATAGGTGAAAGAATCAGCCGAGGCCGGAAGCCGCATCCGGAATCCGATGCGCGGCACATCAATCGGTTTGTCAGATTCAACTCCCTTGAAATCAGCGGCGACCGAAAGAATCCCCCCTTCAAGAAGAGTGTAGCGAACAATGAATATGTTCCCGCTCGCCAATGAATATTCGGCGACAATTGATTCCCCGTCGAGTTCCGCCCTGACATTGAACTCCCGGCTGGAAGTCTTGAACGCCTGACAGCGGGACGGCATTCCGTTGCCGTAGTCATTGTCGGTCGGAGCGCGCCAGAACAGCGGCCTCAGGCCAAAGTCGTCGTTGAACATATTCCTGCCTTTGAATGAATATGTCCGAAGACACCCAAGCTCCTTGTCGAAAACCAGCGTCGCATCCTTGCTCCGCAGGGTGATGGCCGCATCGTCCCGGTCCGCGGTCACGCCCTTCGCCGCCCCGGAAGCCTCGGCCCTCAACGCATCCGAAAGCCTTATCTGGTCATAGCCGATGACATAACCTTTCGGAAGCAGCCCCTCATCCTTGCCCGTGAGAACCTCGAATGTGATCAGGCAGTCCTTCCCGGAAGGAAGTTTCGGCAACGCCACCCGGACATCCTCCCCGGACTGCGGCGCGGCGGTCAGGCCGACACTTCCGGAAGCGAGGCTGCCTCCATCGGCAGTCACAGTCCATTTAAGAATATGTTCGTTCAACTCCTTGAAATAGAATCTGTTCTCCAGACGGAACAGTCCGTTTGCGGCATCGACGGGCGACACCGTCACGTCCTGGTACACGTGCCTGACTTCAGCCATAGCCGGATGCGGAGTACGGTCCGGGCCGATGACTCCGTTGCAGCAGAAGTTTCCGTCGCTCGGGGTGTGTTCCCCGTAGTCGCCGCCGTAGGCCCAGTACATTCTGCCTTCCGAGTCGGTCTCGTAAAGTCCCTGGTCCACCCAGTCCCAGATGAACGCTCCCTGAAGGTTGGGATATTCATAGATGTACTTCCACTGGCGGTCGAGCGAACCGTTGGAGTTGCCCATTGCGTGGGAATATTCAGAAGGCACGACAGGTCTGCCACAGTCGTTCTCGCCCATTGACTTGAACCACTCGGCGCCAGGGTATTGCGGGACTATCATATCCGTGTTCCATTCGTACTGCGCGCGCTCGTAGCAGACTGGCCTGTTCTGTCCGTCCCTCTCCAAGGCCTTCAGTTCGCGGTAGGTGTCGTAGAAGTTGCAGCCGTTCCCGGCCTCGTTGCCGAGCGAGAGGATTGTCACGCAAGGGTAGTTGCGGGTCCGGTAGTACATATTCAGAATCCTGTCCCTGTGCTGCGGAAGCCAATCGGGGTTGTTGCCAAGCGTCCTGTTGAGATTGTAGCCCATTCCGTGGGACTCGATGTTGGCCTCGCCATAGACATAGAACCCGTACCTGTCGCAGAGTTCGTAGAAGAGGCGCGGAAGAGGGTAATGGCTGGTTCTGATGGCGTTGATGTTGTGCTCCTTCATCAGCCTCAGGTCGGTCAGGATGTCTTCCTTTGTGATGTAGTGTCCCGTGAACTGATTGTGTTCGTGGATGTTGACCCCTTTGAACTTGACAGGCTGTCCGTTCACAAGAAAGCGGCTTCCGACAATCTCCAGACGGCGGAATCCGATGTCGGCCTTGGCGTATTTCCCCTCGACGCAGAGAAGCAGGGTGTAGAGTTCCGGGGTCTCGGCAGACCACTTCCTGACATCCTTGACGATTGACTTCCAGAGCTTTGCGCCCCGGACAGTCTCGGCCTCCCCTTTCGCGGTCTCGTTGCCGCCGGCGTCCATCAGAACCCAGCTGACATCGACCGGCTTCGAAGAATTGACGCTCAACCTGAAATCCCCGGTGACAAGGTCGTCGGCAAGCGTCGAGACCACATTCCAGTCAAAGTCCTCCGGAACTGCGGCCGGCTCCCTTGACAGATAGACGTCCCGTTCGATTCCGCTGATGCGCCAGAAGTCCTGGCACTCAAGATAACTGCCTGTACTCCATCTGGTGATGACGAGGCGCAAGGTCGCCTCCCGGCCGCTCTCCACGTAGGGGGTCAGGTCGTAGCGCACAAGGTTTTTCGAGTCCTCACTGTAGCCGACAAATTCGTCATTGACAAAGACATAGGCTCCACCTTTAACTCCGCAGAGGTTCAGGTAACACTTCTCCCCCGCCTCGAACTCCGGGGTGAATCTCCGTGAATATACTCCCGTCGGAATCCTGTCCGGAAGCCGCGGAGGTCTCGGATTCCTCGGGCAGAACTCATACGGATGGTTCACGTAGATTGCCGTCCCGAATCCCTGAACCTCCCAGTTGCCCGGAACCTTGATTGCCGATGAGGCCTTGTGGGGATCCGCCAGCATATCCTGAACGGAATCGTAGTACCGGAAATCCCATACACCGTTGAGCGACGTGTAGTTTGAACTCTGTTCAATCTCCTTGGACAGAGCCTCAGCAGCGGTGTCGAAGAACACCGTCTCGTGCCGGCGCGTCACAGCATTCCCCTCCGAAACCACCTTCTGGTCAAGATGTCCGGTGAAGTCTGTCTTCTCCTGTGCCGGGCTGGACTGGCAGACCGCCAGGGCGGCCAATGCAGCGATGACATAAGGTCTGATGTTCATATTATTTATTGTTATTATGATGATTATGTTCCGAAGTATCTCTCGAAGAATGCCTGTATCTTTTCGATGACAGATTTTTTCTTTTCCTGTCGGTTGCCGCCGCCGAATCGGGACATCGGCGGGAGTATCTTGTCAATGTCCGTGCCGGTGATCCGCACCTGCCCGTCCCGGAAACTGTTGTCGATGAATGTCATCGTCTCCTGCGGCCTGAGATGCTCGCTCTCTATGATTTCCCTCAGGTCATCATCCTTCCGCTGCTCGACAAAGTCCTTCCAGCTCCTCTCCACATCGGTGTCGGCATTCACGCTGCTGATGAAGTCCTCGATGAGTTCCTTCTTGCTGCGGAGCTGGATGCTTGAACCTATGGCCTTGGAGATGCCGACAAGCAGCTCCTTGTTCGCACAGTTGCCCTCGTGATATTTCTGGACAAGAAGGAGAATATAGTCAATGTTGATCTCCACCTGCCGGATAAGCTCGGTCTCGAACACAAGGTCATCATTTATGTTCTCCTTGTCGCCCGGTCTCTTTCTTCTCCATTTCTCCCGAAGGTCAAGGTAGTTGCTCTGGTAGTCCTGCAACTGCCTGTCAGTGAGTATCTCCCTGCCCTCGAACTGGTCGAAGGCGGAAAGAATGTTGATGGATTTGAGAAGGCTTCCGAACAGTGCCACGAAGCGTCTCTCCCCGTCTTCTCCCATCATTGGCCGGCCCTCCGGAAACTCGCTCTGGAGCTGTTCCACAAGTTCCTTATAGCCATAACAATGCTTTCCTTTTTCCGTGTCGTACCCTTCATAATACGACAAGAAGTCTTTCAGCACCACGATGCTGCTTGCATCCTTGTCCCCGAAGAGAGCGATGGCGTCATCCGTGGCCTGCTGGAGATCCCTGAAACAGACTATGTTGCCGAAGGTCTTGACAGAGTTCAGGATTCTGTTTGTCCTTGAAAACGCCTGTATCAGGCCGTGCTGCCTGAGGTTCTTGTCCACGAACAGGGTGTTGAGAGTGGTGGCATCAAAGCCGGTGAGGAACATATTCACCACAATGAGCAGATCCACCTGACGGTTCTTCATCCTCAGGGACAAGTCTTTATAGTAGTTCTGGAACTTGTCGGAGGAAGTGTCATAGTTCGTGGAGAACATCCCGTTGTAGTCCCGTATGGCCCCTTCAAGGAAATCCCTTGACTGCCGGTCGAGCTGGGTGGTGCTCTCAGGGTTCTCTTCCGCGAGCATTCCGCCAATCTCTTCTTCATTCGCCCCATAGCTGTAGATGGTGGCGATTCTCAGCCTCTGTGCCTCCGGAAGGTCTGCCTGCTGCTTCTTGAACTCGTTGTAATAGGCTTTCGCCATAGGGATGGACGCCACTGCAAACATAGCGTTGAAGCCGCTGAGCTTCTGCTCTGTCTTGTGTTCGGGGACCTCAACCCCTTTTCTTGCACTCGCCACCTTGTGGATGTCATCCAGCACGCGGAACGAATAGTATGAACTTCTCTTTGTCTTCTGGTCGAAGTGGTCAAGGATATACTTCACATTATTCGAAATCCTTTCCGGGGATGCCATAGCCTTCTCCCGGTCTATGGCCGAAATCTGTTCATCGCAGATGCCGTCTTTCTCCTTGATTGTGTTCACATAGTCAATCCTGAAAGGAAGGACATTCTCGTCATTGATGGCGTCCACAATCGTGTAGGTGTGGAGTTTGTCCCCGAAAGCCTGCTCGGTGGTCTTGAGCTGCACGTTCCCGCCTGCCAGCGCGTTCTGTGCGAAGATTGGGGTGCCGGTGAAGCCGAAGAGATTGTATTTCTTGAAGTTACGGGTGATGGCGGAGTGCATCTGGCCGAAGTTGCTTCTGTGGCACTCGTCGAAGATTATCACCACCCTCTGCTGAAACACGGGATGGTTTCTGTTCTTCTGCACGAAGATGGAGAGCTTCTGGATGGTGGTGATGATAATCCTGTAATCGTGATGAACACCGTTCTTGTCCCTGTTCTCCAGCTGCCGCTGAAGCACGGCTGTGGAAGTGTTCCCGTCAGCCGCCCCCTCCTCGAAGCGGTTGTACTCCTTCATCGTCTGGTAGTCAAGGTCTTTGCGGTCCACGACGAAGAGAACCTTGTCTATGTATGGAAGCCTTGACGCCAATTGGGCTGTCTTGAAGGATGTGAGGGTCTTGCCCGAGCCTGTGGTGTGCCAGATGTAGCCTCCGCCTTTGATGCTGCCATAGAGCTTGTAGTTATTGGAGACATTTATCCTCTGTATGATCCTCTCCGTGGCGGCGATCTGGTACGGCCGCATCACCATAAGCATCTTCTCGCTCGTGAATACACAATACTTTGTAAGGATGCTGAGCAGGGTGTGCTTGGAGAAGAATGTCTTGG
>CAVCPY010000121.1:0-8429 GCA_963604245.1 Eggerthellaceae bacterium
TGGCCGGAAAGGCCGCATAAGAAAAAAGAGAAATTATTTTTAAACAGTTTCTTAATGACAGGTGCGCCCTCAATGCGAAGCCACGCACCCAAAAGAATATTCATAAATATGAAAACAATAATCGACGTTAACGCCCATCTGCACACACCGTACTCCTTCAGTGCCTTCAAAGATGTAAGACAGGCTCTTGATATGGCCGCAGCCGAAGGCGTGGGAGTGGTGGGAATCAACGACTTCTACAGCCTTGACGGCTACAGGGAATGGAATGACGAATGCGCCGCAAGGCATCTCCACCCGCTTTTCAACATCGAGTTCATCTCCCTGAACAGCGAAGACCAGGCGGCGGGGCTGAGGGTCAACGACCCGAACAACCCCGGACGCACGTACCTCAGCGGGAAAGGTCTGGCTTATCCGGTGATTCTCAAAGGGAAGGAGGCTCAGATGCTCGCTGACGTCAGAGCAGAATCCAACTTACAGGTCGAGAAGATGTGCGCGAAACTGAACGCTCATCTGGACGCTGTCAAGGCCGGATTCAACATTGACTTCGGACAGGTCGTCAAAGACCTGACCAGAGGCTCGGTACGTGAGCGTCATCTGGCGAAGGCGCTCAGGATAGCCGTTGACAGCAAGGCCGGCAGAGCGGAAGACAGGCTCGCACTCTACGAAAGAATCTTCGGAGGTCAGCCTCTGAAATCCGCTCCGGACAACGAGGCGGCGGTGGAGAACGAGATCAGAAGCAAGCTCCTCAAGGCCGGAGGCGCGGCGTTCGTGCCGGAGGATCCGAAGGCGTTCCTGCCGATGGAGACCGTCTGCCAGATTATCAAGGCCGCCGGCGGCATCCCGACCTACCCGTTCCTCGCCGATGACGCCAAGGGCAATTTCACCGACTTCGAGGGCGACCTCCAGAGAGCCGCAGACACGCTTAAAAAACGCGGAATCAAGTCCGTGGAATTCATCACCACACGCAACACCACAGCCGTGCTTGAGGAATATTCAGGCTACCTTCAGGACGAGGGATTCATCGTCACATTCGGGTCGGAGCACAACACTCCGGCGCTGGAGCCGATCCTTCTTCGCACACGCGACAACGCCGAAGGCCTCAGCGGGAAACTGAGGGAGACCAACTACCGGGGAGCCTGTGCGGTGGCAGCCCATCAGGCCGGACTGGATTCCATCGAAGCGGGAGACGAGCTGATCCGCAAGACCTTGGCCATTTAGGAATATGTCAGCCCGGCAAACAGAACACATAACTGATACACAAATATGATGAAACAGATTGAAGACCTTATCTCGATTTCCCGGAAGTTCGGACAGGACTCCAGGTTCGTGATCGCAGGAGGCGGCAACACCTCCTACAAGGATGAGAACAGACTTTGGGTGAAGGCCAGCGGCCACGCCCTCGCGACGATAACGGAGGACGGGTTCGCCGTCCTTGACAGAACCCTTCTGAACGAGATGGGCGAAAAGGCTTACAGCGAGGACACCGCAATCCGCGAGGAACAGGTCAAGAACGACCTCGCCGCCGCCTGCATAACAAAGGACAGAAGGCCGTCCGTGGAGACATCCCTGCACAACTGTATGGGATTCGCCTTCGTGGTTCACCTCCACCCTACCCTTGTCAACGGGCTGATGTGTTCGGTGAATGCCGAAGCAGCCTGCAAGGAGATATTCCCGGACGCACTTTACATTGAATATACCGACCCGGGCTACACGCTTTTCAAGAAGGTCTATGACAGGATCAAGGCCTACAAGGCTGAAAGGGGCAAGGAGCCTCAGGTGATATTCCTTCAGAACCACGGGATATTTGTGGGCGGGGACACCACCGCAGAGATTGAGGGGGTATATTCAGAGATCATCGGAAAGCTTGAAGCCAAGGTCGAGGCCCTTCCGGAGGGGGAATCCGAGATTCCGGAGACCGTGACAGATGTCATTCCGGCCATCAGGCAGATGCTCTCGCGCTCCGGCAGAGGCTACAAGACACTGAAAGTCACCAAGAACACCCTTGTGGACTACTTCCTCGAGGGGCGCTTCGACAAGATTGCGAAGCCGTTCACGCCGGACATCATCGTGTACTGCAAGAGCGCCTACATATTCATTGACGCCGAGACTGATGAGGAAATCCTCCAGCAGGCGGAAGAGAAGATCGAGGCTTTCGTCAGCGAGAGAGGCTACACGCCCAAGGTCCTGCTGATTAAGGGGATAGGCCTTGTGGCCGCAGGAGACAACGCCAAGAACGCCCGAATCATCACCGACGTGTTCACCGACGCGATGAAGGTTGCTTTCTTCGCACAGAACTTCGGCGGAGAGCACCCTATGGAGCAAGCCTGGATTGACTTCATCGACAACTGGGAAGTGGAGAACTACCGCCGCAAGGTGGCTTCCAGCACATCAAAAGGCCGTGTGGAAGGCCGCACGATCATCGTGACCGGAGCCGCCCAAGGATTCGGGGAAGGCATCGCCAGGGAGCTGATGGCACAGGGAGCCAACATCGTGGTGGCAGACCTGAACGAGGCGACCGGCGAAAAGACCGCCGCAAGCTTCAACGAGAAGGCCGGAGCCAACAAGGCCATATTCGTTAAGACAAATGTCGCCGACTTGGCAAGCCTCCAGAACCTTATGAAGGAGACAATTTTGAACTTCGGTGCGCTTGACGCTTTTGTCAGCAACGCCGGGGTTGTCCGCGCCGGCGGACTGGACGTGATGACACCGGAGAACTTCGAGTTCGTCACCAAGATCAACTACGAGGCCTACTTCTTCTGCGCCAAGGCCGCCTCGCACATAATGAAGATCGAGACCAAGTATGATCCTGACTATTTCGCCGACATCATACAGGTCAACAGCAAGAGCGGACTGCGCGGCAGCAAGGCCAACTTCGCCTACGCCGGAGGCAAGTTCGGAGGAATAGGACTGACCCAGTCCTTCGCCCTTGAACTCGCCCCCTACAGGGTGAAAGTCAACAGCATCTGCCCGGGCAACTACTACGACGGCCCTCTGTGGAGCAACCCTGAAAACGGTCTGTTCATCCAGTACCTCAACGCCGGAAAAGTTCCCGGAGCGAAGACCGTGCAGGATGTCAAGGACTACTACCTCGCCCAGGTGCCTATGCGCAAGGGCTGCAACCCCGTGGATGTCTGCAAGGCCATCCTCTACGCCATCGACCAGACCGGAGAGACAGGACAGGCTATTCCTGTGACCGGAGGTCAGGTAATGCTGGCTTAAATGTTAATCCAAGAAGCCGCTCTGCCTTCAGACGAGCCGGAGCGGTTTCCTTTGAAATCAATCAATATTATGAAACAACTTGACGTTAATCTGATGCACCCGGCCGAGCAAATCGCAATCATCATCGGCAGGATCTATCGCAGCGAGATGACCACGACATCCGGCGGAAACCTGTCCATAATGGACGGGAACGGAGATATGTGGATCACCCCGGCGGGAATCGACAAAGGGTCGCTTACCCCGGCGGACATAATGTGTGTGAAAGCCGACGGAACCATCGTAGGCCCTCACAGACCGTCATCCGAGTACCCGTTCCACAAGGCCATCTACAAGATGAACCCACACATCCATTCAGTGATTCACGCCCACCCTCCTGGACTGGTGACATTCAGTATGGTCCACCAGGTACCTGACACGAGCATCATCCCTCAGGCGCGAGCGACCTGCGGCCCCGTGGGTTTCGCTGAATATGCCCTCCCGGGCAGCGAGCTGCTGGGAAAGAAGATTGTGGGCGAGTTCAAGAAGAATCCTGACTACAAGGCCGTCATAATGGAGAACCACGGGGTCGTGGTGGCGGGAGATGACATCGCCGATGCCTACCAGAGATTCGAGACCCTTGAACTCTGCGCCCGTACAATCTTGAACGCCAAGACATTGGGCGAGCCTAAATACCTCAGTGAGGAGCAGATTCTACAGCACGAAAGAGCGGTGAACACTCCGTTCCAGCATTTTATGAACGTGGAACATCCGTCTGAGGAGAGGGCGATCCGCGCGGAAATCTGCAAGATTGTCCGCAGGGCCTGCTCACAGGGACTTATGTGCAGTTCCTACGGTACGGCATCGGTTCGTTGGAAAGAGAACGACTTCCTGATCACTCCGTCCAGTATGCAGCGCTGGGACCTCGATCCCGAGGACATCGTGCAGGTGAAGGACGGGATGGTGGAGGCCGGCAAGAGGGCCAGCCGCTCGGTTGCTCTCCACTACGAGATCTACCGTCGCAACCCAAAGATCAACTCAATCATTCTCACCCAGTCACCATCCCTGATGGGCTTCTGCACTACAGGGGTGAAATTTGACGTGCGAACGATTCCGGAAAGCTGGATATTCCTTCAGGACATCCCGACATTCCCGTTCGGCAGCCAATACAACGAGCATCTGAATGAATTGGCGGACGAGTTCAAGCACAGGCCGTTCGTTATGCTGGAGAACGACTCGGTGGTTGTGACGGGCGACAAGCTCATCAACACGTTCGACCGTCTTGAAGTGGCCGACTTCAGCGCCCGTTCGCTGATTCTGGCCGCACCGCTGGGCAAACTGAACCCGATTACCGACGAGGAAATCGAGGAACTCCGCGTGGCATTCCACGTCGGGGAGTAACCAATCGGTCACCTAGAAAACTGACGAAATCTAAAGAACCGTTGATAAGTGATGATGAAAAAATAAGTTGGTAAGGTTTTGTGAAGGATTTTTGCGGAGCAATTTGTTTGTGAAGAAGGAGTGTGCCGGTGGCACGTGACTGATGAACAAATTAATTTAGACCAAAAAGACGAGCAAAAGCACCAAGTTATTTTTTAGGAATCACTAAATACTGAATCCCGAATTTTGCACGTTAGCAGAATTCGGGATTCATTTAAAACAGCCTCTTCTTACTCTCCGGCGATGATCTTTGCGTCCTCAGCCCGGTCGATTCCGACCCGTTTCTCAAGACGGTTGCGTCTTTCGATGATGGCTTCCTTGTGACGGAGAACCCAGTTCTCCAGATAAATCGCAGCGCACGAAAGGAAGAAATAGATGATTGTCTGGGCAATCATCGCCTTCATCTGCAGCCCAGCAGCCCCCATATCACCACCGGCGGTGCTGAGGTTGATGAACCCCTGCGCTCCGAATGTGGACGGGAATATGTACGAGAACACCTTCCAGAATCCGGGGAAGGCAACGGTCGGCCAGGAGCATCCAGTCAAGAACAGAGCCACAGGCGACATTGCGAGGAACAGCACGAAGACTGATTCCCTTCTCGTGATCAAGGTGCTCCAGGTCATACTGAAGAACACGCAGTCAGTGATGAAGAACACCAGAAGGGCCAGAACGTCGTGGAACTCTCCCCTTTGAGGAATTCCGAATATGGCAGGGACTATGAACGCTATGTACATACCCACGGCGAGGTACAGCAGCCAGTAGGCTCCTCCGCGCCCCAGGACGACACGGACAACACCGTGTCCTTCAAGCCTGTCCGGCAAAGAGGCGAAGCTGTGGTTCCTCTCCCTTGCGGTTCCTACCAGAAGCGACATTCCGTAGAACAGAGTCTGCTGGATGATGATCATCAGGATGGCCGAAATCAGGAAGAAACTGTAGTTGAAAGCCCTGTTGTAAGGGTTGTTGTCCTCGTAGCCGAGCGGCTTTACAGACTGGAATGCGGACTGCTCACTCATCCCCAGGGCCGAGTACCTCTCCATCTGAATCTGACCGACCTCGTGAAGCATCACGAAGTTGGTGGCCATCAGTGCGTTCTTGTAGTACAGAAAACTGCTCATATCCGCATAGACGGAGAATGTGGCGGTCTCGTTCCTTGAGATCTTCTCGCTGAAATCAGACGGAAAGTAGATTATCCCATTGACCTTACGTTCTTTCATCATCTGCTCGGCCTGAGCCATATTCACACATACGGCCGCGACCTCCACCTCACGGGTGGCGTCGATTTCCCTTATGAAGCGACGGCTGTCAGGGCTGTCGGAGTTGTCCACGACAGCGACAGGAGTGTCGGAAAGGATGCCGTTGAGGTAAACGACATTGTACAGCAGAGGATAAACCAGACCGGCTACCAGAAAAATCAGCAGCACACCGCTGTCTGAGAAGATCTGACGGAACTCGTGGCTAAATATTCCCCAAAAGTCTTTGATCCAAGTCTTTACGTATGATGTTTTCATATCTTTCAGTCTTTAGGGAAATTCTGATGGATGTAAGCTTTCTTCAGGCGGACCAGTCCCAAAAGCGGAACAAGGATGAAGATCAGCAGATAGACCACCTGTCTCCACCAACCCGCAAATCCTGTCCCGAAGATGGCTTCCTGAACGTAGAACTCATAGTAATGCCTTAGAGGGAAAGCCGCCGCAAGTCCCTGGATGTAAGGCGGCATTGCCTCGATAGGGAGGGTGAAGCCGGAGAGCGAGAATCCAAGCACGCTGTAAAGCGCTCCGATGCTCAAGGCCAACCTCGGTACAGGAAGCATTTCAAGGATGAATATGGCGATGGCCTCGCTCGCGAAGATCATAAGGAACATTCCGATGAACATATTCCATATCGAACCCGCCAGCGGGAAATTCATCCTATGGTACAGAAGCAGAATCATAATCAGTCCGATCGCGGAGAAAATCAGCGTCCAGACAAGCAGTTTGCCGGCAAGAGCTGTCACAATCGAGTCTCCCGAAGTCTGGAGCAGATGCCTGGATGTACCATATTTCAGCTCAGCACCCAATGAATATATCAGGATGATGATCACAATCATCTCCAGCACTCCCGGCAGAAGAACGCTCGTCAGGTAGTAGCTGTAGTTGGTCGTGACATTGCCTATCTGATGCAGATCCACGCTGACCGGCTGGATCAGATTCATTATTTGCGCGTCATTCAAACCCCTCGCCCTCAACGCTTGTCTCTGCACGGCTCCATTGGTCAGATTGACCATCGTCAGCAGATCCTTCCAGGCCAGTGCCCCGCTGACGAAGTACAGGCCGTTGACATAGAACGTGATCTTCGGCTGCCGGCTCGCCTGAATGTCATCGTTCATTCCCACCGGGATGACACACACAGCGGCAATCTTGCCCCTGTTCATATCCTCTCTGGCAGCGGCGAACGAATCGTAGTGGACTACCTTGCCCAACTGGGTCGCATCAAGCTGCTGGCAGAAATTCCTTGAGGTCGATGAATAGTCATAGTCCACCAGACCGATTGGAATGTCGCTTGGCAGTCCGTCCCTCAGGAACGTCAGGAAGAATACGGCGCAGAAAGCGACCACACCCACCGAACCCAGAAGATAAATCGGGCGTTGCCTGATGATCCTGAGTTCGCGGCGCGCGACCGCCATTATTTTCTGCCAATTGCCCATAACAATTCTATTTTACGATAGCGGACATTCCGGGACGGACACCGTCAACCTTCACATCCGGAACGGCTCTGACCTCGAAGGTCTTGGCGTCGTACATTCCGGTCTCCTTCGTGGCCTTCCAAGTGGCGTAGGACTCGCGGACAGCGACATAGTTGACTGTGGCCGGAACCTCCTTCCCGTCAAGGGCCGGGATGATCACGGTGATCTTGTCACCCTGCTTCATGCCGTGGAGATAGTCCTCACGGACATTGAACGTGAACCAGATGTCGTTCAAGTCGGTGACACTCGCCACCGGAGCGCCCTGACCGACCAACTCCCCTACCTTAGGGAATATGGCGGAGATGATTCCGTCCGAAGGAGCGGTCAGATAAAGTTCGCCAAGGTAGGACTCTACCTCCATCAAAGCGCCGTTGGCCTGATCCACGAGAGCCTGCGCGGCGGCCTTGTCCTCGGCTCTGGCACCGTTGACTGCCATATCATACTGGCTCTTGGCTGCCTTTGTCTGGGCGATGGCGGCGTCGTACTTTGCCTTCACCTCATCGTACTTCTGGGCGGCTATGACATTCTGGTCGTAAAGTTTCTGAATCCTCTCGAAAGACTTCTTCATCACGTCTTCCTGCACGAGTGCGGTCTGATAAAGCTCGTAAGCCCCGGCAATCTGCTCCTTGCGGGCTCCGTTCTGGGCTTTCCTGCTCTGTGCACTCACAGCGGCCTTCACGGCGTTTGCCTGGGCTAGTTTAGCGCGGACCTCAGGAGAGTCGATGAACGCCACGGTGTCACCCTTGTGAACCATCTGACCCTCTTTGACATACATCTCCTCAATCCTGCCAGGGACCTTGCCGGAAACCCGATATTCACTGGCTTCCGCCTCACCCTGAATCACCAGAGGTTTCGGTTTAGAGACGAAGTAGCCTATGACGGCAATCAGAAGAATGATGACAATCAGTGCCACAATACCTATCACAAGATTGTAGCTTTTCTTTTCTTTTTCCATATTATTCTTGGATTTTTATTATTAGAAGCTGTTTAAGTGATTCCTCTTTTTTACACTGCTTCTTAGAAACTGTTTAAAAATAATTTCTCTTTTTTCTTATGCGGCCTTTCCGGCCAT
>CAVCPY010000122.1:0-5369 GCA_963604245.1 Eggerthellaceae bacterium
TGTCTCGAAAATTCCGCATAATAAAATGCGGGAACCATTTTTAAACAGCTTCTTATGCTTCAACGGCCACTGCAAGCCGGCCGGCGAGGTCGATGAAGGCCTGGCCGTCGGGACGGGCCGAAAGGGCGGCCGGCTCTCCGGAGTCTCCGCCTTCGCGGATGCTCTGGACAATCGGAATCTGCCCCAGAAGCGGAATGCCGTACTTGTCAGCCATCTCCTTGCCGCCGTTCTTTCCGAATATGTAGTACTTGTTCTCGGGAAGTTCCTCCGGGGTGAACCAGGCCATATTCTCCACAAGGCCGAAAATCTTGCGGTCGATGTTCTTGTTGCGGAACATATTCACGCCTTTCTCCACGTCCGAGAGAGCGACGGGCTGGGGTGTCGTGACAATCAGGGAGCCTTCCATCGGGATGTCGTTCACTAGGGAGATGTGGATGTCCCCGGTTCCCGGAGGCATATCGATCAGCAGGAAGTCCAACACGCCCCAGCGAACCTGAAGAATCATCTGCTTGAGTGCGTTGCAGGCCATCGGACCTCTCCAGATGAGGGCTTGGCCTGGTTCGGCGAAGTAGCCGATGGACATCCATTCAACGCCGTATTTCTTGATAGGGTGGATAACTTCCTTTCCCTCAGCGATTTCCTCGGCTTCGGGGACGGAACCTTCCGTGCCGGTCATCAGCGGAACGGAAGGCCCGTAAACATCGGCGTCGGCGAGTCCTACCTTGTAGCCCAGGCGCGCGAGGGCCACGGCCAGATTGACGGCCACGGTGGACTTTCCGACTCCGCCCTTGCCGGAGGCTATTCCGATGATGTGGCGGACATTGTTGATCTCATCAAGTCCGAGGTCAAGCCCCGGTTTCTTCTTCGGGGCTTCTTCCTTCACAATTGTGCGTACCTCAACTTCAGTGCCTTGCGGGGCATTGCGGATGATTGTCGCGCGGGTGCTGCCGACAAGATATTCAGTGAGAGGGTCGCGCCTTTTCGGGAAGGCGAGGGTGACGGTCACTTTGCCGCCGTCGATGGAGACGGAGTCAACCATCCCCAGTTCTATGATGCTTTTGCCGCCTTTGGCGGGGTGGACCACCTCGGCGAGCAAAGATGATATTTCCTGTTCCGTCATATCCGTTATTTCACGATGTTCATTTCCTTGGTGAGGTAGCCGGCGCCGCCGAACTTGTCCACGAGGAAGAGGACGTAGCGGATGTCCACGCAGATGCATCTCTGGAGGTCAGGCTCGAACATCACGTCGCTGGACATCGACTCCCAGTTGCCGTCGAAGGCCAGGCCGATGAGTTCTCCGTAGGCGTTGAGGACAGGACTTCCGGAGTTGCCGCCAGTGATGTCGTTGGTGGTGAGGAAGCAGCAAGGCAGGTTGCCGTCAGCCATTGCGTACTGGCCGTAGTTCTTCTTGACATAGAGCTGCTTGAGCTTCTCCGGAACGATGAACTCGTAGTTGTCCGGATCCTCCTTTTCCATCACACCGTAGATGGTGGAGTAGTACCTGTAGTTCAGAGCGTCTTTCGGGGAATATGACTTCACTGTACCGTAGGTGAGCCTCATCGTGAAGTTGGCGTCCGGGTACATCGCCTTGCCTTTGCTCCACTCCATCAGGCCGGCGGTGTAGGCCTTGGACGCAGCCTTGATGTTGTCTTTGGCCTCCTGATTCTGCTGTCCGCGCAGTTTGACAAACACGTCCACGAGGGCTGTAACAAGCTCGTTGACCGGATCGTTGAGCGTAACCTCTTTCCCGCCGTTCTCTATGGCTTCCTTTGCCTTGTCGTAAGAAGTGAATATGCTCGTTCTGAACAGCTCGTCAACGTACTTGTCGATGTCCAGCGACGCGAAATCCTCTCCGAGGGCCGGATAGTTTTCCGGTCTGGCCTTCTCTCTGTAGTATTTTAACAGAGCCGCTGTCTCCTCCTTGTCCAGAGGAGCGCAGTAGTCTTCAAACGCTGACTTGAGCGCTTCCAGACCGGCCGCTTTGGCGGTCACGCTGTCCGCTCCTGACTTCAGGCTCCTGTTCCTCCCACCCAGATAGGCGCTCGAGAGGTTGATCAGTTCCGTCCTGTACAAAGTCTCGCTCAGGAGCTTGACGTCGAAATCCACCTGCTCGTTGGCCTTGATTCCGGCGGCGATGTCGGCGATGGCCGTTCCGTAAAGTTCGGAGCGTTTCTTGTTCTTATCGACCCATTTCTGGAAACGGGCCTCCTTGTCGTGTTCCTTCCCGATGATATTCAAGTCCTTGAAAGCTTTCTTCTCGCCTATCCACTTTTTCCAGCCGTTCGCCGAGCCTGCGTATTTGCTGGCATATTTCAGCCTGATGGAAGGATCCTTCTCCATCCATTTCCACATTATGTTCTGGCGCAGGGTCCTGGCCTCGATGGCGATGTCGTTCAGCGCCATCATATGGCTCAGCTGCGCTTCGGTCTGGTATCTCTGTGTGCGTCCCGGATAGCCCATTATCATCGTGTAGTCGCCCTCGTTGATGCCTTTCAGGGAAATCTTCAGCGACTGCTTCGGCACGTAAGGCACATTGTCCTCTGAATATTCAGCAGGCTCGTTGTCCTTTCCGGCATAGACCCTGAACATCGAGAAGTCGCCCGTGTGGCGCGGCCACATCCAGTTGTCGGTCTCGCCGCCGAACTTTCCGATGGATGCCGGAGGGGCGCCCACGAAACGGATGTCCTTGAACACCTTATAGACGATGATGTAGAACACGTTGTTGTTGTAGAAGGAGGTGAGAGTCACTTCGCACCCCGGATTCTGCTCCTCTGACGCCTTGACAAGGGCTTCGGAAACGGCCTTTCTCTCTTCCTCGCTTTTGGCTCCTTCAACCGCCTCGGTGACATCGCTCATATTCACAAGAAATGTTACCGAAAGTCCAGGAACCGGGATTTCCTTGCTGCTGTCCATAGCCCAGAATCCGTCCTCAAGGTAGTTGTGCTCGTCGGACGAGAGCTGCTGGATGCTGCTGTAGCCGCAGTGGTGGTTGGTCACCAGCAGCCCTTTGTCGGAGATCATCTCTCCCGTGCAGCCACCGCCGAAGATGACGACCGCATCCTTGAGCGAAGAATGGTTCACACTGTAGATCTGGTCAGGAGTGAGCCTGCAACCGAGATCCTTCATCGCGCCGGCGTTGAGTTTCTCCAGGAGCGGAAGCATCCACATCCCCTCGTCGGCCATCGCGCTGAACCCTACCATAAGAGCCGCAGCGACGGAACAAATCAATTTCCTCATTGTATCAAATACTTTTAAGTTTGTCTTAACAGTATAAAAGTAACCATTTCCAACGGAAATAACCAACAAAAGTAGCCAATTCCTGCCTAAACTCAAATTTCTGGCTATATTTGCTCTTTCCGGCGGTGCGGAGATGCAGTGAATGACATTTCATTGTGTTTTTCAGCCAAAGGAGTTGTCCGCCACCGAGGATTGAGCAACGTGAGCTGATTTTCCACGGGCGATGATCCTTGAACGAGGGATAAGGTGTTTTATCTCAGGTATATGGCTACTCGCGAGGATTGAGTTTATGAATATGTCGAAAAAGATACGTCTGCTGCCTTTTATGGAACTCGGGCGCATCGAGGCAGGCTGCGATGAGGCCGGGCGCGGGCCGCTGGCCGGACCCGTCTATGCCGCCGCTGTGATTCTGCCGGAGGATTTCCATCACCCGTTGCTGAACGATTCCAAGAAGATGAGTGAGAAATCGAGAGATCTCTTAAGGCCAATAATCGAGCGTGAGGCCGTGGCGTGGGCTGTGGAGGCTGTCAGCGCGGCTGAGATTGATGAACTGAACATCCTTTGGGCGTCGGTCACAGGGATGCAGAGGGCAGTCCGCAGGCTCAACCCCAAACCGGATTTCCTGCTGATAGACGGCAACCGTTTCAGACCTTTCGATGACTATGGCTTCGACTCCTACCGCACCGTGGTCCACGGCGACGCGACGTACTCATCAATCGCCGCGGCGTCGGTTCTGGCGAAGACCTGGAGGGACGAAAAGATGCGGGAACTGGCGAAAGAGTTTCCTGAATATGGTTGGGACAGGAATATGGGCTATCCTACGAAAGAACACATTGAGGCCATCAGGAAGTATGGGCTGACCCCGTGGCACAGGCGGTCGTTCCACCCGAAGGAACTTGAACCGACGCTATTCTCCGGCCTTTAGTCCGAGTTCTTTCTCGTATTGGCTGATCAGCTTGCGGTTCATCGCGATGACCTCTTCCTTGTCCTTGAGCTTTTCTTTCAGCCGCAGGATTTCATCCCTTATGACTTTGATCTCGCTTGTGTAGCTTTCCTCCAAGGCACGGAATTTCTTTTCGTAGGCTTCCTTTATGTCGTTGAGTCCGCTCTCGAAGGAACTCACAGGTTCAAAGCCGTTCACGAGCTCGGCCACGGAGACTCCGGCTTCCTCGGCGAACTTGCCGACGTGCTCATTCAGGATGCGGGTATTGCCTTTCTCAAGTTTACGGTAGGCATTCAGGGATATGTCGAGACGGCGGGCCATCTCGGTCTGCGAGAGACCGAGTTCGTTCCTTTTTCTTTCAAGGTTGCCCTTTATCGTCTTGTCATCCATATTCAGAGAACGCCTTTTGAAGCTGTTTAAAAATAATTCCTCTTTTTTCTTATGCGGCCTTTCCGGCCATTTGTCTCGAAAATTCCGCATAATAAAATGCGGGAACCATTTTTAAACAGCTTCTTTGTCCAGTCACAAAAATATTCAAAAGTGGAGTTTGTGATTTATAGCCTTTGGTTGTAAAATGCAACCCAAGGTTATAAAAACATATATATTTGATAAAAAACAGAAATTTTGTAGTGTTTACCCCCGATGATTTACAACTTGCGGTTGCTTTTTCGGGTTGAAGTGATGTTCTTTGCGTAAAACACTTTTTGCAATGGACAGAACAGAATATCACTACGCCGCTTTCGAGCGGATGATGGATGAGGAACGAATCTTTTCAAGGATTTCCGGTTTTCCGGAAATATGCGCTCTGATCGGCGCCGACCCGGTGCTGTTGGATAATAAGATTTATGATGAACTCGGGTGGCGGGGGCAGGATCTGGTTGATTTCTACCGGAGCTGCGGGAATGTGGAGGAAGTAGCAAAGGGCCTGTGACAAAATGCCTTATCTCGCATTCGGAGAGTGCCGGCCGAGAATGCTCAGTGCACGTTACCCCCTCCCTGAATCCCTCCCCTCGGGGGAGGGAGTGTGCTTCGCACATCCCTCTGGGCCTTCCACGTTACCCCCTCCCTAAATCCCTCCCCTCGGGGGAGGGACTTGCTCCGTCATTGCCGTGACGGGAAATGAGGTGTTTCGCGTATGCGAAACTTAAGTGATTCCTAAAAAATAACTTGGTGCTTTTGCTCGTCTTTT
>CAVCPY010000123.1:0-4713 GCA_963604245.1 Eggerthellaceae bacterium
CTCGAAAATCCCACATAATAAAATGCGGAAACCATTTTTAAACAGTTTCTAAGCGTTTTATACAAGTTGCGGCAGACATCAAGGCTTGAATATCTGACGGTTGACTATCGAGCGGCCAAGCGTGAGTTCGTCGGCATATTCAAGGTCATCCCCGAAGCCCAAGCCTCTGGCAAGGGATGAGACCTTCACTCCGTAGGGGGAGATCTGGCGATAGATGTAGAAGGATGTTGTCTCCCCCTCCACATCACCGCTCAAGGCTAGTATGACCTCGATCTCCTCCGGTTTCAGTTCCCCCGAAGCGGCCAGAGAGCGCACCCGGTCCGTCAACTGAGAGACAGTGATGTCCGACGGGCCGATTCCGGCAATCGGAGAGATGATGCCGCCGAGCACGTGATACACCCCCCGGTACTGTCCCGTGTTCTCGATGCTCATCACGTCCCGGACATTCTCCACGACACAGATCGTCTTGTGGTCACGGGACTTGTCCGCACAGACAGGACAGACGTCCTCATCGGAAATCATCCAGCACCGGGCGCAGTACTTCGCCTCGTCCCTCATCCTGACGATGGAGCCGGCGAGATGGCGCACATTCTCGGAAGGCTGACGCAGAAGATGCAGGGCAAGGCGCAAAGCGCTGCGTCTGCCCACTCCCGGAAGGGAGCCTATGGCCTTCACCGCATCCTCCAAAAGCTTTGAAGGGAATGTCTCCGGAACCGTCATCTACTTTGATTTCCCTTTCTGATAAGCGTTCACGGCAGCGCGGACCTGACCATATTCAAGCAGAAGTTTGCGGGCGAAGTCGTAGTCCTCGATCCCGGTCTCTCCCATAATCATCCTTGTGCCGCGGTCAACAAGTTTAAGATTCGTCAGCTGCATATCCACCATCCGGCTGCCCCTGACGTGGCCGAGACGGATCATCGAAACCGTCGATATCATATTCAGAACCAGCTTCTGGGCTGTCCCTGCCTTCATCCTGGTACTTCCGGTCACGAACTCGGGGCCTACCACGACCACAATAGGAATCTCGGCAGCGGCGGCCACCGGCGAGTTCTCGTTGCAAGTGATGCAGCCTGTGAGAAGCCCGCGCTCCCGGGCTGTCTTCAAGGCCCCTATCACATAAGGGGTCGTGCCTGAGGCGGCGATTCCGACCACTACGTCATCCCTCGTCGGGGAATATGCCTGCAAATCTCTCCACCCGCCTTCGACATCGTCCTCGGCACCTTCCACGGCATCCCTGATCGCGCCGTCGCCACCGGCCATAAATCCGATGAACACATTATGGACCCCGTAGGTCGGAGGAATCTCGGAAGCATCGACTATGCCCAGACGGCCGCTCGTTCCGGCTCCCAGATAGAAAACGCGGCCTCCCCGGGGCACTCTCTCCACGATTCCGTCCACCAGTTCCCTGATACGGGGAATGGCTCCGGCCACGGCGACCGGGACTGTCCTGTCTTCCGTGTTGATGGCGTTCAACAATTCATCAGTTGACATCTTGTCAAGGTTATCGTACCTTGAGGACTGCTCTGTAGTTCTATTGTCTTCCATAACAAACATATCGCCGCGACTTCAGCCACGGCGGGACTGAATTTACTTTCTGCCAAGATGATAGTCCACCAGACCTTCGACAGGTGTGGCTATTATCGATGAGAATCTGATTCCGTAAGGCTTCGCTACTTTCTCCAGTATCGCCCTGTTGGCGTAGCCGAAACCGCCGACCACCCCGACAGGATACTTGTCAATGTCATACTGCTTCAACGCCCTCTCGATGAAGTCCTTGAAATTCCGATCCACAAGGCTGCGGACATATTCACTGGTGCCGTACCTCTCCAGAATCCACGGAGCGAACGAGCCAAGGTACTTCGACGGGGCGTCGCCTCGGTAAACGTTCTGCACGACGGTCATATAATCAACCTTGAAATCTTTGGCGAACTCGCCGGAGACCGGTTCAGGGACAAGCCCCTTGAGGAAGTCGGACATAAACAGCCTTCCAAGTCTGGCGCCTCCGCCCTCGTCGCCAAGGATGAAGCCGGCCGAACGCACGTTCTTCACGACCTGCCCGCCGTCAAAGAAACAACTGTTCGAGCCGGTGCCCAAGATCGCTGCGATTCCTGGCCTGTGGCCACACACGGCGCGTGCGGCGTCCAAAAGGTCGGAGGCATATTCAATCTCCGCCCCCGGGAACAAAGACCGCAGGACATTATCCAAGCCTTTGGCCTGCGCCGGGATCTTCTCGCCTTCCGCGACAATCAGCCCGGCTGCATAGAAATGGATCTCTGAGACTTCGGCGGAAAGCCCCTTCCCCCTGAAGGCGGCGACCGCCTCCCTCACAATGCCCTCTATGACATCCTGAGCCATAGTCGCGAGATTCATCCCCGCTGTCCTGACATTAATCGCTTCACACTCCGGAGCGGCGGCACACCAATCCGTCTTGGTTGCTCCGCTTTCAACTATAATGATCATAAGTAAGAAACTGTTTAAAAATATTTTCTCTTTTTTCTTATGCGGCCTTTCCGGCCATTTTCATCTTTCTCATCGGTCACGTAGCTACGGCTACGCTCCCTTTTCCAAAGCCGAAACTGTCTCGAAAATCCCACATAATAAAATGCGGAAACCATTTTTAAACAGTTTCTATTTTATCGGTTTCTCCTACGGACAATCTCCATCCTGCAAAGATACTTCTTTCCAGTGAATATTCATCAATTCAACATTCGCAAGCGGACTCTTTCCTGTGATAAAACATCTTATCTCACGTTCGAAGAGCATCACCCGTGAATAATCAGTTCTCGTCACCCACCTATTTTCTCAACGCTTTCCTCATCACCGGCAGCATCTTTTCGACATAGCGCATCATCCCGAGGTCAGTGAAGTGCACCCCATCGACGGTGGCCTCGCCGTCACCGCCGATCAGCCCGTCGGTGGAGACGTAGTAGAGCCTCTTTTCCCCGTCCTTCCGAAGTTTCTTATAGAGAGCCAGCTGGGCGGCGTTCCTTGTGGTCACCTCTTCGCACATCCTCTGGTCGAACAGGGTGTGAGGATATGTCGGGTCCTCGACAAGGATCACCGGGACATCGGGAAAAGCGTCCCTGACGATTCTGAAAAACTTCTCTCCCCTCTCATTTATCTGCTCCACAGTGGCGTTCGGGACATAGTCCAGCACGATAAGGCTCGGACTCTGAACCCGTGTGATGTACCTGGCAATCTCATAGTCCAGCCAAGCGTTGCCGCTGAAGCCAAGATTGATGACTTCTCTGTCCAGTTTCCTGCCGAGAATCGCCGTGAAGGCCATTCCGGGCCGGGAGGCGCAGCCCCCTTGAAGGATGCTGGTGCCGTACATCACGACCGGCCTGTCCGACCTTGGGCTCTCAACGGCCGGAGCCTCTATGACGGAGCCTTCGTCAACCCCTATCTCAAGGGAAGCGATGCCGTTGTACAGAGAGAGGTAGAGCATATATTCCCTCATCTCCTGCTTCATATTGGCCACCAACGTCTTGTTTTTAACGTCTTTGTCGCGTCCGCCCCATTCAAAGCCGCTACCAGCGAAACGCCAACCGTCCTTTTCCGTCAGGATGTAAAGGTCGAGGCCGCTGTCGCCGGCGTCTGCCATATGCGGCATATACTGCCGCGGACTCGTTGACTTCCAACGTGCGCGGATCTGCGTGGAATTGGAGCGGAAACGGATGTAAAGGCCGGCGGAATTGCGGCCTAGATCCCACATCGACTTTCTTACCGCACCTTGAAACTCGGCCGGAAGACGCTCATAGCGGGCAGAGGTCTCCTCCACGCACTTTCCGTAGAGCGGGAAAGCGGAAGCGTCGCGGTAGACTACATTCCTGTCCTGCGCAGAAGAGGACAGCCCCGCGGACACCGCAAGGATGACACCAAGAATGATTTTCTGGTAAACTTTCATATTCAGATGATTTAATCTATGTACTTGCCTTTTCTCAACCAATGGAACATCCCGTAGATGGCGGCGGCGACATAGGCGGCATAGAGCAGCGTCAGCCAGTACTGTCCCTCAAGGAAGCACATCACCACCAGAATGCTGTCGGCGACAAGCCAGATGACCCAATGGTACGGAATAGACCTGGCCAGCCAATAGGTCGCGATGACGGACATCATCGCGGAAACGGCGTCCAGCCAATTGCTTGACACGCCCAGGACACGCGGCAGCCAGACAAGGAGCGCCACGCCGGCAATGAATATCGCCGCACTACAAAGAGCCGTCCTTGCGTCCAGCCGGGCAAGGTGGACGGTAGCCGTACTTTGGCCGCCGGCGTTTTCCTCAAGCGTCCGGCTGTCCCTGCGCCAGAGATAAAGCCCCCAGAGCGACATCGCCACATAGTAAAGGTTCAGAGCCATATTTGACCAGAGACCCTGAATGGCGAATGAATATGCGCACGCCAATCCCGTGGCGATTCCGAAATACCACATAGTGTTCTTCTGGAGGATCTCCAGAACGATGTAGGGCACGCCCGTGGCCAAGGCGAAGATCTCTATCAGCTTGACAATGTCCATAGACTGCAAAAATAGGCATTTTTACAGACATTTTGATGTGCCTGACGACGTGTACGGAAAAACAGGAAAGACACCCGCAGACAGCGGCTTCTTATAGACAGACCGAAAAGACAATCAAAGATTACCTGGTTATTATAAGAAACAGTTTAAAAATAATTTCTCTTTTTTCTTATGCGGCCTTTCCGGCCATTTTCATCT
>CAVCPY010000124.1:0-4539 GCA_963604245.1 Eggerthellaceae bacterium
GTCTCGAAAATTCCGCATAATAAAATGCGGGAACCATTTTTAAACAGCTTCTAAGCATTTATTGCTTGTCTAAGGATTTTGTCTGAAAACATAAAATATCAAGCTATTTTATCTAAATGAGAAATAGCGAACTCAATACGGGCACAAGTTTCTACAGAACCAATACTAATAATAATATCAGCAATACCAAGACCAGAGGCGGATCCTGAAAGGGATAGGCGAAGGGCATTCATCACCTTTCCCATAGGCCAACCATTATTACGGATGTAATTCTCAAGAGCAATACCAAAAGTAGAAACTGTCCATTCGTTTTCATAATCACTTATAAAAGAAGACAATTTGCTAATATAACATACGTTCTCTGGCTTCCAGAACTTGTCAACATCCTTGGCGAGGAACGGAGCGGTGGCGGCATCGTCAAAAACCTTCGCGCGAGGGTCGGCCTGACGGCGGGGGTCGTTGCCCTGCGGCTCCACGGCCGCCCCGGCCTTGATTCCGTACTTCTCAAAATCCTGCGGGGAAACGAAAAGGTAAGACGCTATCGTCCAGAAATCCTTCACGAAAGTGGCTCTATTCTTAATAAGGGATACAACTAGCCGGACATAACTTATAGAGAAGATATGATTTTCAAAAGCAAGATAATCACGTTCTTTAGAGTCTATATATTTTATATTATGTACTCCAATTCCGTGCTCCTCAAGAATCGGCACGAACAACCCGGCCAGTTCCTCATCGGACTTCAGGCGGAGATATTCCTTGTTGTACCAGCGGGCCTTCTCCGGGTTGAAGCGGGCTCCGGACTTGACGATGCGGTCGAGAGAGAATTCCTTGATGAGTTCCGGCATAGTGAACATCTCGCGGTCGTCGCCGGGATTCCAGCCGAGGAACGCCAGCAGGTTAACGAAGGCCTCCGGGAAGTAACCGTCCTCACGATAGCCTCTGGAAACCTCGCCCTGGGCGTTCACCCATTTGAGAGGGAACACCGGGAAGCCGAGCTTGTCGCCGTCGCGCTTGCTGAGCTTGCCCTTCCCGTCCGGCTTCAGAAGCAGGGAAAGGTGAGCGAAACGTGGCATCGTGTCCTCCCAGCCGAAAGCCTTGTAGAGCATATAGTGAAGCGGCAGGGACGGTAGCCATTCCTCCCCGCGGATGACCTCGGTGATCTCCATAAGATGATCGTCCACGATGTTGGCGAGGTGGTAGGTCGGGAGTTCGTCGGCTCTCTTCCACAGAACCTTGTCGTCCAAGGTGTCGGTGTTCACCTCGATATGTCCACGAATCAGGTCGTCCATCTTCACGACAGTGTCGGACGGCATCTTGAAACGGACTGTCCAGTCGGAAGTCTCCTCTATAAGCCTCCTGGCCTCGTCCTCCGGAAGGGTCAGCGAATTGCGCATCCTCTTTCTGGTCTCCTGATTGTAGATGAATGTCCGACCGGAGGCCTCCGCCTCGGCTCGGGCCTTCTCCAGTGCCTCGGAAGAGTCGAAGGCGTAATAAGCGTAGCCGTTCGCAATCAGCTGCTCGGCGTACTTACGGTAGATTCCACGCCTCTGGCTCTGGCGGTAAGGGGCGTGAGGATGCCGCTCGGAAGCGGTCTCGACAACCTTTCCATTCACGTCCACACCCTCGTCCGGCACGATTCCGCACCATTTCAGAGCCTCAATGATATACTCCTCCGCCCCGGGAACAAACCTGTGGGAGTCAGTGTCCTCGATTCTGATGATGAAATCTCCTCCGCGCTGCTTGGCGTAGAGGTAGTTATAAAGAGCCGTGCGGACCCCGCCCATATGCAGCGGGCCAGTCGGCGACGGAGCGAATCTTACTCTGGTCTTTCTTTCCATTGTTATTTCCAATAATATGGCAGCCTTCACCTATGGCAAATGGCCGGATAAGCTTTTATACAAAAAGGCTGACACGCCCTAACGCGGTCAGCCTCAATCATATTCCTAAAACTAAAGTCTCGAGGCGACAGCCTTGCGCAGGGTCTTGTCTGTCTTGATGACATCAGGGGTCAAAGTCCCGTCAACTATCAGATAGGCAACCGGCAGCCCGCGGCTGATGTTGTACAGCACAGCGGCCTGGGAAGCGGCTCCCAAACCGTCACAGACATTGATCCACGGCAGGTTCTGGCTTCTCACGGCACTAGCCCATACCCCCTTGTCGGTGTCAAGGGACACTGAATATATCTCCAGACCCTTAGGATGATATTCCTTGTAAAGCGGCAGCAGGACATCCTGATTGAACATCTTCTGCGAAGCGTCGGCGGCCTGCCAGAAATAGACCAGAACGGCCTTGGCGCCAACCTCGCTGAGCCTTACCTTCGACCCGTCAACGGACGGAAGGTTCAAATCCGGATAGGAACTTTCCTGTGCGTTCTGAACCTGCTGGCTGAGATTGAATATGTTGAATCTCTTCTCGGCCTCCTTTTTCAGTGCGGAGACGTACTTGGACTCCGGATAGACCGTCATCAAAGAGTCGTGAACATTCTGGAACAGAATCGCATCCGTGGTCTGGCTGAAAATCGGGAAGTTCTCGTTGACCTTCTGGTACAACACCGGAATCGAGGTCAAGGACTTGGAGTTGGTCATAATGAACTTCACACGGCCGCGGTAGTAGTCGATGTAGTCCTTGGATGCCGCGGCGTTGTCCCCGGCGGCCACATCCGCGGAGAACTTGTCCAGAAAAGCGGCGAAATCCTCCTCAACCTGACGCAGTTTCTCACTCTCCTCCGACCCTTCGACGGAATATTTCCCGAGCGTGTCCGACTCGACTTTCACCCTGTCTCCATTCTGGAGAAGAAGCGACGCGACCTTGGTGTCCCCTTTGAACAGATACACGAACTGCGGCTGCCCCTTAAGGACTTCAATCTTGCAGGAATATGCTCCCGAAGCGTCAGTCTTGAGGGTGTCCAAAGCCACCAAAACGCTACCGGAAAGTTGTTTCACTACCACCTCGGTGTCAGACGCACCGGTGAGGACTCCTTTGACCTGTGCCTTGTCCGAGCACGAGGAGGCGGCCACCAGAACGGCTGCCGCAAGAAGCAGGTTTCTACAATTTCTCATATTCCTTGAATATAGCGGCGGCGATCGCCTTGTTCTCCTCCGGAGAGACCTCCAGACGTTTTTTCTTGATGTCCATATCGGCCTCTGTCTGGAGCGGGACAAGATGGATGTGAGTGTGGGGCACTTCCATCCCAAGCACGCAGACTCCCACTCTCTGGCAAGGCACTGCGGCCTTGATGGCTATGGCCACCTTACGGGCAAAGTCCCACAGTCCCTCGTAGGTCTTCCCGTCCAGATGGAAGATATAATCATCCTCGACGTTCTTCGGGATGACAAGGGTATGTCCCTTCGCAAGAGGGCTTATGTCCAGAAAGGCGTAAAACTCATCGTTTTCGGCAACCTTGAACGAAGGAATCTCTCCTTTTGCGATTTTCGTGAATATCGTAGCCATAGTCTTCTAAAGTGAAATGTCGAGAATCTTGAACTTGATTACACCGGACGGGACTTTGGCATCCACAATCTCGCCTTTCGAGTGGCCTATCAAGGCCTTGGCGATAGGGGTGGTCGAAGCGAGCTTGCCGTGGGCGAAATCCGCCTCCGTCTCACCGACAATGGTGAATTCCATCACCTGCCTGGCCGCAAGGTTCTCCACCTTGACCTTGTTCATTATCTGCACCTTGTCGGTACCGATTTTGGACTCGTCGATGACCTTGGCGTTGGCCACGAGGTCCTTGAGCTTGGCAATCTTGACCTCCAGCAGGCCCTGGGCGTCACGCGCCGCGTCATATTCAGCATTCTCGGAAAGGTCGCCCTTTTCCCTTGCCTCCGCAATGGCCGCTGAGATCACCGGACGCTGCGCCAGCGCATCGGCGAGGTCCTTCTTCAGCTTGTCCAACCCATCCTGGGTCATATAATGAATTTCCGCCATAATGAAACCAATTATGTTCCTTTTTCACTTAACCGCAAGCGGGCAATCACTTGCAGACAAATTATTTATGAATATTCCAGCGTCCATTGCCGTCCGCCATTCCCTTTCGGGACCATAACATTAAAACGGAGTCCCGCCCTTTTCCGGCGGAACCCTTCCCGTTACCGCAAATATAGTAATTTTTCTTTCAAATAGCGAATATCGCCGAAGCATCTCAATCGTCAAGGCTTCTCGGATCTCGATCAGCAACGTTTTCGCCCCCAAGTGTCACCGGAGACCTCATCTTAGCCCTCTGTAGCAACGATATCACTCAAAAACGTCGCCCGGGAGCGGCCCCTCCGATCACGACGGCAGCACTTTCTCCACATAATGCCCCCTTCGTCTGCATTTTTGCCTTCGACAAGAGCAATATCACTCGTTTTCAATCCAGTCGTCGTACCATAAAATGTTGAGTAACCAACATTCGTGGGCAACAAGGTGGTTTCACAGAATGAATCCATAAAGGGCATATTACACACAAGTGCGAATCATCTAAGTAAGAAGCTGTTTAAAAATGGCTCCCGCATTTTATTATGCGGAATTTTCGAGACAGTTTCGGCTTTGGAAGAGGGA
>CAVCPY010000125.1:0-29903 GCA_963604245.1 Eggerthellaceae bacterium
TAAAAATGGTTTCCGCATTTTATTATGTGGGATTTTCGAGACAGTTTCGGCTTTTACGAACTTTTGCAGTATTTTTGCATAGCAATGCGAAACGAACAAAATCATTAATAAGATGAAAGTGTTAAAAATCTTTGCGGTCGCCGCTTTGGCGACAGTCCTTGCGGCTCCTTGCCGCGCCAATGTGTCATCAGCAGCCGTTCCGGCCGACCAGACGACATCCACATCACTTACAAAGAACAATGGAGCCGCCGCCGGCAAGGCTCTTCTGGCGCTCTACACCCAGTACAAGAGCAACGGAAGCCTGGACCTGACCAATCCTACCAACATCGTGAATATGGTCACTCTGGCCAACAACATCAAAGGTCTGAAGTCGAACACAAGCACAACCAACTTTGTGAAGGGACTGATCTCGGGCTCCAACAAGCTTGTCAACAACAGCAATTCCAAGACAGTGTTGAGCAGCCTGACCAAGCTTGCGGGACTGGATCTTTCCGCCTTGCAGTCATCAACAAAGACAGCCGCAAGCAATGCCGCCAAGTCAGCTGCCGCCGAGGCTATCGAGAAGCTGACATCCTCATCTGCCGCCTCAAGCGCCAAGGAGGTTGTCTCCGCCGCATCGACCCTCTCATCCCTTTTCAAGACACTGAAGAAATAGGAATATCCCGGCCGCCGGCAGTCCACCCCTTGCGGTGACTTGTGGCGGATAATGGATTACCAATCAATATAACAAGCGAAGGCCTTGCATCGACTCCGACGCAAGGCTTTCGCTTTTATCGCTGATTGTCAAGGTGTTACTCACCACGGGGGCTACCGATAGTCTTCGTACTCCGGCATCCCGAGGCCGGAGATGAAGTCCCTGAACTGCTTGTCATCCTTCGGGCAGACCAGCAGCACATCTCCGGTGTCAACCACGACATAGTCCTTAAGGCCTTTGATGGCGTATAGTTTCTTTTTGTCGCCGCAGACCAGAAGGCTGTTCTCATTGCCTTCGCCGAGAATCTTGTCCGAGAACACGACATTGCCGTCCTTGGTCTTGTCGCCGATGTTCCTGAACAGGGAGTCCCATCCGTCGATGTCTGACCAGCCGAAATCTCCGCAGTAGAGCCAGGCCCGGTCGGTTTTCTCCATCACACCGTAGTCAATCGAGACTTTCGGACAATCTGAATAGGCCTTCTCGATGAACACCTGCTCCTTGTCGCTCCCCAAAGCCTCTTCCCAGCCTGTGAAAAGGGACGTGACGTCGGGAATATACTTCTCCATCTCTTCCTTAATCACGGAAGCCTTCCAGGCGAATATTCCGGAGTTCCAATAAAATTCGCCGGTCTTGCAGAAGACTTCGGCCAGTGCCTTGTCTGGCTTCTCGGTGAATGTCTTGACTTTCAGGGGAGAGCAGGCTTCAGAGTCTTCGTTTCCGCCGGTGGCCTGGATGTAGCCGTAGCTGGTGTCAGGTTCGGTGGGGTGGATTCCTATCGTCATAAGCGCGGGTTTGCTTCCGGCATATTCCAGCACTTTCAGCATAGCCGTTCTGAACCGGTCCTCATTCTTGATGATGTGGTCTGCGGGAGTGGCGATGACCGTCGCGTCAGGATTCCGTTTCAGGATACTGTAGGTCGCATAGGCTATGCACGGGGCGGTGTTGCGGGCGTATGGCTCCAGAAGGAGGTTTCTTTCAGGAAGTTCGGGAATCTGGGCGCGGACGAGGTAGGAGAATCTTGACAGGGTGACAACGATGATGTTCTCGGAGGGGACAATCCTGGAGAAACGCTCGTAGGTGCTTCTTATGAAGGATTTTCCGGCCCCGGCTATGTCCAGAAACTGCTTGGGCTTTGATTCTCTGCTGACCGGCCAGAAGCGGTTCGCCGTTCCTCCGGCCATTATTATGCAGTATCGGTTAGCTTTGTTCATATCTTGGTGTTTAGTGTATTCTCTCAAATCAACATAGCCGTTTCGGCGGGCTCGCTTCGACAGGCTCAGTGACCGTTCCGCTTGACCGTTGAATCAACGGTTGGTGAGCCTGCCGAACCACGGTTGCTGAGTTTGTGGTCGCCGAGCTTGTCGAAGCATCGGGGCGTCTCAGAGGTACATCGGGTAAAACGCGTTCGGGAACCATTCCACAATCTCCTTTCCTCCGTCGAACGTCACCGCCACGACATCGAAATTCACTTCCACATCGGAAGGGATTCTCTTGTCCTTGGCCAGGTTCAGGTACCTCAGTGCCGCATCCGCCACCTTCCTCTGCTTGGCCGCCGTCACATTCTCCTCCGGCGAGACCGCCGCGGGTGCGACCCGGCTCTTTACCTCCACAAAATGCACACCATTCTTGTCAAGACTGATGATGTCGAGTTCAAGATGTCCCGACCTGAAATTCCGTTGCACTATCGTGTGTCCCCTCCCGGAGAGGAACTTACAGGCGATGTCCTCGCCCCTGCGTCCCAGCTCCATCCTCGGGGTCATCTGTATTTCAATGTTTTTCATAGTTTTGAGTCTGAAGTCTATCCCAATGTCACGATTGTCACCCCCGAGCCCCCGAACTGGACCTGCTCGTCGTGGACGGAAGATACTCCCGGGATTGTCCTTAAATATTTCTGAAGCTCATCCCGGAGCGCTCCCGTGCCTTTGCCGTGGATGATGCGGACAGAGCCGATGTTCAGCATTATGGCGTCGTCGATGTAGTGCACGACGATGTCCAGCGCGTCCGAAACCCGCTCTCCGCGCACGTCCAGCTCGGGAGAGAACGCCAGCCTGCGTTCCCGCAGACCTGAATCATCCCTGGCGGCCCGAGGCTTGATGTTCTCACGCACCGCGGCTTTATATTCATTGGAAGAGATCCGCTCGACCCTGTCGAGAGGCATCTTGCTGGTGATGTTGCCTATGGCGATGGTCACGGCCTTGTTCGACACCCGGATGACCTCACCGGCCATTCCGTTGTCCTTGACCCGCACTTTCTCCCCGACTTTCAGCACACCGCCCCGGAATTGCCCGGAGTTCTGCGTCTGGCTGTCGTCCTGAGGCTTGCCTTTGCGTGCGTCGCGTCGAGTCTTCCTGTCCTCCAGCTGCTTGAGCTTCCTGTCTATGTAGTCGTCGTGATTTCTTTGCTCGTTCTCCTTTCTGGTCTGGAGCGAGGTGACGAAACTCTGGAGAGCCTTCCTTGCGTCGGAGGTCTTCTCCTTGTCCGCCTGGGATTCCTTGATGGTGCGGATGGTGTTCTCGACCGTCCTGTTGGCTCCCTGCACGATCTCCTGCGCCTCCTTCTTGGCCTGCTCCAGAATCTCTTTCTTGGTCTGTTTGAGACCTTCAAGCTCTTTCTGGTAACGCTCCGTGATGTTCTCCAAAGTCTTGTCCGTGTTCTTGATCTTCTGGAGCTTCTCGTCCAGGGCGCGGCGGTTGCGCACAATCCTGCGCAGATTCCGCTCCATCCCCACGAACTCCTCTCCGGCTCTGGCCTCGGCATCCTTCACGATGCTTTCCGGAAGACCCATCTTACGTGCCAGCTCGAAGGCGAACGAATTGCCCGGCATTCCGATGTCCAGTTTGAACAGCGGCTGGATATTCGCGGCGTCGAACTGCATCGCGCCGTTGATGACCCCGGTCTCCTGACCCGAGGCGTAGAGCTTCAGGTTTGTGTAATGGGTTGTGATGACTCCATAGACCCCTCTGCGGTCCATCTCGCTGAGGATAGCCTCGGCGATGGCCCCTCCGGCCGCCGGCTCCGTGCCGGAACCGAACTCGTCAATCAGTATCAAGGTCTTACCGTCTGCCTTCGCAAGCATCGTCTTCATATCATCCAGAAACGAACTGTAGGTGCTCAGGTCGTTCTCTATGTTCTGGTCGTCCCCTATGCTGACCATTATCCTGTCGAACACGGGCAGTTCCGAGGTCTCGGAGGTCGGCACAAGCATCCCCCACTGGAACATATACTGGAGCAGCCCCGCTGTCTTGAGGCACACCGACTTGCCGCCGGCGTTGGGTCCGGAGATCAAAAGAATATGCTTGCCCGGAGTCAGGCGGATGGAAACGGGCACAATGTCCTTTTTCTCTTTTTTGAGAGCCCTTTCCAGAAGCGGATGGCGAGCCTTCCGGAGGTTCATCTCCCCATTGTCGGAGATGATTGGGGCTCCGGCCTTGAAGTCGAGGGCTACCTGCGCCTTTGCCACAAGGAAATCAATCTCGCCGATGTACTCGGCGGAATTGATGAGGTCCGGGACGTACGGTCTGACGAAGTCGCTGAACGCCGCGAGGATGCGCTGGATCTCCTGCGCCTCGTCAGCGCGTAAGGTGACTATCTCGTTCTCCAGCTCGATGATTTCCGCCGGCTCCACGAAGGCTGTCTTGCCTGTGGCCGAGGTGTCATAGACGAACCCCGGGATCTTCTTCTTGCTTGAGCTGTTCACCGGGATCAGCAGCTTGCCGTCGCGCACCGAAAGCCCGGCGTCCTCGTCCGCAAGTCCGTCGGCCTGGGCCTGCCTGAGGATGGCGTTCGCCCTCTTTGAGATCGTCCCTTCCTTTGTCTTTATCGCGCGCCTGATTTCCAGCAGTCTGTCCGAGGCCGTGTCCTTCACGTCTCCGAACTTATCCAGAATCAGGTCGATTCTTCTCTGAACCTCGGGGAAGCTCAGCACCGGGGCGCTCATCCTCTTGAGATTGGGATAGACTCCGTCCTTTATGGACATAAAGAAGCCGGTCAGCCTTCGCACGGTCTCCACCATAGTGCGCAGTTTCCCGAGCGAAAGGACATCAATCGTATAGCCTGTTTTCTCCAGAGGCGTGAGGAAGTCCAGGCAGTCGATGTACCCGTTGGTCGGGAAGTTCTCCTCGAACATCACGACCAGCCTCATCTCGTCCGTGAGAGCCAGCCTTTCCCCGATGACTTTAGGGTCACTGCTGAACCTCTCCTCCGCCACCCTTGTGACGGCATATTCGGTGGAACATCTGTCGGCCACAAAGGTCCTGACCCTGTCAAATCCCAACTTGCTCTCCAGTCTGGCGTCAATCTCTGTTCCGTGTTCCTGCATATTCGTGAATTATTGTTTTTCCTCCGGAGACCCCTCGCCGGCCCCGAGAAGGAGTTTAAGTTCGTTGATGTTGTTGATGCTCTGGATGTTGCCGCTGCGCACGAAGGAGATTCCGCCGGTCTCCTCCGAGACCACGACCACGTCGGCGTCAGTCTCTTCAGAGATGCCTATCGCCGCCTTGTGCCTCATTCCGTAGTGCGGCGGGATGTCGGAGCGTCCGGTGATGGGCAGGGTGCAGCGCGCCGCCACGATCCTGTCCCCTCCGATGATCATCGCCCCGTCGTGCAGAGGTGAATTCTTGAAGAATATGTTCATTATCAGCCTTCTGGTGACCCTTGCGTCCACAACGTCACCGGTCTCGATGATGAAGTCGAGCGAATCCTTCCTTGGGAACACTATCAAGGCTCCGGTCTTGTCGGCGGACATTGTCCTGCACGCCTCGGCGATCTCGTTGACCGTGCCTCCGGCCATCTTCTGGTCCCGGATGCCCATCAGCCTGTTGAAGAAATCCCGTCCCTTCCCCGCCATCCCGTAGCGCGAGCCGAGTTTCATCAGGAAGTGCCGCACTTCCGGCTGGAAGATCACGATGAGCGCGATCACTCCAACATCGATGAAAGTCCCAAGAAGAGCGTTCATCAACTTCATATTGAAGGCTGCCACCACTACCCGCAGGACGAAAAGCAGGATGACGGCCACGAAGATGTTCATTGCCGCAGAGCCTCTTATCCACCTGAAAGCCAAATAGATGAATATGGCCACCATCAGTATGTCAAGGATGTCCGCAAACGAGATGTTGAGGAATCCGAAGATATTCAAAAGCATCATTGTCCCTTTTCGTGGTACAAAGATAATTATTCCTTGATTTATTCCCCAAGGCTTGAGGACGATTTCTCTGATTATTAGACAGTAGGCTTGTGGAAAACTTTGTGAATTGAAAAAAAATGCCTACCTTTGCAGTCCGCAAAATAGTGCGGAGTAACGTAAAATATTTATTTACAATTAATTAATCAACCAATGCCTGGATTAATTGGAAAGAAAATCGGAATGACTTCCGTTTTCGGTGCTGATGGAAAAAATATTCCATGCACCGTCATCGAGGCTGGTCCGTGTGTTGTCACGCAATTGCGTACAGTTGAAAAAGATGGCTATGCCGCTGTACAGCTTGCCTATGACGAAATCAAGGAGATACACGCCAGCGCGCCTCTTATGGGCCACTTCAAAAAGGCAGGGACCACCCCTAAGCGCAAGCTTGTCGAGTTTCCGGCAGACTTCGAGGGTGAGCTCAAGCTTGGAGACACCATCTCCGTCACCGACATCGTGACAGACGATGTCAAGTACGTGGATGTTGTCGGTACTTCCAAAGGTCGCGGCTTCCAGGGTGTTGTTCACCGTCATCACTTCGCCGGTGTAGGCGGGGCTACCCACGGTCAGCACAACAGACTGCGTAAGCCGGGTTCTCTCGGAGCCTCATCTTGGCCTTCACGCGTGTTCCCGGGAATGCGTATGGGCGGCCATATGGGCAACGAAAGGGTCAAGGTCTTCAACCTCGAGATTGTTAAGGTCATCCCTGAAAACAATCTTCTCGTCATTAAAGGCTCCGTTCCGGGAGCCAAGGGTTCTTATCTTGCATTAGAGTTTTAGTTATGGAATTACCAGTATTGAAAATTGACGGATCGGAATCCGGAAAGAAGGTTGTTCTTGACGAGAAGGTGTTCGGTGTCGAGCCGAACGACCATGCAATCTATCTTGATGTCGTCCAGTACCTCGCCAACCAGCGTCAGGGTACCGCCAAGACAAAGGATCGCAGCGAAAACGCTCATTCAACCAAGAAGCTCGGTCGCCAGAAAGGCGGCGGCGGAGCGCGTCACGGCAGCTTGAAGTCCAACATCTTCGTTGGCGGCGGCCGCGTGTTCGGCCCTAAGCCTCGCCTGTACAGATTCAAGCTCAACAAGAAGCTGAAGTCTATCGCGCGTTGCTCGGCTCTTACCTACAAGGCACAGGAGAACGCTATCGTCCTCGTTGAGCCGTTCGCTATGGAAGCCCCTAAGACAAAAGAATTCATGCACATCCTTGACGCTCTCAAGGCTGGCCAGAGAAAGGTTCTCGTAGTGCTTCCGGAGAATTCAAAGAACATTTTCCTTTCATCACGTAATCTCCCTGAGGTTAAGGTCATTTCTGTTGACGAAATCAACACCTACACCATTATGAACGCCAATTCTATGGTGATTGTTGACGGAGTTCAGGACATCCTCTCCTCCAGGGTCAGGGTCAACCGTTAAAAGCGCAAAGAGATGGGAATTTTAATCAAGCCAATAGTAACCGAGAAGCTCACGGCACAGACTGAAAAGTACAACCGTTACGGCTTCATCGTTGACAGGGAAGCCAACAAGCTTCAGATAAAGGCCGCTGTAGAGCAGTTCTACAATGTGACTGTGACGGACGTCAACACCGTGAACTATCACGGAAAGAGAAAGTCCCGCTACAGCAAGTCCGGAATGCTCCGCGGCCGCGCCAATCACTTCAAGAAGGCATACGTCACCCTTGCGAGTGAGGACAAGATCGATTTCTACAGTAACATTTAAGGAGGGACAAGGCAATGGCAATCAGAAAATTCAAGCCGACTACTCCTGGCACCAGGAACAAGGCTATCAGCGCATTCGATGAAATCACTGCCAAGAAGCCGTACAAGGCTTTGTTGGAACCTCTTAAGAGCACGGGCGGCAGGAACAACACCGGTCAGATGACCGTCCGTTACCGCGGCGGCGGACACAAGAGGATGTACCGCATCATCGACTTCCTCCGCACCAAGGACAACGTCAAGGCTACCGTGAAGACCATCGAGTATGATCCGAACCGCAGCGCCCGCATCGCCCTCGTCGAGTACGAGGATGGTGTAAAGAAGTACATCATCGCTCCTGCCGGAATCAAGGTAGGGCAGATCATAGAGTCCGGATCAGGAGTCGCTCCTGAGCTCGGCAACTGTCTCCCTCTCGCGGAGATCCCTGTAGGTACGCTCGTGCACAACATCGAGCTTCGTCCAGGACAGGGTGCCGCGATGGCACGTTCCGCCGGCACATTCGCGCAGCTCGCCGCCCGTGAGGGCAACTACGCCATCCTTCGTCTGCCTTCGGGCGAGACCAGAATGGTGCTTGTGTCCTGCCGCGCCACCGTCGGAACCGTTTCCAACGCCGACCATAATCTTGAGTCTTACGGAAAGGCGGGCCGCAGCCGCTGGTTCGGTCGCAGGCCTCACAACCGTGGTGTCGTTATGAACCCTGTCGATCACCCTATGGGTGGTGGTGAAGGTCGCGCCTCCGGAGGTCATCCGCGCTCACGCAAGGGACTTCCTGCAAAGGGTTACAAGACACGTAATCCTAAGGCTACTTCCAACAAGTTCATCATCGAGAGAAGAAAGAAGAAGTAATTAAACGGAATTAAACTTTAAGATTATGAGTCGTTCATTAAGAAAAGGTCCATATATCCAGGAAGCCCTGGAAAAGAGAATTCTTGCTATGAATGATGGTAGCAAGAAGAAGGAGGTCGTGAAGACCTGGTCCCGCGCCAGCATGATCTCCCCTGATTTCGTAGGCCACACTGTAGCAGTTCATAATGGAAACAAGTTCATTCCTGTTTACATCACTGAGAATATGGTGGGCCACAAGCTCGGCGAATTCGCGCCGACCAGAACATTCAAAGGCCATTCGGGCAACAATAAGTAGTAATTATCAAAGGAGAATTCATTATGGGAGCTCGTAAAAGATTAATGGCTGAGAAGTTCAAGGAAGCCAAAAAGAATACGGCGATAGCCAAGTTGAATGATGTACCTACATCCCCTCGCAAGATGCGTCTCGTCGCTGACACTGTGAGAGGTGTGGAGGTGAACCGCGCGATTGACCTTCTTCATTTCTCGAAGAGGCAGCCGTCCATCCGTCTTGAGAAGCTTCTCCGCAGCGCCATCGCCAACTGGGAAGCCAAGAATCCGGACCAGAGCAAGGAACTGGACAACGGCAACGTTTATGTCAAGACGATTATGGTCGGCGAAGGCCGCACGCTCAAGAGAATCCGTCCTTGCCCTCAGGGCCGCGCCGGAAGAATCCGCAAGCGTTCGAACCACGTCACCATCATTCTCGACGTCAAGAAACCAACAACAGTAGAGGAGAACAAGTAATATGGGACAGAAGACAAATCCTATTTCTAACAGAATCGGTATCACCCGTGGTTGGGACTCTAACTGGTGTGGTGGTAACTATGCTGAGAAGATCGCCGAGGATTATGAAATCCGCAAGTATCTGACCAACCGTCTTGCCAAGGCCAGCCTCTCCAAGATTGTCATCGAAAGGACCCTCAAGTTCATCACCGTGACCATTCACGCCGCAAGGCCGGGATTCATCATCGGTAAGGGTGGAGCCGAGGTTGACAAACTCAAGGAAGAGCTTAAGAAGGTCACAAAGAAGGACGTTCAGATCAACATCTTCGAGGTGAAGAGGCCTGAGGTTGACGCCCACATCGTCGCAGACAGCATCGCCCGTCAGATTGAGGGACGTGTTTCCTACAGAAGGGCCATCAAGATGGCTATCGCTTCAACTATGAGGGTTGGTGCGGAAGGCATCAAGATCCAGATCAGCGGCCGTGTCGGCGGAGCTGAGATGGCAAGAAGCGAAATGTTCAAGGAAGGCCGTACACCTCTGCACACATTCCGTGCTGACATCGACTACGCTCTTGCGGTTGCAAGCACAAAGGTCGGCGCCCTCGGAATCAAGGTGTGGATTTGCAACGGCGAGCGTTACGGCAAGCAGGATCTTACTCCTAACGCCGCCGCGGCAGCCAACGCGCAGGGCGGTTCACGTCCGTCACGCGGAGACCGTGGCGACCGCAGGGGAGGAGACCGTGGTGACCGTCGTGGCCGCGGAGGCCGTGGCGGACGTCGCGGCGACCGTCAGTCCGAGTAGGAACATATTTTCCTGAACATCATCACAGAGGATGAGGTGGCTGAAAAGTTGACTTTTCAGCCACCTCCTTTTTTTGTGTCCAGCCGAATAGATGAAGGTGGGGAATCACCTCCCGGTGTTCGTGGACGTCAGGCTGTAGCGGTCGGCACTGCCGGGGGAAGCCCTTCTATATTCGCAAAAAATGAATGCCGTCGGTCGGCTTTTTTCAAAAATGGAATGGCTTGTAAGAAGCTGTTTGAAAATGGTCGGAAAGGCCGCATAAGGAAAAAGAGGAATTATTTTTAAATAGCTTGTAACATTATGCGGCGAAAAAAAATGTAAATTTGCATTCAGGGACAACAACTAAATCACATAACACTATGGGCGAATCCAGAAGGAGCTTTTTGAAAAAATCGGCGGCGGGACTGGCATTGTTCACGATCCTGCCACGCAATGTGTTGGGCGCTATGGGCGGGGACAAGAAATATGTCGCGCCGAGCGATCAGCTGACACGCGGAATCATCGGTACCGGCGGCATTGGAATGAGCAGTCTTCATTTTGTCAGCGATGAGCGCTGCCGCCTTGTGTCTGTCTGCGATGTGGACAGGAACCACCTTGACAACGCCTTGAAGAGAGGTGTGGAGAAGTTTGGGACAAAGCTTCAGGCCTACACGGACTGGAGGGAGCTGGTGCACGATCCGAATGTGGACATCGTCCACATCGCCACTCCGTCCCATTGGCACGGAATAATGGCCGTGGAATCCTGCAAGGCAGGGAAGGACGTCTTCTGCGAGAAGCCGATGACGAGGACGATCGGAGAGGGTCAGAAGGTAGTGGAGGCGGTGAACAAGTACGGAAGGATTTTCCGTCTGGACACCTGGTTCCGCTTCAAGGACACGTTCTATGGTCTCGGAACCACGGTTGAGCCGCTTAAGAAACTCGTGCAGAGCGGACTTCTGGGATGGCCTCTGACCGTCAGGATCTCCGGAGCCACGGGCTTCACCTGGAAGTTCTACTGGACCGGCAAGGAAAACCTTGTGCCTCAGCCTGTCCCTGCCGAACTTGACTACGATATGTGGCTCGGTCCGGCTCCTTACAAGCCGTACAATCCTCATCGTGTGCACCAGACCTTCCGCGGCTACTGGGACTACGAGTCCGGCGGACTGGGAGATATGGGACAGCACTACATCGACCCTGTCCAGTATATTCTCGGAAAAGATGACACCTTCCCTGTGAAAGTGGAGGTGGACGCTCCACAGCAGCACCCTGACGCTGTTGGAATATGGCGGAGCGTCACCTACACCTATGCCGACGGCTGCAAGATCATCCTTGAGGGCGAAGGCTTCGAGAGCAAGGGCAAGGTGCCTTACATCGAAGGCCCTAACGGCAAGGTTTACAAAGGATTCGAGTGTACGATCCCTAACGTGATGGATGTCATCAACTCGCTTCCTGACCCTGAACCTCGACACACGGATTTCCTGGAGTGCGTCAAGACCCGCCAGAAATTCGCTTTGGCCGAGGATAACGGCCATCACAGCTGCACAATCGTCAATATGGGAGCGTGCGCCCTGCGGCTTGGCAGAACTCTGAATTTTGACCCGGACAAGCAGGTCTTCATAGGCGATGATGCGGCCAACCAGCTCATCAATCAGCCGATGCGCGCCCCTTGGGGTTCAATGATTCTCTAATATATTACTGAATATGAAGAAGTTAATTACATCCATACTATTTCTTGCGGCTGCTCTGACCCTTGGTGCCCAGGACGCAAGGCAGAGAACAGTGGAAACCGTTGTCGCTGACGTGCTTGCGGCTATGCCGGCAAACAATGCGGCTGATTTCAACACGCAGATCGCGGATCTTGCCGCCGCCGCTCCGGCATCGGTTGTGGAGACCGCCAAGATGCTGAAGCCTGCCGGCGAGGGCGTGAAGAACAATCTTTATGAATATGCTCTCACGGGTCTCGCAAGCTATGCTTCGGCCAACGCACAGTGCGTGGACAAGGTCCGCGAGGGCTTCACCCAGGCCATCAAGGCCACAGCGGACAGCAACAACAAGGCTTTCCTGCTGAACCTGTTCAGACAGATAGCCAAACCTGCTGACGCTCAGTTCTTCAAGGAATATGTCAATGACCCTGCCCTCGCATCCACAGCCATTGGCGCTCTCGTGGATATTCCGGGAACAGAGGATTTGATTCTTGACCTTGTGAAGAAAGGGACTGCCGACAGGGCTTTGTTGGCGACCGCCGCTGCGGAGAAAGGAATCACTGCCGCGGAGCCTTATATTCAGGAATGGATTATCCCGGCCTTGGAGAATTCCACGAAGTACGACAACGCCTTCCTCTCAGCTCTCTCAGCCATAGGCTCCGAGTCTTCCCTGAATATTCTTAAAGAGAATTCGACTCCTGAGTATGCCGCTCTGGCCGTGAGACTTGCCGACGGCTCAAAGAGCAAGGCGGTAGCCAAGGCGGCCAAGGAACTGATGGCTTCCGAGGTGTCCGCCTACAAGTCTGCCGGTGCGCTGGCACAGATGAAGAACGACCCTTCGAAGGCATTGAAAGTCGTGTCGGCCGCACTGAAGAGCGAGGACATCAAGTACAGGAATTCCGTGATTGACAACGCCACTTCGATTCTTGGCGCAGGCAATCTTGTTCCGCTTTTCACAAAGAACTTTGCGAAACTGTCCTCTCCGGTCAAGGTCGATGTCCTCAACTGGTTCGGCAACAACAAGGTGTCTTCAGTGTCTGACATCGTGCTGGGTTCATTCTCCGACGGGGGAGACATTGCCGCAGCCGCAATCGCCGCCGCCGGGAAGATAGGAGGAGGCAAGGCCGCGAAGGCTCTCGTGGGACAGCTCGGCGGACAGAACGACGCAGCCGCGCTTGTCGCTCTGAAATCATTCAAAGGCAATTATCAGGATGATCTTCTCGCAGCCCTTGACGGCGCGAAGGACAACAAGACACTTGGCAGCATCCTCAGTCTTGTGATGGCCAGAAAGATTTCCGCCGCGGCTCCGAAGGTATATTCATTGATAGATTCAAAGGACTCCGAGACTTCGTCCCTTGCCAAGCTTGCGCTTGCGGACATCGTCGGAGTTCAGGACATTGACAAGGTGGGCGCTTTGCTTGACAATGCTTCCGCCTCTGACCTTGCCGCATCTCAGAAGGCTTTGATAGCCGCTGTGCGCACTCTCGCTCCGGCTGATCAGTATGCCAAGGTCAGCGCACTCATAAAGAACTCCAAGAACGCCGCCGCCTACTATCCTGCCCTTGCCGCAACCGGCACGGACGAGGCCGTGAATGACCTTGCCGCCGCCTACGAGGCCGGTGACAAGTCCGCATTCGCCTCTCTGCTCGGAATCGACAACTTCAAGGCTGCTCCGGTTCTCGTCAGGATCGCCGGCTCGGACGCAAGTCTTGCGGACAAGGCGGTGAAGAGATATTCATCGCTTGTCTCACAGTACGAGACCGACATCGACAAGAAACGCATCGATTTCGGCAAGGCTCTGGAGCTTGCGCAGGATCCTGCGGTGAAGAGGTCCATCCTTGGGTCTCTTGCTGCCGTGCCTACGATGAAGGCGTTCCTGCTTGCCGGCAAGTATCTGGATGACAGCGACCAGAGTGTAAGACACACTGCGGCTGAATGTGTCAGGACAATCGCCTCCAAGACCAAGGAAGAGATCAACTATGCCGACCTCAAGTCCAACCTCGACAAGGCAGTCGTGATTTTCAAGGCCGCCGGCGGCGCCGATGACGGCTACGCTGTCGATGAGATAGGCAAGATTCTCGGCGAGGCCGAGCCTTCTCCAATCTCACAGTTGACCGACGAGGAGAAGAAGCAGGGCTTCGAGATGCTGTTTGATGGCACGAACCTTGACAAGTGGCAGGGAGACCTTGAAGGTTACACTCCTGTCAACGGAACAATCTATGTGTCAGCCAACTATGGCAGCACAGGCAATCTCTACACCAAGAAGGAGTACAGGAACTTCGTCTATCGTTTCGAGTTCTGCTTCCTGCGTGAGGGTGTGAACAATGGTGTCGGTGTGCGTACGCCGATGGGTGTTGACGCCGCCTATGACGGAATGTGCGAGGTGCAGATTCTTGACCACGACGCTCCGATGTACGCCAATCTTCAGGAGTATCAGGTTCACGGTTCCGTCTATGGCGTGATTCCGGCCAAGAGGATTGTGCACAAGCCGCTCGGAGAGTGGAGTACGGAGGAGATCCGTGTCGAGGGTGACAACATCAAGGTGACAGTCAACGGAGAGGTGATTCTGGAAGGAAACATCCGCAAGGCCTGCAAGGGTCACAATGTGGCTCCGGACGGCGGCAAGAAGAATCCTTACACAGTTGACCACAAGAACCATCCCGGAATGTTCAACAAGAAAGGGTATATTTCTTTCTGCGGTCACGGCGAGGGTCTGAAGATCCGCAATGTCCGCATCCTTGACCTCGGGGACAAGAAATAATTCCCGAAAGGATTGATATTCAATCAAAAGCACCTTCTTCTTTAGCATTGTTCAGCTAAAGGGGAAGGTGCTTTTCGTTGATAATCATCTCGTTGCCCGCCACGGTGATTTAAGGCTTGCGGCGGACTGGACGAGTCGCTGTTAGCAGTTCATCGCGCCGCAGCAGTGGATGACCTGGCCGGATACATAGCCGGAGAGGTCGCTGGCCAGGAAGAGGGCCACGTTGGCGACATCTTCAGGGGTGCCTCCGCGGCGGAGCGGAATCTGCTTCACCCAAGCGTCGCGCACCTCTTCTGACAGTGCGTTGGTCATATCCGAGATGATGAATCCCGGGGCGATGCAGTTGGCCCTGATGCCGCGCGGACCCATCTCCTTGGCGATGGACTTGGCCAGACCGATGAGGCCGGCCTTGGAGGCCGAGTAGTTGCACTGGCCGGCATTGCCGGAAACTCCCACTACGGAAGACATATTGATGATGCTTCCGCCTCTCTGGCGTGCCATTATCGGGGTCAGGGCGTGGATGAAATTGAACGCTGACTTAAGGTTGACATTCAGCACGGCGTCCCACTGGGCCTCGCTCATCCTGAGCATAAGCCCGTCCTTGGTGATGCCGGCGTTGTTCACAAGGATGTCAATCCTGCCGAAATCCGCAAGAATCTGATTCACAACGTTGTGAGTCTCCTCGAAGTTGGCGGCGTTGGATGCGTAGGCCTTGACTTTGTGGCCGAAAGCCTCGATGTCCTTGACTGTCTGCTCTCCCGCTTCATTGATCACAAGGTCGGTGAAGGCCACGTCCGCTCCCTCGGAAGCGAATTTCATCGCGATGGCCTTGCCGATTCCTCTTGCGGCGCCCGTTATGAGGGCTACCTTTCCGTCTAAAAGTCCCATAATATTCAAAAGCTGTTTAAGAAACTGTTTAAAAATAATTCTGCCCAAAAGCCCTCCTGCATATTCGGGTGGCTTGGTGCTGGGTGTCTGCCGCAAACTTTAGACCACAAGAAACGCCCTGGTCTGTTCCATTTTGCCGCAAATCTCCGCAAAAGTAATCTATCTTGCCGCGATGCGCAAGTCTTTTGGTCGCTATTTGGTGAAAGAAAGTAAGATGTGGCGAAAGGCACGGATAAAATGGTTATATTTGCCACGTTAACACAGTGAAGAAATGAGTGAAATACGCGACCCTCAGCTCTGGGAAAGCGGAGAGCTGAAGATAGAATGGGTAAGGCATCATATGCCGCTGCTTGAAGGTTTGGAGAAAGAGTTTAAGGAGACAAAGCCGTTCAAAGGGCTGAAAGTCGCCCTTTCGGTGCACCTGGAGGCCAAGACGGCCCATCTTTGCGAGGTTCTCGCCGAAGGCGGGGCGCAGATGTACGTCACGGGAAGCAATCCTCTTTCCACTCAGGATGACGTGGCGGCGGCTCTTGTGCACGAGGGGCTGAACGTCTTCGCGGTGCACGGAGCGACTGCCGAGGAATATGAAAACGGCATCAGGCGTGTCATCGAGTGCGGCCCGAACATCATCATAGACGATGGCGGCGACCTTGTCACGATGATTCACGAACACTATCCGGAACTCATCCCTGATGTCATCGGAGGCTGCGAGGAAACCACGACCGGAATCCTCCGGCTGGAGACGATGAACCGCGAAAGGAGGCTTCGGTTCCCGATGATGCTTGTGAACAATGCGGCCTGCAAGCATTTCTTTGACAACCGTTACGGCACTGGCCAGTCCGTCTGGGACGGCATCAACAGGACTACCAACCTGATTGTTGCCGGGAAATATGTCGTTGTGGCCGGCTACGGCTGGTGCGGCAAGGGTGTGGCGATGAGGGCCAAGGGACTCGGAGCGAAAGTCATTGTCACGGAGGTGGATCCGATCAAGGCGATGGAGGCCGTGATGGACGGGTTCCAGGTGATGAGTATGGCCGAGGCCGCGGCGAAGGGCGAGATATTCGTGACTGTCACAGGCTGCGATGATGTCATCACCAGGGAACATTTCCTTGCGATGAGGGACGGCGCGATCTGCTGCAACGCCGGGCATTTTGACTGCGAGGTGAATGTCGCACAGCTCAAGGAACTCGCCGTGAGCGAGAAGCCTGCGAGACAGAACATTCAGGAATATGACCTCCCTAACGGCCGTAAGGTTTACATCATCGCCGAGGGCCGGCTTGTCAATCTGGCCGCAGGCGACGGACATCCGGCGGAGATTATGGATATGTCGTTCGCCATTCAGGCGTTGAGCGCCAAGTATTTGGCGGACAACAGAATGGTTCTTGCGAGGGATCCCGGGGAGATGCTCCACTGCGTGCCCGAGTCCATCGACCGCGAGGTCGCCTTCAGAAAGCTGAAGGACTGGGGAATCACGATCGACACGCTGACTGCGGCGCAGCGGAGATATCTTTACGGAGAGTAATCACATAGTTTTTTTTATGAATAGGTTGGCTGTTTGGCCGGCCTGTCCGTTATAGTCAAGTAATACAATGAGACTAATTCCTATCTACACCTGGACCAAGGGAATCAGGAACTTTGACCATAGAAGGAAACAGTTTTCCAAACTGCCGTGGGCGCAGGGTGTCTTGTTGCTTTGCTGCGTCGTGGTGGCGATGCTCCTGGCCAATCTGCCGTTTACCAAAGAGTTTTACCATAACTTCCTTGAGACGGACATCTCTTTGAGATTCCAAAGCCCTGGCGGGGCGGGCGTCCTCTTCCCTAACGGGATGACGGTCGAGAAGTTCATCAATGACATTCTGATGACGGTTTTCTTCTTCACGGTCGGGTTGGAGATCAGACGTGAGATGAAGAACGGGGAGCTGTCAAGCGTCAAGAAGGCGATGATGCCGGTGATCGCCGCTTTCGGTGGAGTGGTGGCGCCGGCATTGATATTCACTGTCATCAACCACGGTTCGGCGGCCGCTTCCGGCTGGGGAATCCCTACGGCCACAGACATCGCTTTCGCTGTCGGCATCCTGTCCATTCTGGGCGATCGTGTCCCCGTGTCGCTGAAGGTCTTCCTGACCGCACTGGCGATAGCGGATGACCTCATAGCCATTCTGGTCGTAGCCTTGTTCTACGGTGGCACGATCAACATAGGGCTTTTGAGCATAGCGTTTGTACTTATAGCTTTAGTGCTGTTGATGAACAAGTTAGGAGAGAAACGAGGCTGGTTCTATCTTGTTCCCGCCATCGCGATCTGGTCGCTCTTCTACTATGCCGGCATCCACTCCACGATGTCAGGTGTCGTGATGGCCTTCCTTGTGCCGATGACCCCGAGGTTCAGTGAGGCCTATTTCCGCAGGAAGCGTCTTCAGTACATCCGCAGACTCAATGAATATAATGGCATAGAGTCCACCTCTTCCGATTTTCCTAACGGTCCGCAGAGGCATTGCCTGAGGCGTCTGTCCGCCATCTCAAGGGATTCCATCGGAATGAGCTACCGTCTTGAACACGCCCTTGGCCCTTGGGTCAACTTCTTGATAATGCCAATCTTCGCTCTCGCCAACGCCGGAGTGGAGATTCCGGACGTGTCCTATTTCAACGTGTTCCATTTCGACCAGGCTCTCGGCAGCGTCAGTATGGGAATATTCCTTGGACTTGTTCTTGGAAAGCCTTTGGGAATCTCACTCGCCAGCTTCATCGCCGTCAAGCTCCGCGTGGGCGAGATGCCGGCGAAGGCTACCTGGCCTATGCTTGTGGCCGTGGCCTGTCTTGGAGGTATCGGATTCACGATGTCCATCTTTGTGGACACCTTGTCCTTCAGTGACCAGACCCCGGAGATTATGTCGCGCCTTCGTGATATGGGCAAGGTTGCCGTCCTGATGGGGTCTCTCTGCGCCGGAATCCTCGGCAGTGTCCTCATCAACATCGTTCACGGAATTGAATCCCGTCGTGCTGTCAAGGTTTAGTCCGTGGAGGCTAAATCAATGTTTGTCAATTAATTGCAGCACAGTCCTCTCTCCGGTTTCGGGAGGGAGGACTGTGCTGCAATTAATTGATAGTGAACCGCTTGTCCTTCACGGCTTCTATATTCCCAGTTCGTCCTTCATTGAGCGGAGGAGGTCGAAGGCCTGGAGGGGGGTGATGTTGTTCAGGTCCACACCGGAAAGCTTGTCGCGCAGGGATTCGAGCGTCGGGTCGTCCAGCTGGAAGAACGAAAGCTGAAGGCTGCCGTCGCTCTCAAGAGTTCCGGCCTTGGTCTGCACAGGCTTCCTGACTTCGCCTTTCCTGGCGCTGACAAGATGCTGGGAATCGTTCATCTCCAAAGCCTTGAGGGTGTTCTCGGCACTCTGGATCACCTCTTTCGGCATCCCCGCCATCCTTGCGACGTGGATTCCGAAACTATGTGCGGTTCCTCCCTCTTTGAGCTTGCGCAGGAAGATTACCTGCGTTCCGACCTCCTTGACGGCGATGTGGAAGTTCCTGACTCTTGAATATGCCTCCTCAAGGTCGTTGAGCTCGTGGTAGTGGGTGGCGAAGAGCGTCTTCGCCCCGTGACCATATTCGTGGATGTACTCAACTATCGCACGGGCGATTGACATCCCGTCGTAGGTCGAGGTGCCTCGGCCTATCTCGTCCAGAAGCACGAGGGATCGCTCCGAAAGGTTGTGCAGGATCATCGATGTCTCCAGCATCTCGACCATAAAGGTGGACTCGCCGCGTGAGATGTTGTCCGTGGCTCCGACCCTCGTGAATATCTTGTCGAAGTACCCGATCCGTGCGCTGTCCGCAGGGACGAACGAGCCGATCTGCGCCAGCAGCACGATGAGGGCCGTCTGCCTGAGCAAGGCCGACTTGCCGGCCATATTAGGGCCGGTCAGGATGATGACCTGCTGCTTCCTGTTGTCAAGGAATATGTCGTTGGGAACATATTCCTCACCCGCCGGCATCAGTGTCTCGATGACCGGGTGGCGGCCCGCCTTGATGTCAAGGGTCAGGTCTCTGGTCATCTCCGGACGGTTGTAGTGATTGTCGCGGGCCAGTCTGGCGAATCCGCTCAACACGTCCAGCCGTGCAATGACCCGGCAGTTGGTCTGGATGTCCGGAATGCTCCTTTGGATTTCTGCCACCAGGTCTCCGTAAATCTTGGTCTCAAGGGCGTAGATCCGTTCCTCCGCCCCCAGAATCTTCTCTTCGTATTCCTTGAGTTCCTGGGTGACATAGCGTTCGGCGTTGACGAGGGTCTGCTTGCGGATCCATTCCGGCGGAACGAGGTCTCTGAAAGTGTTGCGAACCTCGATGTAGTACCCGAAGACGTTGTTGTAACTTATTTTGAGCGAGGATATTCCTGTCCTCTCCGCCTCGGAGTGCTGTAGTTTCAGGAGATAGTCTTTCCCGCCCGAGGAGATGCTTCGGAGCTCGTCCAGGTCGGAATTGACCCCCGGGGCTATGACCTCGCCTTTCCCCACGGCGGCGGCAGGTTCGGCTGCCATTGTCGATGAGATTCGCCCAAGCAGTTCCGAGCAGTTCTTCATCTTCCCTATGAGTGAGTCCAAGGCTTTGACTCCGTGGCCTTTGCAAAGTTCGGCAATCGGCTCCATCCGGGCAAGTCCACGGCCCAGCTGCATCACTTCGCGGGGAGCTATCCTGCCTGTTGCGGCCCGCGAGACAATCCTTTCGAGGTCCCCGATGTCGCCGACATATTCCTGAACCTTGTCAAGATCATCGCCTGCCTGGAGGAAGTGCTGCACCACATCGTAACGACTGTCCAGTTCTTTGATGTCCATTACCGGCATAGCCAGCCAGCCGCGCAGAAGCCTTGCTCCCATCGGGGAGGTGCATTTGTCGATGACGCTGACCAGCGGGACCCCCTCTCCGCCGGCCGAGGAGTTGAATATCTCCAGATTCCTCATCGTGAACTTGTCCATCCACACGAACTTTTCTCCGTCGATCCGGGAGATCGAGCAGATGTTCTTCAGCCCCGTGTGCTGCGTCTGTTCCAGATAGACCATAAGCGCCCCGGCCGAGCATATTCCCAAAGGGAAACCCTCCACGGCGAATCCCTTGAGGGACTCGACATTGAACTGCTTCTTGAGCCTTTCGACGGCGGCGTCGTAAACGAACGCCCACTCCTCTATTGTGGAGATGTAGAGATTGTCCCCGTACTTTGCCCTGACACCCTTCTCGTAGCCTTTCTGGACAACGATTTCCTTGGGAGCCAGAGAGGAAATCAGGGTTCCGATGTAGTCCAGCGAGCCTTGGGCGATCTGAAACGAGCCTGTGGACACATCCAGGAAGGCCGCTCCGCACAGGTCCTTGTCAAAGGTCAGGCCGGCGAGGAAGTTGTTCTCCTTCTGGTTCAGAAGCTGGTCGTTGAAGGCCACGCCCGGTGTGACAAGTTCGGTGACGCCCCGTTTGACAAGTTTCTTGGCGAATTTGGGATCCTCCAGCTGGTCGCAGACAGCCACCTTGTAGCCCGCACGGACAAGCTTCGGAAGATAGACGTCCAAGGCGTGGTGAGGGAATCCGGCCATCTCGATGTAGCCCTTGTCCCCGTTGGATTTCCTCGTCTGGACGATGCCCAGGACCTTGCTGACCAGCACCGCGTCATCAGAGTAGGACTCGTAGAAGTCCCCGACCCTGTAAAGCAGCACCGCTTCCGGATGCTGCGCCTTCACAGAGAAAAACTGTTTGATAAGCGGAGTGTCCTCGGGTATCTTATTTTTCGCCATATCAATGTTTTATGTTTGTTCAGAATAAAAAAGCAGACGCAGAATCCCCCTGCACCCGCAAGATTACAAATTTACAAAAAAACTTATGAATATGCGGAAAGAGAGTGCTGATTCGCGTCTATGGGTCGGGTCAGGAGAAATTCCGTTTGTTTGTCAGAGGGTTTTTCGGTATATTTGAGTTTTCAAAAACACAACGGACAGTTGATATGCGAAATTTTCTTGTGATAGTGGCGGCGTTTTGTGCCGCCGGATTCGGGGCTTGGGCCCAGGACGATGAGAATTCGGGGTTGGAATGTACCAGCATCGTGGTCGGAAGGCTGGCCAGTACGGACGGGTCGGTGATGACCTCGCACACTTGCGACGGCACTTCGCACACTTGGGTGAACATCGTTCCGGCTAAGGACCATAAGCCTGGTTCAGTGACTCAAATCCGTAAGAACTGGCGCAAGACCAAGTTCGTGACCGACACCGCCGGAATCAAGGTCGTGGGAGAGATTCCGCAGGTCGCACATACATATTCATACGTCAACACCGGCTACCCGTCGCTGAACGAGAAGCAGGTGGGCATCGGCGAGACGACGTTCACCGGTCCGGACACGCTCATCAACAAGAACGCTCCGCTTCTCATCGAAGAACTCTGCCGTCTGGCGATGGAGCGCGCGGCCACGGCGAGGGAGGCAGTCACGGTGATGGGTTCACTGGCCGAAGAATATGGCTATGGAGATGGCGGTGAATGCCTTACGGTCTCCGACCCGAAAGAGGTCTGGCAGTTTGAAATCGTGGGAGTGGGCAAGCACAAGATCGGAGCTGCCTGGGCGGCGCAGAGGATTCCTGACGAGCACGTCGGGATTTCCGCCAACATTCCGAGGATAGGAAAGATTGACCGCTCTGACACAGATAACTTTATGGCATCCGACAATCTGGAGCAGGTTGCCATCGACAATGGCCTTTGGGACGGGAAGGGCGACTTCGTGTTCTGGAAGGTCATTGTCTGCTCTTACGCGCAGGGGAGAAACTACCGCGAGAGGGAGTTCAGGGTGTTCGACCTGCTGGCTCCGTCGCTCGGTCTGGAATACGGGGTCGATGAGATTCCGTTCTCCGTGAAGCCGGACTCCCTTGTGGATGTCAGGAAGGTGATGGCGTTGCTCCGTGACACTTACGAGGACACGGAATGGGATATGTGCAAGAACTGGACAATCGATGTGCCTGAGAAGAAAGGCGTCCCGGCGCATAAGGAGATGAGCCCTCTGGCGAATCCGTGGCTGACCACCACGACGCGCAACACGCTGAACAGCATCGCTCCGGGAGTGATTGACTTCAAGCGGACGCTCGCCGTGGCCTGGTGCTCGTACTCGACGGTCATCCAGAGCCGCTCTTGGCTTCCGGACGGCATCGGTGGAGTCTGCTGGTATGCGGTCGATAATCCGGCCCAGAGCCCGCGCATTCCGATTTTCTGCGGAAGCACGAAGCTGCCTGAGGCCTTTGAGAAGTGCGGTCAGAAGGAATATTACCCTAACAGCGTGCTTTGGGAGTTCCGCCGTGCCAACAAGCTTGCCACCCTTTCGTGGCAGAAAACCAAGAAGAAGTTCACCGACAATGTGTTGGAGATGGAGAAGGCGACGTTCGATGGGTTGCCGGAGCTTGAGGCTGAATATTCGAAGGCCTCCGGGAAGAAGCGCTCGAAGCTTCTGAACGCCTACACCGCCGAGGTCCACGACCGATGCGCCGCCCGTTGGAAAGAGTTGGAGGCGAAGTACTGGCTGATGTTCGGACGCGGGTTTTAGAAGCTGGTGATTTTTCCCCAATTTTCTAAATTCCCTTTCTACCCCCAGTCATTTCGTGACAGTCCCTGATGGACGCGGGAAAGGTCTCCCCGGAACCCCTTCTGTCGCTTTGCTCCTGATTCTGCACTTTTTGGAACAAAATAACTTGGTGCTTTTGCTCGTCTTTTTGGTCTGAATTTATTTTTTCATCATCACTAAATTCTTGAATATGAAGAAAGCACTGGCGTTTCTTGTCGCGGTGTCGTTTCTGATGCCTGTGCGGGCTCAGGAGCAGGAGTGTTGCTGCTGCTCGGAGGAATCCAGACCGAAATACGTTGCGTTGTCTTTTGATGACGGGCCGAGCCTGAAGTTCACTCCGATGATGCTGGACGTGCTGGAGGAGAACGGTGTGAAGGCTTCGTTCTTCCTTATCGGCCAGAACATAAACGAGGAGACCGCCCCGATCATCCTCTGGATGGTCCGGATGGGATGTGACGTGGAGAATCATACATATTCACATCCTAACCTCACGCAGATTCCTGACGCTCAGATTCTTGAGGAGGTTGCCAAGACAGATTCCCTGATAGCGCTTTACGCTGGTGCCAAGCCGGAATATCTCCGCCCTCCGTTCACTGCGCACAACGCCCACGTCGCCGGACTTGTTGACGGGAAGATATTCATCTCCGGCCTCAGCTGTCAGGATTGGAGGACAGAGATGCCCGTTGAGGATCGCGTCACAAAGACTCTTGACCGTGTCGAGGACGGCCGCATCCTCCTGTTCCACGACACGAACGAGCGCACCGTCGAGGCGATGAAGACTCTGATTCCCGAACTCAAGACCCGGGGCTACGAGATTGTCACCATCCCCGAACTCTTCCGCCTCTCCGGCCACACTCCCGCCTACCACTCCCCAAAGATGTACGGCAGAGCGTATTAAGTTTAGGAACGGCTACCGCAAAGAAGGTGATCCAGAAAAGTTTTGATGATGCTAATAAAAAACTTATCGAATTTTTAAGGGATAAGGTTAACTAAGTACGCAATTTATTAGAGTGTAATCTATTAGGTAATAGATAAAGATACGTACACTTTTATATGTGACGATATCGTTTGAGTTCATGTATTTGTGTAATTGTCAGGGCTGTTCAATCACTGGTTCTGGGATGACGAGGTCTTCTTCCGGGATGTTGTCTTGCTTGAGGAACATCACGTAATAGATGGGGAGGTAGGTGATGCCGTGCTCTTCATAGACATTTTGTTCGTTGCTTAGGACGAGGGCGTGTTTGATGTGGTAGTCTGGGGTGTCAATGAATGAGTCCAGGGCGCTGTGGACTTTATAATCTTTGCCGGATTTCACTTCAATCGGGAGAACCGTGAGGTTGTCATAGTCATCGATCAGGAAATCAACCTCGCCACGCTGCTTGTTATCGTAGTAATGTAGGGCGAAGCCGTGGGCGTGGAGTTCCTGCGCCACTACGGATTCATAGACGGATCCGAGATTGATGCTGCGTTCGTCTCCAAGCACAGCATTGATGTTTGTCCTGTAGAGAATGTCGCTCAGTATTCCTACATCGCTGAGGTATAGTTTGATAAGGTTCTTGCTTTCCGATTCCTTCAATGGGAACTTAGGATTGCTGATGGCCTGGACGGAGAGCGCGACACCTGAGTTGACCAGATAGTCAAACTCATCTGAGTAGTCGCTGAACTGCTTGTGTCCTGCGGTCTGCTCGATGTTCTTCACAATGATGCGCTTCTTCTTGTTCTCCATATTGGATGGAATCATATCATAGATCTTGCGGATGACCAGTTTCTTCTCGTCATCGTATTGCGATGCGTCCAACTTGTACAAGGCGTGGATGTCACGCTGGATCTTCCGGACTTGGGCGATGTTCCGGTTTTCGATGAACTTGTTGATGGCGTCCGGCATTCCTCCGACCAAAAGATAGATCTTGAACTGCTGGAGCATATAGTTGTGCAGGGAATCGTTCAAGGGCTTCCTGTCGTTGAAATATTCCCGCATCCCGTCAATAGTGTCCTGCCCGCATCCCATCGCCAAAAGAAATTCCTCGAAATCAAGAGGATACATTTGTTCGATGGCTATGCTCCCGATAGGAACGGAAGGTGTCTGCGCCAAGGCCACGCCTAATTCCGAACCGCTTGCGATGTACCTGTACCTGCCGTCCTCGTTCAGGAATTTGAGCATCGTCATCAGGTGCGGATAACTTTGAATCTCATCAAGAAAGACAATCGTGTTGCCCCGATTTCCTAATTTGTTCCCGGCGATCGCTCCCAATTGCAGGAAAAACTCTTCCAAGCTGCGGACGGATGCGAATATTCCAGGACCTTCCTTGTCTGCCTTCAGGTTTATCTCCACATAGTTTTTGAAAAGTTTGTTGCAGACGTACCTTATCAGGTACGATTTGCCTATCTGCCTGGCACCGTTGACAAGCATAATCTTACGAGGTTCGTTCTGGAGGAATTCTTCCAGATGTGATGCGAATTTTCTATATAGCATATAAACTTTTCTTTTAATTATCTGCGAATATACGATAAATCAATTGAATAACAAATGATATCGGGAATAATTCTGAGTTTTGTAATGGTGAAATCGGGACTTTTTCCGAGTTTTTAACCCTTGAAATCGGGAATTATTCTGAATTTTCAGGTGGTGAATGTACCGGACGCAGAAATCGGGACTTTTTCCGGATGTTGAAAACTTTTCGGAGAGGGCGGCTTTGTGGGGATAGGGTTTTTCGGTATCTTTGTATTGTCGCAATTCGCTTGGGTTCGGGTACTGTTTGCGGGGCCAACAATGGAATTGCCGGATATATGAAAAATTGACTTGTCGCTATGGCTTTTGTTCACCTCCACGTCCACACGCAATATTCGATTCTCGACGGGTTCTCCTCAATCTCGACTCTGTTCGACAGGGCCGAAGAGATGGGGATGCCGGCGCTGGCCATCACGGACCACGGCAATATGTACGGAGTCAAGGAGTTCTTCAAGTTCGCGGGCAAGCACATCGACAAGGCCACCGGGCATTTCAAGGTCAAGCCCATCATCGGATGCGAGGTCTATGTGACCCGTCACTACGACCCGAAACTCAAGGACAGCGAACATCGGGCCTACTACCACCTCATCCTGCTGGCCAAGAACTTCGACGGGTACAAGAACCTGATGAAGATTGTCTCACTGGGACACATCGAAGGTCTTTACTACGGCAAGCCGAGGGTATCGCACGAAATCATCGAGAAGTACCACGAGAATCTGATCTGCTGCTCCGCCTGCCTTGCCGGCGAGATTCCCAAGAACATCGTGGCCGGGAATATGGCCGAGGCGAAAAAGGCTATAGAATGGCACAAAAGAGTCTTCGGGGATGACTACTACCTTGAGGTGATGCTTCACAAGACCGAGGTTCCGGGGCTTTCGCTGGAGGTTTACGAGGAGCAGAAGATCAGCAATGAAGGAATATTCCGTCTCGCCGCAGAGACGGGAGTCAAGGTTGTCGCCACGAACGACGTCCACTTCGTCAACAGGGAGGACGGCCCGGCGCACGACCACCTCATCTGCTTGAACACGGGAAAGAAAATCAACGAGGAGCCGCGTCTGCACTACACACAGCAGGAGTACCTCAAGAGCGAGGAGGAGATGGCCGCCCTGTTCCCCGGTCATCCGGAAGTGCTGGAGAACACCCTTGAGGTGGCGTCCAAGGTCGAGGAATATCAGATTGACCGTGACCACGTGCTTCCCAAGTACCAGATCGACCAGGCCTTCCTTGACGACCTGGACAACTATCTGGAACTCTACAAGGATGTCATTGAGGTAGGAAAATGCGACAAGAAAGGCAATTACCGGGGCGACGAGTTCTGCAAGTCCGTGGCCTATCTCTGCCACATAACCTACGAGGGCGCTAAGAAACGCTACGGCGGCACTTTGAACGAGGAGCAGTCTGAAAGAATCGACTTCGAACTCAAGACCATCTGCAGGATGGGTTTTCCGGACTACTTCCTCATCGTGCAGGACTACATCGCGGCGTCGAGGGCGAAGGGAAGTATGGTCGGTCCGGGCCGTGGTTCCGCTGCGGGTTCCGTGGTGGCATATTGCTTGGGAATCACCAACTTGGACCCTATCAAGTACCAGCTCCTGTTCGAGCGTTTCCTGAACCCGGACCGAATCTCGATGCCCGACATCGATGTGGATTTCGAGGACTTGCCTCTGGCCCATAAATATGTCGAGGACTCCTACGGCAAGGATCACGTCTCCCGTGTGATCACCTTCGGCACGATGCTCGCCAAGGGTGCGATCAAGGACGTGGCGAGGATCCACGACCTGTCGATTGACGAGTCTAACCGGCTCTCCGGAATGGTGCCTGACCGCCTGAGCGAGAAGGTGGAGAAGGAATATCTCTTCAATCCGGAACTGGATGACCTCAAGCCGGGATTCAAGGTCGTGGAAAAGGATGTCGAGGTTGACGACCCCGACAATCCGGGACAGAAGAAGACCGTGAGAAAGACTTTCCAGAAAGGACCGGAAGACACGGATGTCAAGATCACCCTGAAGAACTGCTACCGTCTTGTGCCAGAGTTCAAGGAGGAACTGGAAAACGGAACGCCTCAGGTGAAGGAGGTTCTGAAATATGCCCGGCAGCTGGAAGGCTGCATCCGTCAGGTCGGGATGCACGCCTGCGCCACGATCATCGGACGCGGCAACCTGACCGACTATATTCCTATCTGCCTTTCGATGGACAAGGATTCCGGCCAGTACGTCTGGACTTCGCAGTACGACGGCCACTACATCGAGGAGGTCGGGATGCTAAAGATGGACTTCCTCGGACTCAATACCCTGTCCATCATTCATAAATGTCTGGACAACATCAAGTTGCGCTTCGGAACTGACATCGACATCGAGGCGATTCCGATTGATGACAAGCCGACTTACGAACTCTACGGCCACGGCGACACGGACAGCGTCTTCCAGTTTGAATCCGAGGGTATGAAGACCTGGCTCCAGAGGCTTCATCCGGAGCGTTTCGAGGACCTCATCGCGATGAACGCCCTTTACCGTCCGGGACCTATGGACTACATCCCGGACTTCGTGGACAGAAAACTGGGCCTGAAGCCTATTGAATATGACCTCCCGGAGATGGAGGAGTTCCTGAAGGACACCTACGGCGTGACGGTCTACCAGGAGCAGGTGATGCTTCTGTCCCAGAAACTGGCCGGCTTCACGAAGGGTCAGGCGGACAAGCTCCGCAAGGCGATGGGCAAGAAGCAGATAGCCATCCTGAACGAACTCAAGGACAAGTTTATGGAAGGTGGGAAGGCCAACGGCCATCCGGAGAAGGTGCTGGACAAAATCTGGAAGGACTGGGAGAAGTTCGCCCAGTACGCTTTCAACAAGTCCCACGCGACCTGTTACGCTTGGGTCTCCTACCAGACCGGCTGGCTCAAATGCCACTATCCGGCCGAGTTCTTCGCCGCCAACCTCTCCTGCAACCTGTCGAACATGCCGGAGATCAAGAAGATTCTCACGGACTGCAAGGCTCACAAGATCAAGGTCTTGAACCCTGATGTCAACGAGTCGTACTCACACTTCACCGTGAACAAGGAGGGCAACATACGTTTCGGCCTCAAGGGAATCAAGGGGTTCGGCTCCAATGTGGCCGACGCCATCATCGCTGACAGAGCCGCCGGCGGAACCTATTCGGACATATTCGATTTTGTCGAGAGGCTTGGCAGCTCGTTGGGAAGGAAGGCTATCGAGTGTCTGGTGTACTCGGGAGGTTTTGACTCGTTCGGTATCCGCCGGAAGCAGTTCTTCCTTCCGTGCCGCAGCGGCAACCTGTTCATCGACGAGCTTGCGAGATATTCCAACCTTTACAGTCAGGATGCGGCCGATTCGGCGGTGTCGCTTTTCGGCGAAGTGGAGGAGATGAAGCCGGTGCGTCCGGAAATCCCTGAAATGGTCGGCGCGGACGATGACTTCGAGTGGCTTCAGAAGGAGAAGGAATATGTCGGGATGTACATTTCCTCTCATCCTTTGGATAAATATGCCTTTGAGATAGAGAGCTTTACAAACTGCGAGCTGGTGAACTTGAACAAACAGGTCGCGGAATGCGAGGCTTCCAAAAAGAAGATGAAGGTCGCTGTCGCCGGTCTGGTGACGGAGTGCAGCACCTTGACGACGAAGACCGGAAAGCCGTACTCCAAGACGAGGCTGGAGGATTACAGCGGAGCCTATGAGCTGGCTCTCTTCGGGCGTGACCACGAGGCTTTTATGAGCTATATGAAGCCGCACGAGAACCTTTACATCGAGGGTGACATAGAGGAAAAGTTTTTCATCAAGCCGGAAGAGCGCGCTCAAGGCAAGACATCGCCTTACGCATTCAGAGTGAAGAAGATAATGCTTCTTGGCAACGTCAACGAGACGATGCTGAACGCATTCTCCATCAGCGTCACCACTCCGATGCTCACTGAGAAGTTCCGCAAGGAACTCGTCTCGCTCGTTCAGGCGAACCGCGGCACCGTCCCTCTCAAGATGTTCCTCTACGACCCGCAGACCAAGTACAGGATCGAGTTCCACTCCACCAAGTACAAGGTGGCCGTCACCACCGAACTCGTCTCCGCCCTCCGTCTTCTCGGCGTTCAGTGCACTCCGGTCAGGAAATCTGACAGATGATAGTACGAATAAAGTTTAGCAATCACTAAACTTGCGAATGTATAAGAAAACAATAAAAATATAATCAATATGACACACGGGCACGAGGTTCTCGAAATGATGCAGGGCCGCAACTACACTGAGAAGAGCCTGCTTGAGGCTATACTTGAAAAATTCGGACCGGAAGAACGATTTTACACCTGCAGCGCGGATAATCTCACCGCTCAGGGTCTTATTGACTTTCTGAAGGAAAGGGGCAAGTTCATATCTGCGGAGGATGGATTCACGGTCGATACAAGTAAAGTTTGCAATCATTAGATCTTTGTAACATCCGATTTTGCTTTTTATTATGGGTACAGATTGTAAAGTAAGCGTTAAAAAATAACTTGGTAATCTTTATGTGTCTTTTTTGACTATATT
>CAVCPY010000126.1:0-4621 GCA_963604245.1 Eggerthellaceae bacterium
AAATGGCCGGAAAGGCCGCATAATAAAAAAGAGAAATTATTTTTAAACAGTTTCTTAATATTATGAAAAGAATGTTTTTGGCCCTCCTTCTTGGAGGAATGACGCTTTCGGCGGTCGGAGAGCCTGCCGAAGTGACCGACGAGGCGAGGCTTCTGAGGTTCCCGGCGACGAACGGGACGGAAGTTGTGTTCTCCTACGCCGGCGATCTGTTCACGGCGCCGCTCGGCGGTGGCGAAGCGCGCCGCCTTACGTCGCACATCGGCTATGAGATGTTCGCCCGTTACTCGCCCGACGGCAAGACAATCGCCTTCACCGGGGAATATGACGGCAACCGCGAGGTTTACATCATCCCGGCGAAAGGCGGCGAGCCTGTCCGTCTGACCTACACCGCTACCAACGGACGCGACGACCTTGGCGACAGGATGGGCCCCAACAACATCGTGATGGGATGGACACCCGACGGGAAGGACATCATATTCAGAAACCGCACCGGCGACGGCTTCTCCGGCAAACTCTGGACAGTTTCGGTGAACGGCGGGATGCCGAAGGAGATTCCGCTTCCGGAAGGAGGCTTCTGCTCGTATTCTCCTGACGGAAAGAAACTTGCCTACAACCGAGTGATGAGAGAGTTCAGAACCTGGAAATATTACCGTGGCGGAATGGCCGACGAAGTCTGGGTCTATGACGGAAAGAAGGTCGAGCAGATCACCGACAACCCGGCACAGGACATATTCCCGATGTGGGTAGGCGATGAGATTTATTTCGCTTCCGACAGGGATATGACGATGAACCTTTTCGTTTACAACACCAAAACCAAGGCCACGTCCAAGGTGACATCCTTCGATGACTATGACGTGAAGTTTCCGAGTACCAACGGCAAAATCGTTGTGTTTGAGAAAGGTGGCTATCTCTACAAACTGGATCCGTCCACAAAGGCGATCGAGCAGATTCACATAACCCTCGGCTCCGACCTTGTCTATGCCCGCTCCGAGAGGATGAACGTCGGCAAGGTAAGGCGTAACAGCTACAGCCTTTCCCCGGACGGGAAGAGGATGGCCGTGACTGCCCGCGGAGAGGTCTTCGACGTGCCTGTGGGGAAGGGCATCACGAGGAACATCACCAAGACTCCGGGGTCGAACGAGCGCAGCGCCGACTGGAGTCCGGACGGAAAGTACATCGCCTTCATCGGTGACGGAACGGGGGAGACGGAGGTCTATCTCTACGATGTCGCGTCCGGTGGAGAGCCTGTACAGATCACCAAGGACAACGATACCTACATCCGCAGCCTCCAATGGAGTCCTGACAGCAGGCACATCCTTTACACCGACCGCAAGAACCGTATCGTAGAGATCGATCCGTTCGCCAAAACCGAAAGGACGGTGCTGCAATGCCCGGAGCAGGAAATAAGGGACGTTGAATATTCCCCTGACAGCAAGTGGCTTGCCTACAGCCGCCCGGCTCCGAACAAAATGAGCGTGGTCTATGTCCTCAACCTGGCTTCCGGGAAGGAATATCCTGTCACGGAGAAATGGTACGACTCCGGTTCCCCGAAATTCTCGACCGACGGCAAGTACCTGATATTCACTTCTGACCGGGACTTCCGTCCAATCTACAGCTGGATTGAGTGGAACTATGCCTACACCGACAGGAGCGGAGTTTATATGACAATGCTGGCCTCCGGCACGCCTTCTCCTCTGTTGCCGACCGACAGCGAGTCAGCCGTGGGTTCGGATATTCCTGAACCAGAAGAAGCTCCGGCGGAGGCTGACGGGAAGCCTGATAAAGGCGGCAAGGCCTCAAAGGCTCCGAAGGCTGCGCCTGACGCCAAGGCTTCCGACAAGAAGGCCGTTGACGTGAAGATTGATGCGGAAGGTCTGGTTGACAGGACCGTCAAACTTCCGATAGGAAGCTCCCGCTCGTATTTCTGCGACGGCAAGAAACTCTGGTACAGGGACGGCCGCGGCACTCAGGTGTTTGATTTTGCGACCGGTAAGTCCGAGCAGTGCTCCGATGGAGCGCTCATCTATCGTCCGGGCGACAAGAAGGCCCTTTCCACAGCCAAGGGCAAGTGGACAGTGGTCAATTTCCCGGCCGCCAAGGTTGGCGGGGGCGAGGCCGTGGATGTGGACAATATGTACACCACGGTGGACTACGCCCAGGAGTGGCCGCAGATCTTCGACGAGGTTTGGAGAGCGTTCCGCGACGGCTACTATCTGGAGAATATGCACGGCCGTGACTGGAAGGCTGTCAAGGAAAAGTATGCCGCCCTTCTGCCTTATGTCAAGACTCGTCTTGACCTTAACTATGTGATCGGCGGGATGATCGGAGAGGTCGCCAGCGGCCACGCCTACGTCAATCCGGGCGATTATCCAAAGCCGGAGCGCATCCCGATGGGTCTTCTCGGTGCCAAGATGAGCAAGGACAAGAGCGGCTATTTCAGGATTGACCACATCTACTCCGGAGCCGTGTACAGGAACGAACTCCGCTCTCCGCTAACTGAACCCGGAATGGACATCGCAGAGGGAGATTTCATCACCGCCATTGACGGGCAGTCACTCAAGGATGTGGACAACATCTACAGACTCCTTGTCGGCAAGGCTGACAAACTCATCGAATTGGCTGTCAACAAGTCGGCTGCCGAGGGCGGACGCAAGGTCGTTGTCAAGCCTATCGCCGATGAATATCCTCTCGAACATTACGAGTGGGTGATGAAGAACATCCGCACTGTCGAGCAGAAGTCCGGAGGCAAGGTCGGCTACATCTATATTCCTGATATGGGGGCGGAGGGTCTGAACGAGTTCGCCCGCTGGTACTATCCTCAGCTTGACAAGGAGGCTCTCATCATCGACGACCGCGCCAACGGTGGCGGAAACATCTCTCCGATGGTCATCGAAAGGCTTCTCCGCAAGGTTTACAGGATGACGATGTACAGGAACTCCAACCAGAACGGAACCATTCCGGAAGGAACCCACACCGGCCCGAAGGTGCTGCTGATCAATAAATATTCCGCCTCCGACGGAGACCTCTTCCCTTGGAGCTTCAAGGCGAACAACCTCGGCACCGTGATCGGGACCAGGACCTGGGGCGGAATCGTAGGCATCAGCGGCTCGCTGCCGTATATGGACGGTACAGACGTGCGCGTGCCTTTCTTCACGAACTATGACGCGGCGACCGGACAGTGGATTGTCGAGAACCACGGAGTCGATCCCGACATCCTGCTGGACAATGACCCGATCAAGGAATATTCCGGTGAGGACCAGCAGCTTGACAAGGCGATTGAGGTTGCCCTCCAGCAACTGAAAGACCGCAAGCCGCTCCCTGCCACCCCTGCTCCTCGAACCTTCAAGGACTTGGGACTGCCTCAGATCAAGTAATTCAAAAACCGGTCGCCGAGCTTGTCGATGCGTCCGGTTTTTTCATAAATGAATAAAATACCGTATCTTTGACTTTCGGATTGAAAACAGTAAAAACATTACGGATATGAAAAAGTTTTTTACAATCGTGCTTGCAGCCTCGATGCTGCTTATAGGAGCCAACGCTTCCGCCCAGAAATGGACTGCCGGAGGCGGCTACACCACTTTCAGCCTGTCCGGATCGGATGCCAAGTATGTGATGGAAGGCAGCGTGCCTGGATTCTATTTCGGCGTTAACTACGACTATGCGTTTTCTACAATCGACGGCCTCACAGTTGAGCCAGGCCTCTATTTTATGCACTATGGCCAGGAACGCACTTTGGCTTTCACCGTTGCCTCAAAGGCATATCGCGCCAATTATATCCACATCCCGGTGAACCTCAAATACACCCTCCCGTTTGATTCGAATTTCAGCTTCTCCGCTTTCACAGGCCCTCGTTTCAATTTTGGAATTGGCGGTAATATGTTCAGCAAAGGTGAGACATATCCTGGTCTTAAGGGTCTGGACGCCCAATGGGGTTTCGGTGTTTCCGCCACCATAGTTGATGCGGTGATAATCCGCGCCGGCTACGACCTGGGTCTCACAAAGTGCATCAAGGACAACAACAAGGATCACAAAGGCTGGGATAACCTCAAAGTTCACCGGAACACATTCTACATCGGTGTAGGTTTCGCCTTCTAAAATATGTTTCAGGGTTTCGTCTCCCTGCGATAAGACATTGATATCCTTCCGTGGATGCGGCAACCGCGTCCACGGATTTTTTTGATACAATGTATATTGCGGGCGCAAAAAATCATTAATATTACGGTGAGCATTAGAAGCTGTTTAAAAATAATTCCTCTTTTTTCTTATGCGGCCTTTCCGGCCATTTTCATCTTTGTCATCGGTCACGTAGCTACTGCTACGCTCCCTCTTCCAAAGCCGAAACTGTCTCGAAAATTCCGCATAATAAAATGCGGGAACCATTTTTAAACAGCTTCTTAATCACAAAACCACAGCGGTGGCGTTTGCCTTTATTTCTTTGAGTGTTGCTGTTCTTTTGGGCGGGTGCGCTAATCCGGTCCATCAGAAGTCGGGTGTTGTTGTCGAGGGGTATGAGAAGACTTCTGACATATATCCGGCGGTTGTGGACAACTATGAGATCGTGCCACTTCCTGACTTTGACAATGATTCACCCTTGCGTGCGTGCGTCACGCGCGAGGATCTC
>CAVCPY010000127.1:0-10925 GCA_963604245.1 Eggerthellaceae bacterium
AGCTCGAGCTCGACAGCAACGGCGGCGTCGGGAATATGTTCTACGACGACCCGGCACTGAGCCGCGCCGTCATCACAAGGGCGAAATAACTTAACATTCAACAACATAACACTGAAATGAACAAAAACTTTATCAAGAGAAAAGACTATCTCGCGCCTCGTACAAAGGCGGAGAGGGTCACCGTCGAGAGTTCCGTGTGCGCCAGCAGCGTGAACATCAAGGCAAAGACAGACACCCCAAACGTCGAGGTGGACGAATGGGATTCATTTGAAAACGGAGTAACCTTTGATTAATCTATTGAAATGATGAGACATACCCACAAGACACTTATAGCCGCGCTTGTTGCGGCGACCGTTCTGGCCGGCTGCCAGAGTGAGGACCCGGTCAAGGAAGTGGTGGAAGGACTTCCCGTGAGTCTTTCGTTCAACGTAGAGATTCCGAATATGGACGACATCGCCGTCACAAGGGCGACGGACGAGCAGGAAACCAAGATTGAGAAGATGGCCATCCTCTTCTACGACGCCCGTCGGGAGAACTCCACGCCGGTCATCGTGAAGGTCGCAGACCTGGGTGAGCCTACCCGGAAAAACTCGACAACCAACTGGCTCTACACAATCAACCTCACCGAGGAGCAGCTCGACGGAGTGTACAGCGGCGAGTGGTATATGTACCCGATCGCCAACTACGACAAGTACACTGTGGTTGACCTCAACGACCTCGCGGGCAAGACCCTCAATGAGTTCAAGGAATATACCATCACAGCATCCGGACGCGACATCACCTCCACCGCCGTGATGATGTCAGGCCACTACGGCACAAAAGAGAACACAAGAACCATCACCCTCGCGCCCGGCGACAACACCTTCGACGAGGTGTTCCATCTCAGGAGGATAGTCTCCAAGAATATATTCAAGTTTGTCAACGGCACAGGGGTTACATTCACCCCACAGAAGTACAGCATCTACAACTACTCCACCTCATCGACCCTCCTCGAAAGGGATGCGTTGAATGAATATGCCGGCAATGGCACCTTCACGAACTTCGAGAACCTTCCGGTCAGCAGCTCGGACGGGACGTTCTCGTTCTATATGCCGGAAAATGTTCAAGTCCCTGCCGCCAAGGATTCCTGGACTTACGCCGACCGTGAGAGAAGGAACGATGACTACAGCACCTTCACCTCCGCCCCGGCTAATGCGACCTACGTTGTGGTCGAGGGAACATATTCAGGCCCCGGGGAGAACAGCGGAGAGACCGTGAGCGGAAATGTGAAATACACCATCCACCTTGGGAACTTCGGCAGCAGCACCTCCACCGACGGTAGTTTTGACAACTTCACCGTGACCCGCAACGCCAAATATACTTACACCATCACCGTCAACGGAGTCAGGAACATCATCGCCGAGGCAAAGCGCGAAAGCGACAACCAGCCGGGGGCCGAAGGACAGATCGTCAAGCCTTCCACGCACGTGATGGTGAATCTCGACGCCCACTACGAGAATGTCCTCCTGTCATTCTCTGCCAGCGGAATTGAAGAGTACAGCGTGAGCGCGACAGTCCCTGCGGGGAACGGAGCGATGACCTCATTCCTTGACATTGACGGAGACGACAAGGCGAACCACACCACGGATGTGGCTTGGGTCAAGTTCGGCAGGCCTGCGTCAACGACATCATTCGCCAACTATCCGGGAGACGCGGGAGTGGTTGATGTCTACACTCTTATCGAAGAAGTGAAGAAGAATAACACCGACCACTGCATCATAAGCAATGGTCAGGTCTATGTACAGGCGTTCGTGGATGAATACTTCTACGATGACAAGCCTTACAAGGACTTCGTCAACACTGACGACCGCATCCTTTCATTCACGATCGGCAATGCCGCAGTCAGTCTCGACGGCCGCAGCTCGTACATCGAAGGCGACGGATTCACCCTCAACCAGAAGTCCATCAAGACCTTCTATAACGACAACGCCGGAAATCCTTTCGGACTGGAATCTGTGGAGGAAACCCCGGCAGCCACATTCACAAGCGATGTTTACGCAGGAAGTGAACTTCAGAACGGTTTGAAGAACACTTGGGAGATTGTGAACTCCGCCACGACGAACGAGAGTTCAATAACATCGTTGAATTGGGCTGCCTTCGTCAATCTGTCCGCAAACGGGTTCACGGGAGCCACCGCCCCAAGCGGAGCCTCCATTATGACGACGGTGGGAAACAATCCGGTCTATGAGTGTCTCTCAAGAAACAGAGACCTCAATGGCGACGGCACGATAGATCAAGACGAAGTCAGGTGGTACCTGCCGGCGTTCCGCCAGTACATCTACACCTGGTGCGGAAAGAAATCACTTCCTGCGGAGATAACCTTCACGGAAGAGAACTATGTGTCGAGTTCCAACCAGGGCTACCGGGTATGGTGGGCGCTGGAAGGTACGGCAATCAGCTCCTGGACAGGCTCGGCATCTAAGGTACGCTGCGCAAGAAATCTTGGCACTTCGACTACCGGTGCGGTTTCTTCAATCACAGATTGGGATTCCGACAACAACATCGTGACGGTGAGCGGTCTAAAGAATGAGGCCTTGAGGACAAACACGCAGGTCGGTGAATACCCGGAACACGAGAACGCGGATGCGGCCAGCACACTTCCTGAGGCCTTCAAGATTGCAAAGGCCGATTTGAATATTCCGGCCGATGGCGATAATTATTTCCCGGAGATAACAGTTACCGGTACTGCACAAACAAACAGGAGTTATTCGAGCCAAATAACAATTCCGATTACCATCGCCATTGATGCGAACGTTTATGATGCGTCAAGAACCCATACCTATAAAATTGGAGATGGGAATGAAACTGCGCTGACTGCGGCAACAACTGCTACAGAAATAACCGTGAGCTTGCCTGAAGAATATAGCAGGAATGGTAATAACACCGGCAGCTCTGTGGTTGTTGTCAAATGCGATAATGGCAATTATGTGACAGTAACTGTGAAAGTAACTGTAAGCCGCTCGGGACGTCCAAATTATACTTATACATATACACCAAGCACAACACAGACAAGAACTACCGTGACAACCTGGTCTGAAGCACGGAACACCTTCAAGTACGATGAAATTATGACAGGAGCCTGGTGCGAGAAGTACTATTACGAAGAGGCTGATAAATCGGATCGTGGTCAGTGGAGAATTCCTAATGAGAAGGAGCTCTATTACATCCAACTATATGTCGGAGATCAATTTAACCTTTTGATTACTGATAATGATGGTGGACAGCTTGTTGGAGCTAAAACGAAATACGAACGTAATATAAACTTTGACACGAGTAATCCGGATAACACATTTATGATCTACTATTTGCGAAAAGATGCTTCTTCAAAAACTCCGATCATAACAACCGGTAATGGCCAGTACAAGGCCGACTTCACGCTCCGCTGTGTGCGTGACGCGACTCCAAGCTCTAAGTCCTACGATTCCTCTTATGGTAATGGAGGAACGGGCTTCGGATTGTAACCGAAAGCTGGCCTGAAACTTAACCTATGGCTGAATAGGTTAATGTTTTAAACACGCATAATGATGAAACGAATTCAATTGGCATCGGCTCTTGCCGTTGCCGCCGCCCTCACGATGATCTCGTGCGAAAGCAATAAGGAGTTTGAGTTTCCCGAAGCCGGGACGATAACCCTCACGGGAGAACTCGCGCAACCTCCGGTGACACGGACACAGATTGACCTCGAACCGACCGCGGATGGTTCCCTCGGAATCCTTTGGTCGGTCGGCGACAGGATAGGAGTGTTCGGCGGAAGCACAGCCAACGCTGAATTTGAAGGAACATTCATCACTGCGGTAAGTACAGGATTGTTCTCCGGCGCAATGAATGCCGGAGACAATCCTGGTTTTGCTTACTACCCTTATGTAGATGGAGCCACAAACAGCAAGGCAATTCCGGCCACTGTCTCATCCGTGCAGCACTACACGGATGAAAGTTCGATAGGAGCAAATGATATTAAAGCCAGCGACACACCTGTCAGGACAAGTGACGGGAGTTACAGATTCATATTCAAACCTATGGTTTCCATCCTTAAGTTTCAGGTCACATTCAATGGCTTGACAGGGATAGACACCGACGAAACGCTTAACGCAATTGTGGTAAAGACCACGGATGCGGATAGGGCTCTGACAGGAAACCTCACAATGAATCTTACAGATCTTACATCAGGCTTGACCCCAGTGGCAGATGAGACATATTCATCAATCAAGGTTAATTTGACTGATGCAAACGGCAAAGGAAAGAGCATCGCACGCAAGATTTTAGCGTACGCCTCTATCGTCCCGAATATCAAGACTGGTGACGCGATAGAGATCCAACTTCAGACCGACAAGCACACTGTTAAATTCAATGTGAAAGCAGTGCAAGACTTCAAGGCGGGTTGTTGCTATGACATACCACTTAATCTCAGCAACCTCAAGCCGGAAAACAATCTGCAGATCATTGATCCTGCAGCGGAATCTCCGGAACTAAGGTCATTCAGCTTTAAGGTAGCCAACAATGCCGGCAAGATACTGGCGAACGAGGCGTATTACGAAGGAACAAGCACTGAGACAACAGTGCATTCCGTGACGGAGAAAGTCCTTGAGATAGACCAAACTACTGGTGACATCGAAGGATTCATCCCGTACCTTTACGATTTCAAACTTATTCCGACATTCACGACCTCGAAAGGTGCGGTCGTAACCGTAGACGGACAGGTCCAGACCAGCGGAGAAAGCGAGGTGGATTTCTCATCAAGCGACCCTGTAGTCTATACCGTCTCCAACGGACAGGAGACCAAGGAATATAAAGTCTCGGTCACCAACACCGGGTTGCCGGTGGTGGTACTGGATGTGGATCAGAATATTGTAACTAAAGATGAGGAGTTTGGGCGATTCCTTGACTATCTTGATCTGACAAGCAAAAGCGGGGCGTTCCCGACAACAGACAAGATCGCCATATACGAAGGGAGAGGACAGGTTTCGTTGTCTATGATGGATTGCGGAATAAGACTGCGTGGCAATTCATCCAAGGAGATGCCGAAGAAGCCGGTCAACATCAAACTTAGTGACAAAGTGAAGGTGTTGGGGATGAACAAGCATAAGCGTTGGTGCCTCATAGCCAGCGAGTTTGACAAGAGTATGATGAGAAACGCTTTCACATATTCATTGGCGAACGATGTTCAGGAGCATTTTACAGATGAAGTCGGGACAGAACTTGGCAAAGGACTGGTCTATAACCCTCACGGGAAGCCTGTCGAGGTCGTGATGAACGGGTTGCACGTAGGCACATATTTCCTTTGCGAGCACATCAAACAAGGAAAGCAGAGGCTCAATATTATGGACTGCTATGATGATGTGCTCGAATCAGGAACGACACCGACGATGAAAAACTGTGGTTTCCTGATGGAGATGAGTACTGATGAGGAAGTCAAAAACTTCTATACATCAAAGCGTAGGCTACCAGTCACAATCAAAGATGCTGATAACATAGCAGGGACAAAACTGTTGGACTCTCTGAAAACATATTTCGATACATTCGAGGGCTATATCTATTCCGGCTACAATACAAGGAACACCACTACTGCAAGAACATATTACGACAAGGCCTACGAGATGATAGACATCAACTCAATGATTGACTGGTGGATAATCAATGAGTTGGCGATGAATGACGAGATGCAGTGGCCAAAGAGTGTGTTCCTCTATAAGAACGGAACAGGGAAAGTGTTTGCGGGGCCTGTATGGGATTTCGACTATCAGACTTATGTCAATATCGAGAAGTTCAACAGCAGCAGCCTTATAAGACAGATGGAAAACTATTATGGATGGGAGCCGTTCCCTTATAAATTCACCACAAACGGGTATGAATCACTTGTGTTCAAAAGAGGGGAAAGCACAGGAAATCCATATATGTGGTATCCCTATCTATTCAATGATCCAGTTTTTGTCGCCCGCGTGAAAGCAAGGTGGAACTCCCTTTATAGTTCAGTGCTGCAGAACCAAAGTGTCGTTATTGACCAGATGGGCAAAGAGCGTGAGAAAGCGGCCGAATCCAACTGGAAGATCTGGAACATTGAATATGTCCACGCCGGAAACTGCGGTGATGAATATGATTTCACCTATCCGGAAGCGATCGAAAACTTGAAGAATGTCTTCGAGAAACGCCGCGAAGGACTCAACACAGCGATTAGTAATCTATAAGGTAAGTGCGTGAGACGTTAGGATTTGCGCACAGGATATTCAGCAGCGGCGGCCAGAAATTTGGCCGCTGCTGGTCTTTTTTAACCTATAGGAGTGATTGTTCAATACAATATATCCGTGAAATATTCACGTGAATATTTCACGGATTAAAAAAATATTGTATATTCGCATCGTATAAGGTAATTAATGATAACGTCCCTTTGCTGATACCGCTTGTATGCAACTGGAGTAATGATACTGCTATGGTACTGCGTGTAATACTTAAGAATTTTCTTTCATTTAACGAAGATGTTCAGTTTGATATGTTTCCTAATATGAAGAGGACTTCTCTGGCGAATCATATCAAAGTGATAGATGATAAAATGCCGGTTCTGAAAATGGCTGCCATATATGGTTCAAACGGGGCTGGAAAATCAAATTTGCTGAAAGGAATTGATTTCTTGAAAGCTCTTGCAACCAACAAGAAATTTCTTGACAAAGAGACTGTCGCGAAATATTTTTTCGCATTGAAAGAGAATGCCGGACTTGAACCTCTTGAACTGACTATCGAGTTTGTGACCACCAATGCGGGAATACCATTCATATATTCAGTGGAAATAATGAATACTGGCATCACTTTCGAGACTTTGCAAATTTCCGGACTGGGCTTTGCCGAGAACCAAAACATATTCACGCGAAGAGGCGGGATGGTGGAATATGCGGTCACACCTTCTGATGAGGTTAATAATATGGTACTGGGATGGATTGAAAAGAATCCGTTTGCAAGTTTATTGACCATAAATGATGATATGCCGGTATTGACTGATGAGAATATCAACATCGCACAAAAATGGTTTGGGAATGAGCTAACTATCATTGGTCTGCATTCATTCAACCCTACCCTAATAGGATTGTTTAAGAATAATGAGGAGATCAGTCAATTCGCATCCGAACTGTTTAAGGCGATAGATCTCGGCATTGATGGCGTAAAGGTTGAGACTGAGAATTTTGATGATTGGATGAGCACTCACGATGTCAGTACTTTGCCGATGGACAAGGTTCGTGAATTGCATTCCGGGGTCCTTTCTGAAGTCGTTGATTTTAGAAACACAAGGTCGATAAGTGTTGAAGGCGGAGTACAGAAGATAAGTCAGATGATGTTCCGTCAATTCGGTGAGAACGGAATCGCGAAAGATATGGACATTCTGGCCCAGTCTGACGGTACGGTTCGCCTGCTGTCATTGGTTCCGGCATTGTATGATGCCATTAAATCGGGTAAGACCGTTCTCATAGATGAACTTGACCACAGCATCCATCCTCATCTGGTTCGAGAGTTGGTGCGCTATTACTCAGCGCAGGAGACAAACGGTCAGCTCATTTTCACTACTCACCAGACGTGCCTTCTTAATCAGGAATTCATAAGAACCGACGAAGTGTGGATGGTGGAGAAGAAGTACGGAAGCAGCCATATGTATTCACTCAATGATTATAAGATTCACAATACTATTAACATTGAGAATGGCTATATGGAGGGGAGGTACGGTGCTATTCCATTTATAGGAGAATTGAATATGTAACAAAGTTATGGATTTAGCTAAATTGACATATTCAAAAAGAGACTTGAGGCGTGTCATCCGAAAGTCTACCATCAAACCTCATACGAAAAATGAGGAGGTAGGTGTTGTTTTGAAAGATTTGAAAGTGCTCCCGGCATACAGTAAAGCAGACGGTACACTATCCACGAACCTTATGTTTGTGCTTTCCGGAGGGGAGAAAAGAGAACAAGATTTTCTCCGGGAGCTTATCAGGCAGCGTGAACTTCATTCCTTGCGGGTTGCTTTTATGTCTGAAAAAGGACAGGGAATGCAACCATATCAGATGCAGGCAAAATGGAAAGAAATTCAGTCTGTGGGTGTTTTTATGATAGATAGCCGTATCTATCATCTGGAAGCGGCGGACAAAGTCTTTCTTCTCTCGGATGTGGACGAATTCCACCAACAATTGGTAGACATATTCAAGGATAAATCGGACAACGAACAAGGGCAATGGATAGTGAGTAATCCTTGTTTTGAAATCTGGTTGTATTACTGCTACTTGAATGATCCTGAGAGTGATTTGGAAAGCTTGGTGCCGGAACGGGCAGCGACACGGAGTAAAAAGCTAAAGACGTTGTGTGGGACACTTGTTCCTGGAGGGATGAATCCTTGCTTGGCATTTGAACGAATGACAACAGGGATAGAGAACAGCCGAGCTCATTATCTGGTTGACGAAAATGGCATCCCCGTATTATTTGCGACAGGAATGTATGAGATGGCGCGATATCTTGTTGATACTATGAATCACAATGCCAATGAATACTCTGAATACGTGAGGCGGAAAGAAGAGTGGAGAATGGCAATGAAGGGAAGAGGGAAATAGAGTACTCAGCGTTCGGTGAGGAGGTTCAAGGATTGATAATTGAAGAATATTCATTATCTTTGATAATTGAACATTAATGGATTGGCAATATGGCGGCGAGAAGGATAAAGTACCCGATCGGGATTCAGACGTTTCGGAATATAATCGAGGGAGGGTATCTCTACATTGACAAGACGGGGTTGGTCCACGACTTGGCGGAGGATTATCAGTATGTATTCCTGAGCCGTCCGCGGCGGTTCGGGAAATCGCTGTTGTCGTCCACTATTCATAGTTATTTTGCGGGGGAAAAGGAACTGTTCGAGGGGCTTGAAGCCGGGAGGCTCAAGACTGAGTGGACTCGGCACCCAGTGTTCCACTTTGATATGTCAACGGCTAAGCATCTGGACGAGGAACAGTTGCTTAGGACCTTGTCGTACAAGCTTGACGGGTTCGAAAGTGCGTGAGGGTTTTCTGAGAGGCCTCCTCGCCAACTATAAAAGCGCCGAGGGTATGAGCGCATCATTTGTGCTACGGTTCAATAAAGCGCTGAAGAACGGTGATATCGACAACGCCCTCGAACGCCTCCAGTCCTTTATGGCCGGCATCCCTTATGATCTTGAGAACAAGACCGAGAAACACTACCAGACCATCATCTATCTTGTCTTCTCGCTGCTGGGCTACTACACCCAGGCTGAAGTCAAGTCCTCCGTCGGCCGCGCCGATGCCGTCTGCTGGACCAAAGAACGAATATACGTCTTCGAGTTCAAGGTTGACGGCTCCGCAGAGGATGCCTTGAGGCAGATTGACGACAAAGGGTACCTGATTCCGTACAAATTCGATGGCGAGAAAATCAGACGCGTCAAAGTGGGAGTGAATATCTCAACCGCGACCCGCACGCTTGACTCGTGGAAGGTGGCTGAAGAATGATGTGGTATAATACAAAAGACGCAGGCCGTTGTGGCCTGCGTCTTGCTGCCTCATTCCGGCCTTCGGGCGGGGGGGAGGCGCGCTACCGCCGGAAGTTGTTGTCGATTATGGCCTGCGGGAGGAGGTCGCCATAGACCTCGTAGCAGCCGGACCAGCGCTCTCCGACCCAGTCCATCATTATCATTCCGGTGGAGGCGCACTCGCCGTCGGTCAGGCGGCGGTAGACCGTCGGGTTGTTGTTCGCGGCGTTCTGCCTGTAGGTGTTGTCAGTGGAGAGGACGCCGGTGTAGCCGGACGTGTGGTTGATTGTCCAGCGGCCCTGCGGCGCGTTCTCCGCGGCCCAGTCCATAAAGTCGCAGACGGCCTTCAGCTTGACCTCCGGCTCCTCGACGCTGTAGTAGTCCTGCACGCCGAGGGTCCCCTGCGCCGCGCGGCTTGTTATCCTGGCGTCGGTCGTCCCCTCCTCGGCGAAGCTCCATCCAGAGATGTAGCCGCCGGTTATCGGCTGGTCGGCGTAGGCGTCGCGGGACAGGACCAGGATCTTGCCGCGGAGGTCGCCCACCGTCAGGTCAGGGCGGTAGTCGATCCGGAACCTTGACGGGAAGGTCTCCTCGCTTGAGAGGAACTCGCACATCAGGGAGTTCCACACGGAGCGGTCGTCGTAGAGGGGGCTGCCGTTCTCGAACTGCATTATCACCACCGCGAACTCGGACGGGTTGGCGTCTATCCTGTCCATAAGCGTCCGCACCGCGCCCTTGAAGGATGTCTTTGTCGGGATGAACCCGTGGTAGACGTGAAGCTCGTTCTGGTACTTGAAGGCCCTGACGCGCACCTTCCGGTAGCCCGGCCGGAAATCGAACGCCCTGATCCCCAGGTCCCACTGCGCCGACAGGGTCAGGCTCTGCGTCCTGCCTATCGAGAACGCCGTGCCGTCGCCGGTGACCGCGTCGTGCGTCCCCGGGATGGAAAGCCGCGCGAACGGCGTGGCGTCGTCCAGCCCGGCCATCCAGGCCCCGTTGGATGAGACGGCCCTGGTCACGGGCCCGTCGTCGGCCACCGCCTCCGGACGGCAGGCCGCCAGCCCGTCGTCCGTCTCCATTTTCTCACAGCCGGCCGCGAGCAGCGCCGATGCGCAGAGGGTCGCGGCAAAGAAAGATCTTCTCGTCATAATCTTTAGTTGTTAGATGTGTTTATGCCGTGTCCCCAACCGAGGGGACACCTAAAATGTTTTTGCAGCCTCCCGACAGAAAAGCCGAAACGGGGAGGACGCACAAGCGCCACGCCCCGTCCCGGTTTTCAGATGGTTCCGGCGCTACTTCGCCCTTGTGATGACGGCTCGGCTCAGGGCCGGGTCGTCGTAGAACATATTCCCGACGCCGCCGTTGCTGTCGAGCTCGAGCT